>JBNGCR010000041.1:0-34149 GCA_050045915.1 Limnospira sp.
AGCGGACATGATATCCAACCCACAATCAAAAATTATTAATTATTAATTGTTAATTTCATGAAAGATGCGGTCGAACTGGTCAATATTTGTAAATCCTTTCGGGGAGGGAAAAACCGAGAGGTGATGGCGGTTAATTCTGTTAATTTGCAGGTGCGGGAGGGGGAATTTTTTTCCCTCCTCGGGCCGTCCGGCTGCGGAAAAACCACCACGTTGCGAATGGTCGCGGGGTTTGAATTGCCCACCGGCGGGGAGATTTACATCCACGGCCAACCGATGCGCGATCGCCCCCCGTTTCACCGCCCGGTCAATACAGTCTTTCAACATTATGCCCTATTTCCCCACCTCACGGTTCGGGAAAATGTCGCCTTCGGACTGGAGATGGAAAATCTGCCATCTTCCCAAGTCCGCGATCGCGTGGCGAAGGTGCTCGACCTGGTACAATTGACCGAAATGGGCGATCGGCGTCCCCGCCAACTCTCCGGCGGACAACAGCAGCGGGTGGCCTTGGCTAGAGCCTTGGTAAAGGAGCCGGAAGTGCTACTATTTGACGAACCCCTCGGAGCCCTGGATCTGAAGTTGCGGAAACAGATGCAACTCGAACTCAAACAGATGCAGCAGCGGGTGGGAATTACGTTTATTTACGTCACCCACGACCAAGAAGAGGCGATGACCATGTCCGATCGCATCGCCGTCATGAACGGGGGAGAAGTGCTGCAGGTGGGCACTCCAGTGGAGATTTACGAGTATCCGAAAACCCGATTTGTCGCCGACTTTATCGGGGAGAGCAATTTTTTGACCGGACGGGTTGTGGATACGGACGAAGAGGGTGCGATCGTCCTCGTAGACGAATATTTACCCGTCCGAGTCGCCACCCCGGAAAATCTCTCCGTCGGACAGGTGGTGACGCTGACCATCCGGCCGGAAAAAATCACCTTATATCCCGGAAATTACGCCAACATCGAAGGCTGGCCGGGAACCGTGGAAGAACGGATTTACATCGGAACCGACACCCGCTATCAGGTGAAATTGACGGAAAACTGCCGCCTCACCGTGCGACTCCAAAACTGGCATCGAGAAGACATCGATCGCTATCAACTCCGTCAACAAATCAAGGTTTTCGTACCCCCAGATAGCATCAATATATTGGGAGGTTGATTGTGTCAATTTGGGGGACTGAAAAGTTCCCTATTCCCTATTCCCGACTCCCGACTCCCGACTCCCTACTCCCTTCTCCCCCGCTGTGGCGAAGTAAACAAACCCATCATGGAACCGAGGAAGGCGCCGAAGATAAATCCTCCGGCGTGGGCCCAGTAGGCGACGCCGCCGACTTCTTCTCCGGTGGAAATTTGCAGGTTGAAACTGGCGACACCGTTGACAAATTGGAGAATAAACCAGAAAACCAGAAAGAAAAAAGCCGGAATTCGGATGGGGATGGGGAGGGGAAAAAAGGGCAGGATTAAGAGTTTGGCGCGGGGAAATCGGATCAAATAGGCGCCCAAAACACCCGCGATCGCACCGCTGGCGCCGAGGGTGGGTATCACGGAAGTCGGGGAGAAAAACCCTTGGGCCAGGGCGGCGAGGACGCCGCAGGAAATGTAGAAAATCAAAAACTTAATGTGACCCAAACATTCCTCGACGTTGTTCCCAAAAATTCCCAAATACAACATATTTCCGGCGATGTGTCCGATGCCGCCGTGCAGAAATTGGGAGGTGATCAGCGTCAGCCAGACGGGGTTGTTGAAAGTTGACGCCGGGATGGTGGGGGGACAGGTATCGGTGAGGTGACAGGGGACGAAGGCCCAGGCGTGGAAGAATTGTTCGAGTTGTTCCGGTTGGGTGGCTACCACCACTTCGATCGCGAAGACGACGATATTGACGGCGATCAAAATTTTCGTGACCCACGGATCGATTTGGATGGGATTGTCGTCGTGGATGGGAACCAAGGTCAAATACCTAATACTAATTTGGCGATTTAATCTAAATTATAGCATCACCGATCATAAAATATAACAGCCAAAATTATTGTCTAAGAATACTTCTAACAACGTTCATTCTACATTTTATTCCGAACACACATTTACAAAATAGGCTTTTTATTGGTGTCAGATTTTTCTCGATCAAGATTTCCATCTAAATCCGATTCTCCAAGATGACGTTTTCCCGTCCTTTCAAAAACTTCTAAATGCGCGGATTGTCCGAAATGTAGATTATCGACATACCAAAGATAGCCAGTCGATTTTTCTTGGTAAATTTTTCTACCACCAAATTTATAGTTGGTCGGCTCAAATCTATCATGATCTCGCAATATTGTTTGAGAATCAGTGGGAGGTTTTTGAGAATTTTGATCGTACTTTGTATCACTAAATCTACAAGTATTTTCTAGCCAACTTTTAAATCCGATATGATTTTCAACGCTATCCAAGTTGATCAGATTAATTGTATCATTATTTTTGACAATAAAAATAGAATTGCATTTTGGAATCTTCTCATGTGGACATTGAAAACAAGAATTGATGAAGTTGATCAATAAATACTTAGAGTCTAAATTTATTAACTGCCTTTCTGTCACTTCTGCCAAAGAAGTATTTTTGGCTTCTTTGTAATCTTCGCCATCAACATAATCAAAATAGTCCAGTGCGGAGTGGATTTGTTCCGTTCGCCAATCCTTTGGATTGACTTTATTAAATATGATATTTTTAACCGCTATCTTAAAATCTTTTTGTTTGATTTTATTGAAACTTTCTCTGAAAATAACATCCTTGATTGCATTACAATCCCAGAGTACATCAGTATAATAATTTTTCGGATCGATGTTTGCTTTTTTGAGGGAATTAATTGAGTCAAAAATACTTTTGATGATTTTTAAAGCCTCTTCAAATTCTGTTTGGGTAGAGTATTGCCCTTTTAACGAAACTTCATTTAGAAAAATTTCGATTTTGATCATTATTTTAAATTCCAAAAAGACGCTCGAAATCTTGATCCATTTGGTCGAAAAATCCGTCAGGCCATTCTTCGATCTTGCCATCAGGATGAACCGGTATTGGAATGACAGATTCACCAATTTTTTGGGAAAAATATAAGATGCTTAATTCTTCATTACTTAAAATATGATCGAGAACAGCAATCCGCAATGCGTTTAAAATGTGGTCACTATGGGATTCGATCAATACTTGTATGCCACAGCCACTCACTTTCGATAAAAATTTGGCAAGTTCAGATTGTGCTTTTGGATGTAAATGTGCTTCCGGATTTTCTACTATTAAAATTTCTCCTTCTTGGGCAATCAGTCCGGAAACAATAATAGGCAAGATACAATGATATCCAAAACCAATATTGGCCGGACGAAAACGATCTTTGGATAAACTACTATTAAACATTAGTTCTAAGACGTTAGTTTTGGAACCAGAAACTTCGACTTTCGCACCGTCAAAGATTTTATTAAGCCATTCTTGCGTTTGGATAATTAAAGTTTTCGCATCTTCACCCAAACACAATCGATCATCGACCAACTCATCTTTCATTCGGTAAAGTAAATTGACTGTTGATTCTCCTTTTAAGCCGACATTCGGAAATTTGGGCAGAGTCGATTTAAAATAAACGTCTTGGGGTCCCACTCTGTCGGCAGAAATATAATGAATCGCAGAAAATTTTAACGAATTGTGAAAAAGTTTTTGATGATTATCATCAAATTCTTCTCCCAATATTTTGTCGGGAATAAATTTTGAAATGTTTTGATTATTTTCTGCAAATACTTGCTTTTCATAGGATTGAGAATCGTTCGTTGATGATGAAAAGAGGTTTCCCTTAAATGTAGCAACTTTGAGTGCGACAACCATATCATCGTTCATGTTTTCGACAAAACAGTAATTAGCACTTCCTTGTATTGTTATAGTTTCAAGTTCATTGATATTGATTTGATTTTCATAAAAAAAATTGAAATCTATTGTTTTTTCTCTTGATACCCCTGTATTTCTAATTTCATCAAATCTCCCCAAATTAAGGCAGCTTCCATTTAATATCAATTGATTTGTACCATCGTCATATTCAATTGATTGTCTCATTAACAGTAGAGACTGAAGCAAGCTAGATTTTCCTCGTCCATTAATACCTGTAAGCAAAGTGACTTTCCCCAGGGGAAAAGAAGTTTTGTCTTGAAAACACTTAAAATTTTTTAATTCTATTTTAGTTAACATGACTAAACGTCTCCCAAAATTTTTTGAGCCAAATCAAATCTTTGAATCACTGTATTTTTATCATTTCTCACCCGTTTAATAGACCCCACATATTGTTGATTATTTCGTAAGTTTATAAAATTTTGTTTTATGGTTTCCTTATGCTGTTCTAAAAAGAGATTGTCGTGGGTCGAAAAAAAGTAAGAAATGGATTCAAACATAATCATATTAACCTTTCCCCTGTTTTTCTCCGTTGGCAAACGAAAATTTTCTGACCCAAAAAAATCATAAGTTAATTTCATCACTCTTTCAAAATCTTTTTTCAATTCATCGATTTGATTGTCTGGCATTGAGTTTATTGTTTTCATGCATTCATCGAGAAAATCATTCATGTCACCTTTATAATCTTGATGATAGTCAAATATTTTAAAGGCTAAATAACGTAAAATCAGCTCGCGATCTTTCATTCTCTTTGAGGAAAATCCGCGATCAATTGCCTGTTTAAAACATTCTTTTTCTGACAATTCTTTTAATAACTTTGTTGATCGACCTGTAAAAATACAATTTCTAATTTCCTGTCGTTCTAGCTGCGTTCCTCCCGTATTAATTCGACTGAAAATGTCATAAACAATCTTTGAGTGTACGGAAGCTGGAATAACACATAAGGGAATTTTTTTGTCTTCAATTCTAGTTTCGTAGTCTCCATTTAATTGTTTTAAATCTTCAAAGTTGTGATCGTTTAATTGTGGCAAAGCTTTTAATCCAGTTAGTTTCAATTTATTATCCATAAAGTCACGGATGGCTACGGTTCTTTGTAGCCCATCCACAACGATATATTTTCCATCCCTAGTTTGCTTTAAATACCAATAAGGTAAGGGAAGATTCAGAATCATTGACTCGATAAATCTACTTTTTTGTTCTTGATTCCAGATATTGGGATTTCTTTGAAATTCGGGATCAAGGATTAATTTTCTTTGTTTGCATTTCCGGTTCAATTCATAAGCCGTATAAGAGATTTCTCGAATATCAATATCCTTTTGATCGTAAGGATAGGGAACAGTGTTATCATCCGTATACTCTTCCGGTGTATCTGCCTCAATTTTGATCGCATCATTGCTATTGGGATTGTGAGTTGTCAACATATTTAAACTCCGACTGAAATATACTTTCAAGCTTTTTTAGATGGCTCCATTAATCAAAATCGCAATGTTGATACCATAAAGCAATGGTTCTGTCAAGCTTTGATTGCTCTTTTTTGACAGCCATAATTACCCAGAAGAAGAAAAACGAGATTTATGTCTGGTTTTAGATTATCTTAATGGATCGGCAGAATTCTAAAAAGGCATCGGGAAACAGGTAGTAATTTGTACTTACTACCATTCTTCGCAGATCTATGCCTCATACTACCCTGGGCCAAGGACAATCATGTGCCATGACAGTCAATCTGAATCGGGAATTGCTGGTTCGCAGACGATTCTAACAATTTTAATGCAGCAATGCTCAAAAGCTGCCTTATGATAGATGGCAAACTGCCCCTGAGAGCACACGAACCGATCGCATCTTCTTTCTGGAGGGAATGACTATGGAAACAGCATTTGAGAACGGGTGGGACTTGATTTCCGGCGCCGTGTCCCTGAATCCAGACGCCTTTCTCGAAATTGGCAATTTTCCCGACGGCCGAACCCTAGCCCTAACGGTGGTGTTGGTGGCGGGATTGTCCCAGGCGATCGGCCAGTGTATCGTTTTATTTATCAACCGCGTCAGACCCTTCCGCTTCATCCTCAGCCTGGGGATGGCGACGATTTTATTCGCCTTCACCTTTTGGTTTTGGGCGTTGAGTATTTGGTTCGTCGGCAACGTCTTTTTCGACACGGTATTGAACGCCCGCAGCACCCTCACCACCTTGGGATTGAGCTACGCCCCCCAAATGTTTCGATTTCTGATGGGTTTGCCCTACTGCGGCATCTCCATCGCAGTGTTTTTATCCATCTGGTCGTTATTGGCTGAAATCACCGCCATCAAAGCGATCGCCAATCTGGACATCTGGGCTGCCTTTTCCTGTGTCGGGTTGGGGTGGGTGGTGCTGCAAGCCCTGCAACGCACCATCGGCCGTCCCATCATGGCCCTGGGTCAGGGAATGATGAATTTGGCTGCCGGAACCCGAGTCATCACCGATCGCCGGGAACTCAAACAGATGGTGATGGAAGGCAACTTTGAAAACCTCGACGACGTGGGCAACGAAGTCCTCCTCGACGCCACCGCGCCCCCCACCCCGGAAGTTCGCCAGCGCAACCGCGCCCTAAAATTGATCGCGATCGCCCTAGTTGCCTTTTTCGTCTTCGTCCTGATTTCCTCCCAATCCCCCACCTGGTATGGCAGTTGGTACAGCGCCCTCAGCCGGACTCTGCGGCTGGCGATCGACCTGACGACGATCAGTTTCATCGCCCTGTTCGTTTCCATCCTCCTCACCCCCTTAGAATCCCTGAGTTGGTGGGCGGGATGGTACGGCGCGAGCCCCCTCGAATACACCGGCACCCCCGTCCGGGAAGTCGCCGACCCCACCAGCGTCTCCCGCTACGTCCTCTACCTCGACGGCATCAACCAGGGCTATTCTCAATACCTGCCCGAAGTCGAAAATCTGCTCGACCGCCTAGCCGAAAGCCTCCCCCCCGACGTTCTGCTCGTCAAGGGCATCATGCCCTACACCGTCGCCAACAAACCCCTCGACGAAAGCGGCCCGATGGCCTTCATGTGGCGGATCATCGAATCCCTGACGGCCAAAAACCCCGCCAACCCCATCGGCTTTGTCGTCAACATCCGCAACGTCGTCGCCGTCGCCGTCTCCGCCGATCCCCGCTACGGCCCGATCCAAAACCAGAGCCTCGCCCAGGTCCTCTACAACAACCTGATTGGCTTCGGCTACCCCCTCGGCAGCGGCAAACCCGTCACCCTCCTCGGCTACAGCGGCGGCGGCCAGATGTCGATGGGGGCCGTCAGCTTTCTGAAATACAACATCCGCGCCCCCATCGAAGTGATTTCCCTGGCCGGGGTGATCAGCGGCAACATCGGGGCGATGGAAGTCAAACGACTCTATCACCTCGTCGGGGAAAAGGATTACGTCGAAAAAGTCGGCCCGCTGATGTTTTGGGGGCGCTGGCCGATCGCGATCCTCTCCAACTGGAACCGCGCCAAACGGCGGGGCCGGATCGCCTTCATTTCCCTCGGGCCGGTGGGTCACAACGCCAATGACGGGCCGATGGGGGAAAATGTCTTACCTGACGGACGCACCCACATCCGACAAACCGTCCAGATCGTGAGCGGCATCCTGTGCGAAGACTGGGAATCGACAGGGTTAGATCCGGAAAAATTTATCACCGTCAGCAATTACGATCGCTACAAACAGGCTCTATTCAATCAAATTGGCTACTTCCCCCTCGAACAGAGCTTGAATCCGGACTGTTACCAAGCGATCGCCCCCTGGATGGGACGATTAATTTTACCCGCCCCGGACGACCGCCAAATCGGGGACGGGGTCTGGTTCGAGATCCACCACACCGATGCCGCCCACCAACATCGCATCGGACAGGTGGTGAAACTGCGCTGGAGTCCCGATGCGGACGTGCAAGCCTACGCCAAACTGGTGACGGTGGATGTCAATTTCTCCGACCAGGCCCGGGTCAGCGAACGGCAGGGGAAAATTCACCCCCGCCGCCTCGACGGCTGGCCTAATGTCGGCCCCCTGGAGTCCCTGGCCGGCGCCCGACCGGAGGATGATATGTTGGTGGCCCTCCCCGACCCGGTGGCGGTGGAAGATGCGGGGTCGGAACACCCGATTCTCTACATTCGACGCGATCCGATCCAGATTTCGGCGAAATTTTACGGTGTCGTCACCGTCCGCCAAAACTTGGGCGGCGACCTGTTTAAGGTCCGGCACTACAACCGCCAAACCCGCGCTTTCGACGGCGACGAGGAGATCGTCTACATCCCCTCCGTACTTCCCAATCGGAACGGGGTTTATTCCTCGAGCAACCGAGAATTGGAAACATCCCCCGTCAACGCAGCGGGATGGTACATTTACGGGGCGAGAAACCGCCAGGGTCGATTTACGGTGCGGGCGATCGCGCCCCGGGGACTGCTGGCCGTCTGCCCCGAACGGGTCATCTACGGTATCAAACCCGGTCTGGACTATCTCAATCACCACTACTGGGACAAATTAAAAGAAGAAAAAGGTCAGATCAAAACCGTCCTGCTGCACCCCGAAGCCGAACCTTCGGAAGAGATACAAAATCAAATGGCTATTTCGGAGTGGAAAGAGGGCGATCGCGCCCTGATGATGCACCTGTACGGGGGCATCGGCGGGAATAAGGCGGAATTTGCCTCGATGGGCATCTACTTCGGCCACTTCGCTTTCGGAGTCGCCCAGGTGAAACGAGATCCCCTCACCGACGAACTGCGGTTCGCGATGGAATACCGCCAGATCTACACCCACAACGGCGACGGCATCACCTCCGGAACCAACGCCTGGGAGCGCTATGGGGGCGATCGCCAGTGGGGATGGATGGGTGTGCGTCCCCTGTGCGAAACCTTAATTAAATTTAGCCCCCTCACCGAAGATTACGACTTCGACGGGCTCAAATTCTCGCCCCTGAGTTGGGTGGTGCGGGAATTGGATGTGATGGCGGCCCGCTACCGGGTCGGGGACGGGACGGGGACTACCTTTGTCAGCCCGATCAACTCCTGCTGTCAGGACTCTAGCCAAGCCCTCTACACTTCCCTACAGCGGATGACAGCCCAGTTCGAGCTCAATCCTTTGATCGTCAAATGGATGCGGGAACATCCCACCCACGAACAAACCCTGCGCTTCCAATTGCTATCGGATCTGGTGAAAACCCTGGAACACCACCTGACGCCGACGGGGAAGGTTCGCCCGGACTGGCGGTTTAACGCCCCGAGATTGGGGGATTTTCCGGTGGAAACGCCCAAAGATACCTTGATGAAAGCGATCGCGAGTTGGCGTACCCTCCTCCCCCGCTGGGTTCACGACCAGGTGGCGATGATTTTCCTGCAACTGGGGGCGTCGGTGTGGATACTCCGCACCAACCAGGTGGGGGGTGTCGATCCCGACATCGAACCCGTCGCCCCGACGGATTTCAGCGTCGCCGTCCCGAGAATCAAGCGATCGCGTCGAGATTGGAATTGATATACTTTGACTTCTCCCCGGTCTAAAGACGCGGGGATTCTTAAGCCGTCCAAAACTGAACTCTTAAAGGCATAGTCAATGTGCCTCTACCAACTCCTTTAAGAGAAAATCCTAAAGTTGTTGCTACTTTGTAAACAGACGAGCGCGATACCTGCGATAAGTCTGAATCCATTTCGAGGTATTTCTATCTTGACAGTCAAGGAATTTTTGGAGTCAGTATAGATATGGGACTCATCCGTGCAACTCCACAGTTTCTTTTCCCTGACTGCCAACTCCCCCGTTTCAAAGATGGCGGGAAAGATCGGAGGATTGGGGTTCGCTGTGTCGGAGCGATCGCTTGGCATCCAAGCTGACGGGTCCGGCGCCGAAGTAGGACACCATCATCAAAGAACCGATCAAAGCCAGATTCTTGAAGAAGGCGACCTTTTCGCCGGGATCGGCGATGAAATTGTGAAAGACGAGGGTTGTTGGAATTAAAAATAAGATTAAAATCAGCGCCCCCCAGCGGGTTCGGTAGCCTAAAATTAACGACAAACCGCCGACGAGTTGGAAGACGATATTTCCCAACAACAATAAGGCGGGGATGGGCAGGCCGAGAGCGGCCATCATCTGCTGGGTGTCGGCGAAGGAGAAGATTTTGCCGATCGCCGATTGCAGGAAAATGACGGCTAAAAATGTCCGCCCGATTAACGGAATGTAATTCATGATCGGAACCCCTAAATTAAATTGAGAGAACGGGTGCGATCGCCGTTTTTTGCGACGATAATTGAAAAACTCGGCGGCGGGATCTCGGCCTTCCAAAAATGCCACTTCGGGATAGGGCGGCGCGATCGCCCCGACGAATCGAGATCCCCAAAAATAATCCAAAATCCAGTTGTAAACCGCCCCCAACCGATTTCGCCCGCCCGGTAAATAAAACAGGTGGATCGCCAGCCAACCCAGCCAACCCCACACCCCGGCCAGGTTCAGGCGATCGGTATTGAGAACCCCGGCATTGCGGGCGATTATCGCGGCCCGTCCCTTATCCTCATACTGAAACGGTCGGGGGGATTTTCCGCGCAACTGGCGCAAAATATTGTCGGCGACGGCTTCCCCCCCCTGCATCGCTTCCGGTGCCACGCCGACGAGAACGCGATCGCCCGACTCGACGTAAGCGACATCTCCGATCGCGTAAACGTTCGGATCGTCGGGCAGTTGCAGCGTCGGTGCGACGGAAATCTTATTTTTGCCCGCCGTGGGCAGTTTCTCGGGGTCTGCGGCCAGGTCGGCTTCCACCCCCGCCGTCCAAATCACCGTATCCGCCGCGATCGCGCTGCCGTCGTCCAATTCCACCCCGTGGGGATTCACCGCCTCGACGCGGTGGTTGAAAGACAGGCAAACCCTCAATTTGCGGAGGTGGCGTTGGGCAAATTGGCCGGAGGATTCCGGGAAATTGGGCAGCAGGCGATCGCGGGAGTGCACCAAAATCACCCGGGTTTCCGAAAATAATCCCCGCCGGTCCAAGAGCGATCGCAATTCTTCCACCAGCCCCCCGGCCAGTTCCACCCCCGTCGGTCCCCCGCCGACGATCACGAACGTCAGCAACCGGCCGCGGACGCGGGGTTCGGGTTCGACAATCGCCCGCCGGACGCGATCGAGGATGTGGTGTCGCAGGGCGATCGCATCTGGCAGGGAATTCAAAGTCAGGGCGTGATCCGCCGCCCCCGGGATGCCGTGAAATTGGGGGCGACTTCCCGTCGCCATCACCAAAATATCGTAACTCACCTTCCCGACGTCGGTTTTCACCACGCGATCGGCAAAGTCGATCCCCCCGACGGCGGTTTGAATAAATTCCGCGTTGGGGTACTTTTGCAGCGCCCGCCGCACCGGGTAGACGACCTGGTAGGGGAAGAGTAACCCCGTCGCCACTTGGTACAGGAGGGGGGTGAAGGTGTGGTAGGGATTGCGATCCAGCAGGAGGACGTCAACTCCGCCTCGGGCCAGCAGGTGGGTCGCTTTCAAGCCGCCAAATCCAGCCCCGACCACCACGACGCGATCGTTTGTTGCCACGGTTAAACCCCGATTTGGTGACTCGTTTCTGAATACGGTAGCAAATTATTCAGAATTTGGGGACGTCGGTTGGGGTGTGGGGTGTGGGGTGTGGGGAGAAGAAAGCAGAGGGGGCGGAGGAAGCAGAGGGGGCGGAGGAAGCTCAGAAACGGGTGGAACAGCCGCACCGCTGGGGAATCAATTCCCTTTTCTTGTAGCAAAAATCATCGGTCGATGATTGGGGAGTTAGCCGGATTCAAAACCCGGAAAATTTAATTATTAATTGTTAATTGTTAATTATTAATTGTTAATTGTCCTTACGGATTTTGCGATCGCGTTTCGCTGTTCGGCGTCGTAGCCCCACCGTTTCAGAAAGTCCCCGTAGGTTCCCTCGCCGGTTTCGGCACTTTCCAGAAGTTGTTGCAGTCGGGGTTGGAGGGCTGGTAAATTCAGAGCGCGGATCAGTCGGGAACAGCGCGATCGCACTCGGTCGGAACTGGCGGCCATCTCCTCGTTTTGTTGGCGGCGGTGATAGATTGCCATCGCCGTTGACATGGCGATATTTTTGACCAGCAATTCGGAGACGATTTCGGGGGAAGATTCCAGGGCTTTTCGGGTGGAAACCGAGGCGTTATCAGCGATCGCGCGATCGTCGGTCAGGTAGGTGACGAAAAAGCCCCGGGCCCCATTGGAGGTTTGCACCAATTCGGAGACGGCGGCGGCGAAATCGTCTTCCGAAAGGGTTTCCGTTTCCCGTCCGTCAAGGAGGGACCCGGCGATCGCGATCGCCCCTTCAAAGGTGACGTTTTCCGGAACTGAGACAGAAGCGGTCATTTTTCGAGGGACTCCCAAACATTTTAGCCTCAGTTCTCCAGTATGCCACAATTCAAACAGTCGGCAGTTTCCCTTCAACTCTTATGGCGATCGTCTCTTCCCGCAAAGATTTTCCCGAACCCAAACGGCCCCGGTCCGGAGCCGCATCTTATCAAGTGAAACCGCAGGGGGAGGAGTCCCCGCTGACACCCCGAGAAACGCCCCAGGAGAAGGAAAACCCGAAACCGGAAGAAAAGATTCGTCCCCGGCGGTTAGCGGACTACATCGGCCAGCGGGACCTCAAAGACGTGCTCGAAATCGCGATCGCCGCGGCCCGGTCCCGCCAGGAACCCCTCGACCATTTGCTGCTTTACGGCCCCCCCGGACTGGGAAAAACGACGATGGCTTTGATTTTGGGGGCGGAAATGGGGGTCAACTGCAAAATCACCACCGCCCCCTCTCTGGAGAAGCCGCGGGATATCGCCGGACTGCTGGTGAACCTGAAGCCGGGGGAAATTTTGTTTATCGACGAAATCCACCGCCTCTCGAAAATGGCGGAAGAAATTCTCTATCCGGCGATGGAAGATTGTCGCCTCGATATCACCGTCGGCCAGGGGAGGAGTGCCCGGACGCGCAGCATTCCCCTGAATCGGTTTACAATTGTGGGAGCGACCACTCGTATCGGTGCCTTGACCTCGCCCCTGCGCGATCGCTTCGGTTTGATCCAGCGCCTGCGGTTTTACGAAGTCGATGACCTCGCCGAAATCGTCCGCCGCACGGCCGGAGTGTTGAAGACTCCCATCGAACCGGACGGAGCCGCAGAAATCGCCCGACGCTCCCGGGGAACCCCTCGTATCGCCAACCGCCTGCTGCGTCGGGTGCGAGATTATTTGCAGGTGAAAGCCTCCGGACCCATCACCCGGGAAATTGCCGCCGCGGCTTTGGAACTGTTCAATGTCGATCCCCTCGGTTTGGACTGGACGGATCGACATTTGTTGCAGACGGCGATCGAAAATTTTAACGGCGGGCCGGTCGGTTTGGAAACGATGGCCGCCGCGACCGGAGAAGATGCCCAAACCCTCGAAGAAGTTCACGAACCCTATCTGATGCAAATTGGATTTTTGCAACGCACCCACCGGGGCCGGGTCGCCACGGCGGCGGCGTGGAGACATTTGGGGTATGAACCGCCCGAGGAACAACTTTCTTTGTTTCGTTAAAAGTCGGGCGATCGCCGACAGACGATCTCTCTCAATTGGATATGAAGAATCCATTCTTGACTCATTTTAAAACCGGGCTTCCTCTGCAAGTCATTTTTATCGTCCCTTTCGTGGTCGAACTGATCGTCACGGCTGGTATGGTGGGCTATTTGTCATTTGTAAATGGGCAGAAATCGGTCGATAATTTAGCCGAACAATTAATCGAAGAAACGGGGGACGCGATCAGGAAAAGAATTGATACTTTTCTCGAATTTCCCTCCAAAATCACTCAGAACAATCAAGATTTGATCGATACGGGATTGCTCGATCTTGAGAATATGGATCGGTGGCTCGACTATTTGTATCGAGAATATAAGAATTATCAATCCAATTATATTACGGCGATCGTGATCGCCAACGACGACAATGAATTCCGGGGAGCCGGACAAGCCGAAATGTTGGACGGTCGAGTGCTAAAAGGTGTGTCGATCGCCGGTCAAAAAACGAATTTTCAATGGCGAGGGTATGTGGATATCGAGTCATTAAATATTCCGGATGACCTGTTTCGCAGGAATTTCGACATATCAAAGGATAATTTTGATGTCAGGAATCGTCCCTGGTACGGGCAAGCGATCGCGACGCAACAATCGGGATGGGTGGAAATATTTTCCAGATCATTTAATCAATCAATTTTGGTCTTCAGTTTTTCCCAACCGATTTATATCGATGGTGGCGACATTCCCCGAGGGGTGACGAGCGTACAGATTGACTTGTCCTTTCTCAACAATTTTTTGAGAACGCTGAAAATCAGCCAGTTCGGACAAATTGTGATTTTGGATCAATCCGGCAATTTGGTGGCGACTTCGACGGCAGAAAAACCCGCTTTAGTTGGTGAAAATGGTCGGGCGAAACGGTTGATGGCGACGGGTAGCGAGAATCCGCTGACGCGGGCGATCGCCGGACACGTTCAAACGGCGACGGACAATTTTTATCGCTTTTCAGATTTGCAGTTCGACGATTTTCGATTCGACGGAGAACGATATTTTTTGAGGACGATCCCGATCCGCGACGAACACGGGTTGGAATGGTTGGTGGCGATCGCCATTCCGGAGTCGGCATTTATGGCGGAAATTTATGCAAACAATGTCCGGACGATTATATTATCAGTTGTGGCTCTGGGATGCGCGATCGCGATCGGAATTTTGACATCCCGCTGGGTGACAAAACCGATTTTGCAACTCAACCAGGCGGCTAAACAGATCGCCGCCGGAAATTTGGAAACGAGCGTCGATCTGCAACGGGGAGACGCGATCGGAGAGTTGGGAATGTCGTTCAACCGCATGGCGTATCAACTCAAATCCGCCTTCGAGATGTTGGAAGAAAAAGTTAAAGAAAGAACCCGAGAATTGGAGGTAGAAAAAGAGAAAGCTGAAGTCGCGAACCGGGCTAAAAGTTCGTTTTTGGCGAATATGAGTCACGAACTCCGCACCCCCCTAAATGCCATTTTGGGTTTTTCTCAAATCATGACCCGCTCTTCTCGATTAAATCCGGAAGATCGGGAAAATTTGACAATCATCAATCGCAGCGGCGAATATTTGTTGACGTTGATCAATCAGGTTTTGGATCTGTCCAAAATAGAAGCGGGAAAAATGACCGTGCATCCGTCGGATTTCAACCTGTATGCTCTCCTCGATGATCTGGAAAATTTATTTTCTCTGAAAGCTCAATCCAAACGTTTGGCCCTGAGCATCGAATGCGATCGCGCCCTCCCCCAATATATCCGTGCGGACGAGACAAAATTGCGGCAAATTTTGGTCAACTTACTCAACAATGCCATCAAATTTACCGAGGAAGGCGGGGTATCCCTGCGGGTGGCTTGCCAAAATGTATCCCGTCCGCCGCGGCCGATGACGCGATCGGGCGACCGTTTACTATTGTTTGAAATTGAAGATACGGGGGCGGGAATTTCGAGTCGGGAAATCGACCACATATTTGAAGCATTCGGTCAGACAAAAACGGGAATTGAAAGCAAAGAAGGCACGGGTTTAGGACTGACCATCAGCCGTAAATTCGTGCAATTGATGGGGGGCGATATGAGGGTCAAAAGTAAACCGGAGGTGGGGACGATATTTTCATTTGAAATCGCGGTTTCCGTAGCCGATGGTGTCCCATTACCTTTCCCAAAATCGACCCGCCGGGTCGTCGCCCTCGCGCCGGGACAACCGCGATATAAAATTCTGGTGGTGGATGATAAAGCCGTCAACCGCGCATTGCTGATTAAACTGCTGCAACCGGTGGGTTTTGAACTGCGAGAAGCCGGCAACGGCCGGGAGGCGATCGCCATTTGGGAGCGTTGGGACCCCCATTTAATTTGCATGGATATGCGGATGCCGGTGATGGACGGCTACGAAGCGACGAAATCTATCAAAGGCACGACCAAAGGAAGCGCGACGGTGATCATTGCCCTGACGGCGAGTATCATCGATAATGAAAGGGCGATCGTTTTGTCGGCAGGATGCGATGATTTAGTCAGGAAACCATTTCGAGAGTCGGTTATTTTTGAGACGATCGCCAAACATTTGGGGGTTCAATATTGTTATGAAGAAGAACGGGCGATCGCCCCGAAAAACGTCGGCTCAAATTTGACGGCAGATGATTTGACAGTGATGCCCCAATCTTGGCTGATGCAATTGCATCAGGCCGCGGTTGACCTGGACGACGATGTGACCTTACAATTGCTCGCTAAGATCCCATCAAAATATTCAGTTTTGGCGGAAAAATTGACCGATTTAGTTGACAACTTTCAACTCAACACAATCCGACAAAAAATTGAAAAATTACAATCGGAGTTATCCGCAAATGGTAGCACAGTCAGACATCAATAGAGCCGGCACGATCCTGATCGTAGACGACAAGCCGGAAAACCTGCGAGTTTTGTCCAGAATGCTGACTGAAAGGGGATATAAAGTGAAAAAGGCGATCGACGGCGAGAGCAGTCTGATCGCCGCCAAATTCAATCCGCCCGACCTGATCTTGTTGGATATTAAAATGCCGGACATGGACGGCTACGAAGTTTGCAGGCAGTTGAAAGCCGACCCGAAAACGCAACAAATCCCCGTCATTTTTATCAGCGCTTTGGATGAAATATTCAATAAAGTAGAGGCGTTCAATATGGGTGGCATCGATTACATCACGAAACCATTTCAAGAAGAAGAGGTGATCGCCCGCATCGAAAGTCAGATGGTTATTCAAGAGCAAAAACGATTGTTGGAACTCAAGCATCAAAAGCTCCGGCGTGAAATCCAACACAGAAAAGAAGCGGAAGCCATCCTCTATCAATCCCGGGCCTTGATTTCGAGCGTTTTAAATAGTTCCCTCGACGGCATCGCGGGGATGGAAGCAGTCCGGAACACAAAAACCGGAAAAATTATCGACTTCAGATGTTTGGTCGTTAATCCGGTCATGGCTCGAATCTTCAATCGGGAACCGGAAGGTTTGAGGGGAAAGTTAGTTTTCAAACGGTTCCTGAACAAACTGAGGTCGAATTTGTTCGATGCTTTTGTGGAAGTGGTCGAAATCGGAAAAACACTGGAACGAGATTTTTACTACGAATCGAGTCATTCCCGATCTTGGTATCACTTTGTCGCCGTCAAACTGGGGGACGGTTTTGCCGTCACTGTCCGGGATATCACCGATCGCAAATTGATGGAGTTGGAGTTGCAGCGTCTGGCGACTCTCGACGGCCTGACGGGGGTGGCAAATCGCCGTTCTTTCGACACCGCGATCGCCCGAGAATGGAACCGCTGTTTCCAGGAAAAAAAGCCCTTATCTTTGATTCTCTGCGATGTCGATTATTTCAAACTTTACAATGATCGCTACGGCCATCAGATGGGGGACGATTGTTTGATTAAAGTCGCCCGAGTTTTGCAAAAAGCCGTCAAACGTCCGACGGATTTGGTCGCCCGCTACGGGGGCGAAGAATTCGCGATTATTTTGCCCAATACAGATGCCGAAGGCGCGATCACCGTTGCGGAATGGATTCATCAAAAGATGCCACAGTTGTCAATTCCCCACAAAACCTCCACCGTTGGCAACTCCGTCACTTTGAGCTTGGGAATCGCCTGTCAAGTTCCCGACTCGGAAAAGCGGCCAACCGATCTGATCGCCGATGCCGACGTGGCACTCTACGAAGCCAAAAAAGGGGGGCGCGATCGCTATGTCATCCACGAATAAGGAAGATTCAACTCTACAATTGTGCCGGGGCAAAGACATTCGCCCCGACATATTTTAACGGCTGTACATTTGGTTCAAATACCGCAGGCGATCGCTCAACGGGTGCGTCAACATCGTCGAACTTTCGTACCGCCAGCGCCAATTTCCGGCGTTTGTACTGGGGTCATTCATGCGCCCGCGAGTATCCAATCCGAACACATCTTGCAGGGGGAAAATCGCCAAATTTGCCACGGAACTGAGGGCTAAACGAATCAGCGCCCAGTTGATATCCTCGATCGCCTCCGGGAACGCATAGCCGAGATATCCGGCGACGTGTTGGCGAATTTCCGGGCTGACGGTTTGCCACCACCCGACGCTGGTATCGTTATCATGAGTACCCGTGTAAACGATACAATTGCGGACATAATTGTGGGGAAGGTAGGGATTTGTCGAATCTTCTCCGAAGGCAAACATGAGAATTTTCATCCCCGGAAACTCGAAGCGATCGCGCAATTCTTCCACCTCGGGGGTGATGATTCCCAAGTCCTCCGCCAACACCGGCAAACGCCCCAATTTTTGGCCGAGGGTTTCAAAAAATTCCGCCCCGGGGGCCTCGATCCATTCCCCGTTCAATGCCGAAGTTTCTCCGAAGGGAACCCGCCAATAGGCTTCAAATCCCCGGAAGTGATCGATCCGCACCCAATCCACATATTCCAACGTCGCCCGGAACCGTTCAATCCACCAAGAAAAATCCGTCCGTTTCAACTCATCCCAATCGTAAACCGGGTTGCCCCAAAGCTGTCCGGTGGCGCTGAAATAATCCGGCGGCACGCCCGCGATATAGGACGGGTTCAACGTTTCCGGATCGAGTTGAAAGTTGTCGGGGGCGAACCAGACATCGGCGCTATTGTAACAGACGTAAATGGAGATATCGCCGATAATTTTAATGCCTTTATTGTTAGCGTAGCGCCGCAGTTGCGTCCACTGTTCAAAGAACTTGAATTGCAGGAATTTGTGATAGAGAATTTCGTCGTGGAGTTGTTCCGTTTTTGCCTTCAACGCCTCCGGTTCCCGGCGGGCGATCGCCGGTTCCCACTGGTTCCACTCCTGGCCCCCATTCTCCTCCAACAACGCCATAAATAAGGCATAGTCATCCAGCCAAGTCGCCTTGTCTTTACAGAAGGTTTCAAAGGCTTGATTTGGGGTGCGGTTGAGGGAGTCCCGGAATTGTTGAAACGCCTGTTTGAGATAGTGACCTTTGTGGGAAATGACGCGATCGAAATCCACCCGGTTGGGGTTATGATTGTCTGGGAGGGGTTGCAATTCCCGTCCATTCAGCAGCCCTTCTTCCGCGAGGCGATCGAGGCAGATCAGCAGGGGATTTCCCGCGAAGGTGCTGAAGTTCATAAT
The DNA here is from genome assembly GCA_050045915.1 of Limnospira sp. Lineage (GTDB taxonomy): Bacteria > Cyanobacteriota > Cyanobacteriia > Cyanobacteriales > Microcoleaceae > Limnospira. Next base: position 19,032 of record JBNGCR010000041.1, read on the forward strand.
GTAGGGGGAATGTTCGTACCCCGTCGGTCCGAGGGGCAAAATTTGCCAAACTTTCTGGCCGCTGCGTTCCAGAAAGTCGATAAACTCGTAAGCCGATCGCCCCAGATCCCCAATTCCGAACCGGCTCGGGAAGCTGGTGGGGTGCAATATTATACCACTGGCACGTTCAAGGTGCATAGTTATTTTATCTCAGTGTGGAGCATCTTTTCCTTCATACCACGGATCGTCCCCGCCGAAACCTGCCGGGGTGGTGAGAATTGCGGCGGGGAAGCGAAGATGGGGGCCCCGACGTTCCCAAACTTGGCAAAATGATAAAGTTGATAGCTGATAGCCGACAGCTATACCTCTTTTTTATACCATATTTCGCTCAATCTCTTGTCTCATAGGCTTTTCAGGCTTCTTGTCATCCCCACAGGAAGACAAATAACTTCTCCGTGTCCTCTGTGTCTCTGTGGTGCAATTTTCACCCTGGAGATTCACGATGATTGAGAACGTTTGGGTCGCCCCCCTTTTTTGCCATTTTCACGGGCTGCTTTGCGTTTGGCTTCTGTCGATCGCTTTCCGCCTTCCCGTCCGAGTTCGGACATCCATGCTTGAGTGCCAAAAATGCCCTGTACCAATCCCGAAACTGTAAAATCGGCGTCCAGGCTTTCCCAATGTACGCTCAACCCATCGGCATCGAGCCAGACATCACCGAGCTGCTCCGGTTCGGCGTCGCCCAAGCCCTGAGCCAAATGGGGTGGAAAGGAAAAAATCGCGCCATTAGTCAGGCGAATTTCGATTAAATTCTGTTCGAGATTGTAACGGACTGTCTCGGCGCGGGGGCTGGAATTTGCGACGGCGATCGCTTCCTGTTCCGCCCGTTCCAATTCCGCAGCCAAGGCATCTTCCGTGAAATCAAATTCCCATTGTTTTTTCCAAGCTTTACCCATGTATTTCGTGCCACCTCTCCAAAAACTCCTGTTGATGTTCTGCCACCAGTTTCAACGCCGCGATCGCATCCTTGTTGGTTATGCTGGGATGCTTCATTACAATAGTCGGACGCTGAGTCTCCGAGCCGATGGAAATTTTAATACCGGGCTGTCTGTTAGACCGTTTCGGATTGCAAAATATATGAACACGAGCCGGTTGATGATCGTTCGTATAAATGTAAACATATAAATTTGTTTTTGAATCTTTAAAAATTCTCGACATTATTGATTTTTAAAATAAAATATCGAATCTAGTCGATAGATTGGCTTTGATTGAAAGCGATATTTAATTTGATATAAAAAATATGTATAATTTCCAATATTTGAGCTGTAAGCTATCTAAAATTGTCAGTGTTTATTTGACATTTGATATAAATTAACCCATCGCTTGGGTTTTTGTCAAGCATTTCCTATCCGACTCGGCGTCGCACAGTTCTGATCGCGGGGGGATTCAGCCCAAAATCGGCTCGGATCGCGATCGCTCCCCGACGACCCCCTCCCCGCCCGAATGTGGTTAACATAAGTTAATGAAAAAGTGTAGGACTGTTTTCGGAGGAGAAGCGGACCGTGAATGCTGCCGAACAAGCGAAAAATCTGGAAGTTGCCAGCAAAATTGCCACCGTCGTCAACCTGTTCAAGTCCCAATTTCCCGATGTCCGAGTGGATCTCAAACCGTGGATGAACGACCCCGAAACCCGGGAACTCGTCGATCCGGACTCCATCGACATCGGCTTTCACTTTCCGGGACGGAGTCGCCTGATGCAGAGTCGGTGCATTTTAGTCCAGATCCGACTGTACCACGACCCCTTGGAGGCGCAACGGCGGGCGATCGGCGTGGACGCCGCCGGATACGACCACCGGGGACAGCAGTGGAAAGTCTCCACCGTGGAACATTGGCAATTTTTGGGGGACTCCCAACCCGAACCGGAGGCGGCGGACAAATTGAAACTCTTCTGCCGGCAAGTGTTCGAGTTATTCAACGGTGCCGATTCCGGCGTCGCCTGATTTAGCTATCAGCCATCAGCCATCAGCAAAGGTCAACCGCCACCGTACTATTCTGGCGGTTACTATATCGTGCGTCAAAATCGGGCATTAGGAATGATATTCAGATCCTCGGGAAAATTTACCTTTATTCTTCCCCACACCCCACACCCCACACCCCACACCCCATTTATAGCAACGAGCGCTCGCGTGGTTACAGTTTAAATGGGGTAAGAAACCTTAAAACCCTTATCGAAAAGCCGTTTCAGTTCCCTATTCCCTATTCCCTATTCCCTATTACCCTCTAGCAGCGCTATAGTTACGGTTCAGCTTTTTTCATCTTTTTAACCGCCGTCAAATACTGCCCCAAAAACGGCAGTCCGCCGATCGCGGGTAAGAAGTAGCGGGCCGTACACAGCAACCCCAAAGCCGCCGCCACCGTCGCATCAAAATAGGGTTCGTAAAAAATCACCAGGGCGGCATCCCGAGTTCCCACGCCGGCGAAGGTCAGCGGCAGTAATCCCGCCAAAATTGCCAGGGGGGAGAGGGCGAGGCTTGCCAAAAACGGCGCCCATGCCTTGAGCGCCAGAATAAAAAACCAGATCTGCAATAGGTGCAGAAACCAGATAAAAATTGAGGTGACGGCAATTTTAATTAACTGTCGTTTGTCGCTCCAAAAATAATCGTGCATTTCCCCCCAAGAGACTTGTAATTTTTTCAATTTTTCGCTAATTTTATTTGGGGCAATTTTTCGGGAAAATCTGAAGAAAATATCGGCGAACTGGCGCGACCCCAAAATGGATAGTCCCACCGCCAAACCCACCGCCACGCCGACGGTCATCGTCCAAAAGAGGGGGTCTTTTTGGGGGTATAATAACAGGCCAAAGACGCACCACAGCAGCAGGGACAGCAGGTCGCAGGATTTCTCGAATACCACCAGGGACAGGGACAAAGAACCGCTCAAATAGCCCCGTTCTCGGATGAAGTAAGCTTTGGCGATGTCGCCCATTTTGGAGGGCAACACCATGTTGAGGACGCTGGCGGCGAGGATGAGGCGGTTGGCTTCCCCGAAGCCGAAGCCGGTCCCCTGCGGCACGAGTTGTTGCAGCCGCCAAGCGGTAAACATCGTGATGGGGACGACCAGGCCCAAACTGACGGGCATCCAGAAGCGATCGCTATTTCGGAAAATTTCCGCCAACCCCCGCAGGTCGATTTTCGAGTAAATAATCGATAAAATAATAACGCTGACCGCAATTGAAATTAGCCGCTTCATCAATATCGCTCCGATTTCAGGGTTTTTTGCGATCGCCGTATTCGATCCGACGCAGCCGCAGTTGAATATCTTCGAGCATTTTTCGGTTGACGGCCATCAGATCGGCGATCAGACCGAAAATCCACAATTGAAAGCCGATCAAAATCAAAATAGCCGCCAAAATCAAACTCGGCGTCCGGGCGCGGGTCTGCCCGTCCAGCAGCATTCCGCCCCCCACCTGATCGCCAATATGATCGCCGACAAACAGCACCAGCCAGCGGACGCAAAGCAAGATCCCCAAACCCATCGGCACGCTTCCCAAAAAGGCGAAAAATCGCAGCGGCCGGTAGGTGATGAAAATCCGAACAATGGTCAAAATTGACCGCCGAATATAAGAAGAAATACTCTTAACCAACCGCGACGGCCGCAGGTCAGAATTGGTGCGAACCGGGACAGAAACGATCGCCATCCCCTTTTGACCGGCTTGAATAATCGTTTCCAAAGTATAAGTATATTCGTTAAAAACATTGAGTCTCATCGCCGCTTCCCGGCTGAACGCCCGGAACCCGCTGGGGGCATCGGCGATGTCGGTGCGGCTGGCGAGGCGGACGACTCGACTGCCCAGTTTTTGCAGAAACTTTTTAGTGGGTGAAAAGTGCCGAATCTCCTGAATCGGGCGGGCGCCGATCGCCACTTCTGCATAACCCAATAAAATCGGTTCGATCAACCGGGGAATATCATCGGCACAATATTGATTGTCGGCATCCGTATTAACAATAATATCCGCCCCCGCTTTCAAAGACGCTTCAATTCCGGCCATAAACGCCCGCGCCAACCCCTGATTGTGGTCGAAACTGACGATATGATCGACACCGCAAGCCCGGGCAACTTCCACGGTGCGATCGATGCTGCCGTCATTGACAATCAACCACTCGACGCGATCGACGCCGGCAATTTCTCGCGGCAGTTCCGACAGCGCAATCCCCAAGGTTTTTTCCTCATTAAAACAAGGAATCTGAATAATCAACTTAGTCATGACAGCCATTAATAATTAATAATTGATAATTCATAATTGATAATTGTTGATTTTACCGAGTCCCACAAAATCTGCGCCATCTGCGTAATCTGCGGACATGGAATGCAAAATCGGGAGTCAAAGAGCATTCGCTCTCAAATTCCCGATCCCCCCGATAACGATCACCTTCCCCGGCACTTTTTCAAACAATTTATACCGTCCTAATTTTAGACGGATCGTCAATTCCCAACTCTCCCGCGCCCAAACTCATGCTGATATCCAACCACGGAGAACGGGTGATGGGGGCGCTAGTGGAAATGTAATCGACGCCGGTTTCCGCCACCGTCCGGATGGTTTCCAGGGTGATATTGCCGGAAGCTTCGATTTGGATGCGGGGGTTGTACTCGCGAATTATCGCGATCGCCTCCCGCATCATCTCCGGCGACATATTGTCCAACATGATAATATCGGCCCCGGCGTCCAGGGCGGTCCGCACCTGTTCCAGGGTTTCCGTCTCCACCTCTACGGTGAGGGGATAGGGCATGGTGGCCCGCACTTTGGCGATCGCTTTTTCGATCCCCCCGGCGGCCAAAATGTGATTATCTTTGATCATTACCGCGTCGTCGAGTCCCATGCGGTGATTTTTCGCCCCCCCGACTTGGATGGCGTATTTTTCCAGCAACCGCAGTCCGGGGGTGGTTTTGCGGGTGTCCACCAGTTGGGCCGGTAAATCGGCGATCGCATCCACATATTGCCGCGTCAGCGTCGCGATGCCACTCAGTCGCATCGCCAAATTCAGGGCCACCCGTTCCCCCGTCAGCAGGGCATCCAAGGGGCCTTCGAGTTGTAAAATCACTTTTGAGCGATCGCAGGTTTCCCCCTCCGCCGCCGTCGGCTTCACCCGGACGCGATCGCTCAACAATTGGAACACCCGCGCCGCCACCGGCACTCCCGCCACGACCCCGGGCGCCTTCGCCGTCCAGTGGGCGGTTCCCCACAGGGCCTCCCCCGCCAACAAAGAGCCCGTGGTGCGATCGCCGCGACCGATATCTTCGGCCAACCACTGCCGCAGGAGGGGGTCTAAAATAATCGCGGGGGGCGCGATCGCGGATTGGGGTTCGTTCATGGGTTGACGTTCCTAAAAACTAAAGCTTCCCAACGTTTGCCACTGTCAGGAAGCTTTAGTTTATAATTATCCTGGCACCTTGCTATTTTCCCAGGCGGCTACCCGCCAAGTATCTTCGCCGTTTCAGCGTTTCACATCCGAGTTCGAGATGGGTCGGTGTGGTTCCACTGAGCCATAGGCACCAGGAAAGCTTTAAAATCTTTCTCTGGGTTCGAGAGCGCGGTGTCGCGTTCCTCTCTCGCACAATTAATAATAGTAGTGCCTGTTTCTGGGAATGTCAACCCTTTTTTGAATTTTTTTTGAAAATCCGTTAAACCCCTACGGGACAGCCGTTTCGGGAATTTCGAGAACTCCGCATCCCGGACGGATTGCCCGCGAGGAGCGATCGCCGTCCGGGTGTGGGGAGGGTCATCTGGAAGACGGGATCGGGGGACAACTCACCCCCCGCACCCCGATTTTGGGATACAATAATGCACTGCTACGGTCAGCTCCGATTTATGTTGCCCAAATGGTTGATACTGCATTGGCGTTTGGGGATTGTGCTCTCGATGTTGGCAGCAATTCTCACCCCCTTTGCCCTGAACTTATATATCAATTTCGCGACCCAGAGTCGCCGCTACACCGAAATAACGGAGGTTCCGGACGAACCGGTGGCGGTTGTCTTCGGGGCGGGAGTTTGGGAGGACGGGAGTCCGACGCCGATGTTGGCCGATCGCATCCAGGGGGCAATCGACCTCTACCAAATGGGGCGGGTGCAGAAAATTTTGATGACCGGAGATAACGCCACCCCCGAATATAACGAAGTGGTCGCCATGCAGCAATACGCGATCGCCCAGGGAGTCCCCGCCGAAGTCATCCGCCTCGATTATGCGGGATTCAGCACCTACGAAAGCTGCTATCGAGCCCGGGAGATCTTTGGAGTTGAAAGGGCCGTACTCATCACCCAACAATACCACCTGCCCCGGGCGGTTTATACCTGCAAGCGGTTGGGCATCGACGCGATCGGTTTCGGGACCCCCGACTGGGGCAAATTCCGGGACGACTCGATGCGATTCTACGTCCGCCGGGAACTGCTGGCGGTGGTGAAAGCGGTGGTGGAAGTCCACATCCTCCGCCCCAAACCGACGTTTCTGGGGCCGTTCGAGGGAATGTCTTAGGGATAATTGATAATTAATAATTTGCAATTATTAATTCATGTTGTTCGACTCCCGACTCCCGAGATGTGGTTTAAATTGTAGGGGCGAATGGCATTCGCCCTTTTGAGTCACCACCGTACACCCAATTATGATCGCTCTATTTTCTGCCGTCATTCCCGTCGGGTGTATCGTTTTGATCGGCTTCGTGACGGGGAAAACCCTGACACTCGATCGCCCGACTTTATCCCGCCTGTCCCTGTATGTCCTGTTTCCGGTTCTGATTATTGACAAGCTGTATCGGACGACTCTGAGTCCGGCGAATATGGCGGGGATCGGGGCGGGGTTTTTGCTGACGTATGTGCTGCTGTGCGTCCTCGCCTGGGCGATCGCGCGATCGCTCAATTTCCCGTCCCCGACTCGAAAAAGTCTGATCGCCACCACCGCTTTACCCAATGTCGGCAATATGGGATTGTCCGTGATTTTATTCGCGTTGGGGGAGGAGGGGCTCGAACGGGCGATCGTTTATCTGATCGCCTGGAATTTGGTCGTTTTGACCACCGCCCCGGCTTTGATCAAAGGCGGCGGTTTCCTGTCCGCCCTCAAGTTTACCCTCAAATTGCCGCTATTTTGGGCGATCGTCCTCGGTTTGCTGCTGTACGGGTTCGATGTCGGACTTCCCGATAGCGTGGATGCGGGGTTGAATTTACTCGCCCAGGCGACGATTCCGATCGCCCTATTATTGTTGGGAATTGAAATTTCCGACAGCCGGTTTGAACTCAACGTTTATGAAATCGGGGCGAGTCTGCTGCGTCTGTTGGGGGGTGCGGCTGTCGCTTACGGTGTCGGCTTGCTGTTGGGACTCGGGGACTTGGATTTGCAGGTATTAATCATTCAAAGTGCCATGCCGACGGCGATCTCGGCGTTTCTGATGGTGAGCGAATTTGGGGGCGATCGCGTGCGGACGGTGCGGGTGGTGGTGGTATCAACCCTGCTATCTTTTTTAACCCTGCCTTTGGTGTTGTGGGGGGTGGGGAATTTGTAATTTTATATTTTAGATTCTCCCCGATAGAGAAGTTATATCAAATCCGGTTATCCCCTCCTAAACCTCCCCAATCATCTTTAGATGATTTGAGCTGGTAGGGGCGCAAGGCTTGCGCCCTCGGGAATTGATTCCCAAGCGGTGTTGATATCCAACCCGTTTGTTTCCGGGCATTCAACCGGATTTGATATGAGGAGTTCTCAGAACTCACCCGCCTTGAAATGAATTTCAAGGCTGATAGCAAAAGTCCACTCAAGTGGACTCATCTCACCCATTCCAAGCCCCCATAATTGGTGGTTTTGGGGATCAGAAAACTTCCCAATGATTTCTCATTGCTATAGCGGTATGTATTTAGGTGAACACACATCCTCTCTCTGTGTCCTCTGTGCCTCTGTGGTAAAAATTTCGGACGATCCTCACTTCTCCCAAAATATCAAGATCGGATCATTTCTTCCTGATACCGCATCCCCGTGGGCACGGAGGTACACCGATCGCCCTTAACAACCGTGTGAACCTGCCAATCTTCCCGGGTTTCCGGATAATCCAAGCGGTAATGTCCGCCGCGGCTTTCGGTGCGGAATGCAGCACTTTTTAAAATTAAATGGGCGATATCTAATAAGTTGAGAAGTTCGGCGACGGACTTCAGATATTTGCCGGTTTCCGGGGATGTAAATCGGACGGTTTTTTGGGGATTTGGAGCGAGTAAATAGCGGCTGATTTCCAGGTTTTCCACTTCCTTTCGCCAACCTTCGACGGTGGCGATCGCCGCTTCCAAAACCTCTCGGGTGCGACAAATTCCGGCGCTATCCCACATCAAAGCCGCCAAATCCTGCCGCAAACTGGCGATGCGATGGGTGCGCTGTCGCGGATCGCCGGAGGGGACGGGGCGATCGTCGATTTCGACCGTTTCCGGGGACGGTTCGGCTGTGCCATTCATCTCCTTATTTAAATCGCTTTCAATCTTCGACAACTGGGAGGCAAAAACCAAACATTCCAACAGGGAATTACTCGCCAACCGGTTCGCGCCGTGTACCCCCGTGCTCGCCGTTTCTCCGATCGCGTACAATCCCGAAATCGAGGTGCGGTTCATCACGTCGCAGGCGACTCCCCCCATCCAATAGTGGGCGGCGGGGGCGACGGGCATCAACTCGTTGAAAACGTCAATTCCCCAGTGCTGGCAGACTTGGATAATATTCGGAAATCGGCGGCGAATTTTGTCCGCTGCGATCGGCCGCATATCCAAATAAACGTTGGCTTCGGCGGGATTTTCGGCGGTATTTTGTAAGTGGAGATAGATCGCCCGACTCACCACGTCTCGCGGCGCCAATTCTCCGGAGGGGTGGTAGTCGAAGGCGAACCGCCGCCCCTCGCGATCGACCAAATGGGCGCCCTCTCCCCTCACCGCCTCGCTGATCAAAAAGTGGGGCGCCCCGGGTTTCATCAGTGCGGTGGGGTGGAATTGGACAAACTCCAGATCCCGAACCGCGGCCCCCGCCCGCCACGCGATCGCGATCCCGTCCCCGGTGCTGACTTCGGGGTTGGTGGTTTTGGCGAACACCTGGCCGCCGCCCCCCGTCGCCAGGACCACGGCTTTGGCCCGCATCCAGCGAATTTGGTTGTCGCAGAGGAGGCTGATGCCCTGACAGCGGCCGGTTTCGGGGTGCAGCCACAGACTCAGGGCGATCGCCTGGGAGATCACCTGGATGTTGGGGCGTTCCAATACCGTCGCCATCAATACGTCCACAATCGCCCGTCCGGTGGTGTCGCGGGAGTGGAGGACTCGCGGAAAGGAATGGGCGGCTTCCAAAGTGGTGGCCAATTTTTCCCCTTTGCGATCGAAATCGACGCCCATATTCACCAAAAATGCGATCGCCTCCGCCGCGTGGTCCACCAAAAACTGCACCGCCTCGCGATCGCACAGTCCCGCCCCAGCTTTGAGGGTATCTTCCAGGTGCAGGTTTGGCGTGTCGGGGGGGTAGATAGCCGCGGCGATGCCCCCCTGAGCCCACGGACTCGAACCGCTTTCGAGATTGTCCTTCGTCACCAACCCCACCCGCAGATGGGAGGGCAGGCACAAGCTGGCGTAGAGTCCGGCGGCGCCACTGCCGACGACGAGGACATCAAATGGGTTCGGAATGTCTCCGGCGGGGTCGGAAGCGGGGGTGGGGGTTTGGTTCATGCTGTCGAGTGTTACGCTTCAGACGAGTATAGCGCTACGCGCAAGTCAAAAGTCAAAAGTCAAAAGTCAAAAGTTGATTACAAGGGCTTTTCAAAGTCCTACATATCGATTCTTTGGGTGTATTTTCAGCAATTGCCCCAAAATTGGATTAGCCTATTTCGTTTTTGATTAAAGGTTGGATAACTCGCAATTTCAATAGGGTGCGATCGTCTTTTGATTTGGCGTTGGGATTTTGGATTAGCTGTTGAACCTAGCACTTTTTCTGCAAAATGTCAAGCCCCGGAGTATTTTGTATGGGGGGATGGGGTGGAGAGGGGGCGATCGTAAAGTGCGAAACAGCCCCCCCTGATAGAGAATGGAATGGAATATGTTACCGTCGCGTCAGTCCCAACAAGAAAAGAATTGTCTGTAATTAAAATAGCAATTGTAGTTGGGTTGGTTCTCTTTCACTGTCTCCACCAGTTAATTGTTTGTCAGAGTGTAGGTTCTTAGCCATCTCGGATTGAGATTTTGAGTACAACAGCTTAAAAATATCTTCATAAGTTTTTTTACCAACTCCTGGAATTTTTTGCAACTGCCGAAAACGTTGAATTGGCAAAGCTGAATTTATTTTATCGACAATATTGCTGCGGATTTTTAACTGAGAAATCCAGAATTGATTATTTTTTTTATTCAGCATCTCAACCATCAAACCTTCTGTTCCACTAGCATGAGATTCCCGATCCAAGCAAATGTAAACATCTATGTCAACATCACTCAAGTATTTTTCCATAACTTCTCGAACATCATGCCAATTTAACCCTCCTTTATCACAACCCAGCTTCGGAAATGCAATTGATTCAATTTTTGCTCTTTCATAATTGTCAACAAAGTAAGTTAATCCTTGTTCTATCCACTCTAGTTTTGAAGGATACTTCCAATGATTTTTGGTCGCAAAATTCATGATCCAAGGCGATTCATAACCTCGATAGAGGTAAGGATGATCGACCCGAACTTGTTTTTGCTTGCATCGGTTGAGATAGTCTTCATACATATCTGGATAGCGAAGTTTAAATTCCAAAGCCAAACCCGCTCCCATAACTCCCACACAATTGACCGTATTGACAATAGTTTGGGACTCCACATTAAACACCGTTGTATCTGTGTACTTAATCATTAGCAACTCTCAAAAATATAGAGAACGATTGACTTCTACCGATATGTTAACACAATCAGGGATAAGCTCTCGAACTGCTGGCATTTGAAACGGCCATCTACAGAATATCTTAAGAATGCTTTGCACATTTACTCGGTCAGGTACTAACACTTCTGCACACATAATTCTTTTATACCTTTGTTTTGTTGCCGGATCTTCATCATTCCATGAACGTCCTTTTATGATTGTCCAAGGTAGTTGTTCTAGCATGGCTAGGTCATGATAAACATTTGTAGCAACCGCTGCTACATTTCCATCAGAAAACAATGTTCCTTCTTCCAAGATTAACATCGGATCAATGCCAAGCATGACAATCTCATCTTGAAGATCCCGTATTTTATAGAGCATGGTATTTCTGGGATTAAAATAAAAAGGAACATGACCATGCCATCTTGTTCTCCAAGACTGAGCTTCTTGCATGGAAATATCTGTTTTTATAAACCCACCCTGATGAGAAAGATTGTGAGAAAGCAAGCCATTTTCTAAAATCGAATTTAAGTTGGAAATATGTGTCATGTGATACAAATATTTAATCCCAAATTTATTGAGATAATCCCTTCCCAATTCTTTTTTAAAATAAGGATGTTCGGGGATAAACAACCCAATAGTTTCTGATAATTCTCGATCAATATTATGAATCCCAGAGTCCAAAATTCCAATAATTTCTTCTCTCAATTCTTGGGATATTTGTCCGTTAACATCCGCAGGAAGCATTTTTTTGCATATCTGTAGATGCTTGTCTGTAGGCAAAGAATCTCTAATATTTCTTAAATCAGGAGAACACAAAAACTCCGGGGAAAGAGATTCGATCAAGCTCAATTGCTGTTCAGGCTTGATACTGTTGATTTTTTTGATAAGTTGATCTTTAATTTCATTAGCCGATAACATCGATAAGTATCGGTTAATAATGGGTTGCCATATTTTTGGGTCTTGATGTTCAAAACAAGCTTGGAGTACATTACAAGCCGTCTCTTCTGATAATTTAAGTAATTCTAAATTTTGAGCTTGTTCTCGATGATTATAGGGATGGAAACCCAAATCAAACTTGACAAGTTTACCCGCCACTAAATTACTACATTCACATTTTACTTGACTTTTGTGTATATATAAATCTGCTTCGCCTTTTCGTTCAATAAAACCATAGTTGTTTTCAACTCCCCTTTGGGTATTAAAACCGCCAAACCATTTGATTCTTCCAACTTGTATCATTTTCAATTGACCCCAAAATTAATCAACGATAAATTGTGAAAAAATCACAAATAAACAAAATCAAATTTTTTGTCATTTTTGAACTCTCGGATTAACGCATTTTCTTGACAAATAAACAACTTCAATAATTCTTGAGCACGAGTCATGGATACATAAAGCTGACGACGAGCAAGAATACTCCCATCACTACTATCAGAGCATTGGGCAAAATCTTCCATCCAAATAATAAAAACTGCTTTGAACTCTAAACCCAAAGATGATAAACTAGAAATTAATCGAATACCCGGACGACTTTGGCTATAATTCTTCTTACTTTGCTGACCTTTGCTAACCCAATAAAATGAAACATTGGCTTGGGCGAGGTATTGTTGAAAAATATTCATCTGTTTTTTATTCGATTGACGGTGAATTACAGCTATATCTTCTGGTTGATAATTTCCAGATTTTAATAATTTTTTGATTTCCTCTGTCACCACTTGTTCTTGAGTTCGAGAAGAACCTGTCACATAAACTTCTGGACGAGTACCTGAGCGTTGAGCTTGGCTGGGAAGAACGATAGGAAAAGTAATTTCATCAGTTTCTGAGACTTTATCTTGAGGCACAGAATGATGAAGCATCGTCCATGCTGCTGATAGAATTTCTTGAGTATTACGATAATTTTTGTCTAAATCAAATCGCTTGCTAATGGTTCGACCTACAGCTTTAATCCCAACTTCCTTCCATGTAAAATCGTCTCGCTTATAAAGACTTTGGCTACCGTCTGCAACAATCATTAAATCTCCATTTTCCGGATCTTTTAATGCCTGAACACAACAGCGAAACCAAATTGGTACAAAGGTATGAGCTTCATCGACTAAAATTGCATCCCATTTTTGACTGTGTTTTTGTGAAAGCGCTTTCAAAGTCTCTTGACCTACGTATTCATCATAATTGATTCCAGGTTGACTGCCTAAGGATTTGCCAGTTACAATTTTTGACCATTCATGGAAGTTCTCTACCAGGATTCTATTTTGTTGATCTGCGACGACTGAATTTTTGATAACCGATCGCAAGTAAGATGCTAGACTAACATTAAAACAGACAATTAAAACTTTAGCATGGGGATTATTATTGAGGATTAATTTGGCACGAGCCAATAAAAGCAAAGTTTTTCCAGATCCGGAAACACCAAAGAAAATCCGGTGTCCTTCTCCAATTCTGCGCGCCAAATTCTCTTGTTTTGCATCTAGAGTTTTCAGAATTTTGTCATCAGGTAAAGGATAAAAATTACCTCTAACACTGGTCGTTTTTGCTGGTTCATCTCTAATCACCATTTCGGGATTGAGAACGCCTTTAATTGTACTAATCTGATCTGATGTTAGTGGTTCAAAATTGAAATAAGCTTTTACAAACATTTGTCGCAAGCGATCGCACAAATTTTCCGTCGATAAGTTTTGCCAATTTAAAAACTCATCTCGATAGACAACCTGGGGATAAGGAAGAATCTTATCTAAATCAGTCTCGGTGGCTTTTTTATAGTTAATGTTTGACATGATGACACCCAAACCTATCGGAAATGCCACTTTTCCTTGATGCTTACCTTGCTGCTGTTGGAGAATTCGATATTTGGGCAAATTATTTAATAGTTTATCTAGATAATCATTCGCCTGTCGTAAAGGCGATTTTTGCCACTCTACACTTTCTACATCATCTTTCAAAGAAACAATTTGAAAAGTATTAGTATCTGATGGTTCCCTAATTTGATTAGAATACCAACCTTTCACTTCGATTACTAACAATCCTAAATCGGGACCTAAAATAATAAAGTCTGGACGATGACTATTCAGCAGAGGTTCATACCAAACATAAAAGTTATCGTCTAACCGATCGCGCAATATTTCATAAAGTTTTTTTTCTCCTTCACTCGCTTTTGCAGGAATAGGAGATGGAATCATGATTGCCATTTTTGAGTTTCTCCTCTAATTGAATTGATTCGTTTTTTTGATTGAAGGCAACGCTTGGTTTAAAACGCCACAATCATATCACGACAAGCTGATCGCGCCTTTCCGACCCGAGCGATCCGTCATAAACGCGGCTAATTCTTCCGGTTTATACCTTATTATCTAACATTGATTGACTTTTGAATGTAAACTTTTATATAGAAACTGTGGCAGTTCGGATACAATTGCCAGTCCCGAGTCCACTTGAGTGGACTTTTGCTATGAGCCTTGAAATTCATTTCAAGGCGGGTTTCAAATTGGCAGATCGGTCTGAACCGTTGGAGTCTGTTGCTATAAATCACGGCTTCCCATGTCGATCGCACCCTCCCATCGAAACCAAACTGCCGACAGTTCCGCCTCGATGCGGGGTGCTCTCATACCTATCGGCCGAAATGCAAACTTTTACGCAAAATCCGATCGCATTTTTTCCATGCGTTCCGAGTCCATGCCATGAAAGGCGATCGCGGTTTTTCACTCGCGACTGGGTGAATGATGGGTGGCGGGTGCGGGTATTCCAGCGGATCTGATATTACGATTTCGTTTCAGTTTTGTCTTTGGCTTTTTTGGACAAGACGCCCGCGATTAAAGAACCGGAAGCAAATCCGGCGAAAGTCCCCATGCCTCCGTATATTAATCGTTGCTTTAATGTAGCTCCGGAGTCCAAAACCGAACGGGTGCGGAAGCTTTGACCCGAATACATTTCTCGATTTCTCACCGCATTACAAGCCGGGTCGCCAAATGCTTGACAATTTCGATACAATCCTCGACCCGGAGAGGATTCATAAAGCGTATAGGAAACGGGGGAAGCGAGAAATGTGCCAATCATTCCTCCGGCTATTGAGGAAATGGCGACGATGACGAATGTTTTTTTACTGCTCATGTCGTTGGGTGGGTGTGAGTTGAGGTCGGGTTATAGCAATCAGCAGTCAGGTTTGGGCAATCAGCAAAGCTTGAGGGCCCATAAATCGCCCCTACAGAGCGCGATCGCACCCTCCCATCAAAACCAAACCGCCGACAGTTCCACCTCGATGCGGGG
>JBNGCR010000042.1:0-33657 GCA_050045915.1 Limnospira sp.
CATTACCCATTCCCAATCTGCGAAAATCTGCGAAATCTGCGGACTTATAACAGGTGGCGTGACGGGTGAGGTTCAAACTCGGGGTAGTCTCCCAGGGTTGAACCTCACGACCCGAGCCTTCGATCTGGCCCGCGACGAGAAAAACTTAAATATTTTTTTATTTTTTGACCTCACAGTTGTCACAATCGGTGAGGTTCTGTTAATTTTTTAAACAGTTTCTTCTAAATTACCAATCCAGTCTAATATAATTAGAATAATATTTCTGTGCCTCAAGGTCATAGCGAGAAAAGTATCGACAGAAATTCACGCGGATCAATTGGACAATCGACCGACCGGCATCGAGGTCAGAATTGGGGGTGCTTTCAACTGATCGCGATCGCATCGATTGTCTGAACTGCCATCCGTGCCGTGCAGAATTTCGCCCGCGGTCCAATTATCCGACCAGCCGAAAGGGTCAAAAAGATGAAAGTCAAGCGGGGGATAAAATGGACAAAAAAATATGGGATGAAACCCGACGTATTCACGCTTAGGAGTCCAACAATATGAGACGGATATTAGTCGTCGATGATTCGGCAACCATGCGAAAAATGGTGATGGCATCCCTGCGGGACGTGAAGGATGTCATATTTGGCGAAGCAGGGAACGGGTTGGAGGCGATCGAACAGTTAGAAATTGCGCCATTTGACCTGATGATTTTAGACTTAAATATGCCGGATATGCACGGCTTGGAGGTGTTGCAATTTGTCCTCAATCACCCGCAGTATAGCAAAACCCCGATCGTCATTTTAACGACAAAAGGAGATGAAGGGAGTCGCAGCGAAGCCCTGGCGGCTGGGGCAGCCTGTTATTTGACCAAGCCCTTCCATCCCAAATCCCTGGCAGGGGAAATTGTCAACTTACTCTCCGAACCCTCGACCAGCCATGCGAGTCAATAAATGGGAAGGGCGGCCGTGTCTAGTTCAACAGAAAACAACAATTTTTTCAACGACTTCTTAGACGACTATTTCGCCGAGTGCGAAGAACATTTGGCGGTAGTGCGCCGGGAACTGTTAGCCTTAGAATCCTGGGTCGATCGCCCCCAAATTGACGGGTCGATTTTAAACGAACTGTTCCGCAGCTTCCACTCAATCAAAGGGCTCTCAGCGATGGTAGGAGTGCGGGACGCGGAGGAACTAGCCCACCACATGGAAAGTTACCTGCGATCGCTCCGGGACCGGCAAATCACCTTAAAACCGGAAGGATTCGACGCCCTGATGGTAGGCACCCAAATCCTAGAACAGGCGATCGAAAGCCGGCGCGACGACGCAGCAGAAAGTCCCGACATCGCCCCAGCCATCCTCCGCCTCGAAACCCTAATTCCCAGTGACCCCGCCCCCCCCACCGCCACCGCAGTCACCCCCTGCGAGGTGAAACTGAAACCGGAGGATGTCGATCGCCTGAAAGCCCTCGCCCAGAGCAGACGGCCGATCTGGCACTTCACCTTCAGCCCCGACACCGAACTCTCAAAACGGGGGGTCGGCGTCAACAGCATCCGCGAACGGCTCACCCAAATCGGCGAGTTGATTCACGTCGCCCCCCGCCTGAAAGCCGACAACAAAATCGTCTTCGACTTTATCTTGGCGACGGACGAAGCCGAGGGCACGTTTGCGGGGTGGGAAGCCGAGGGCCTGAGTTGGGAACCGTTTCAAATCGCCGAAACCGAAGCGGCGGTGGAACCGTCCGCTCCTCGGGAAGAGTCAGAGGAGTCGGAAATCGCAGAGGAAGCGCCGCCCGACGGCGACGGAGATGGGGAACCGAGCGAAACCGCGATTGCCCCCCCGACAGCCAAAACCGCCCCCCTGATGGGCGCCTCCAACTTGGTGCGGGTGGACCTGCCCAAACTCGACGAACTGATGCGGATGGTAGGGGAATTGGTGATCACCCGGGCCCGGCTCGAAGAAAATTTGAAACACCTGCCCGCCAGCCTCCCTGCGGCCCGACGGCGATCCCTACAAGAGATCGCCCTCACCCTGGAGAGACAACTGCGGGATCTGCGCCAGGGAGTGATGCAGGTGCGGCTAGTCCCCATCGGCGAAATTTTCGCCAGGATGCAGTTCGCGGTCCGGGACTTGATGCGAGTCACCGGAAAAGAGGTCGCCTTAGATATCAGCGGCCAAGAAACCGAAATCGATAAATTCGTAGTGGAACGGATGATGGACCCCCTGCTGCACTTGGTTCGCAACGCAGTCAGCCACGGCATCGAGTCCCCCCAAGAGCGGGTCGCCGCCGGAAAACCACCCGCCGGCCGAGTCGCCCTCCGGGCATCAACGGCGGGGGAGATGGTGACGGTGGAGATCGAAGACGACGGCCGGGGGATCGATATCCGGCGGGTGTTCGAGCGGGGACGGCAACAGGGGCTCATCTCCGAACCCGCCGAAAACTTCGACCCGGACAACACCGACGCCCAAACCGTTTTAGACCTGTTGTGTTCCCCCGGATTTTCCACCCGGGAAGAGGCCGACCTCGCCAGCGGTCGGGGGGTGGGGATGGCGATCGTCAAAACCACCGTCCAGGAACTCGGCGGGGTGGTGACGTTCAAAACCCGACCCGGAAATGGGACCCATTTCACCATCCATTTACCCCTGACTCTGGCGATTACCGACGCTTTAATCGTGCGGGTGTGCGACCAAACCTTCGCCATCCCCCAATCCTCCGTGCGGGAGGTGATGGATATCGACAAATCGGCGATCATCCGCCTCGAAGGTCACGAAATTATTTCCTATCGGGGTCAAATTTTACCGCTCAACTATTTGGAGCGCCTTTTCAACTGCGTTTCAGATTCGGAAACGGCTGCGGAAAAACTCACCGTCGTGGCGATCGGCAACGGCGTCAGTTCCGCCGGACTGGTGGTGAATCGGATCGTGGGGTTGCGAGAAATCGTCGTCCGGCCCCTGACCGACCCCTTCGTCCAGAGTCCCGGAATTGCCGGGGCGACCGAACTCGGCGACGGGCGGGTGGTTTTGATTTTAGATGTCGTCGCCCTGATCCGGAGCCAAAACCCAGCCCATTTATCAGCCCGGAATCAGCGCCGGACTCCGAATTATGAAACTCGGTCAAATTCGATTTGAGGTCGGCATCGTCCCGTTTAATTTTCTCGATCATTCTTATGGTTAACTCGTCAGATCCTCCCCAATCTTTTATTTTGTTTGAACTCGACCACACGACCTATGGCATTCCTTCCGAAAGGGTGCGACAGATGGAAATGGTCGAGCAGATCACCCCGGTTCCCAACGCGCCCCCCTTCGTGGAAGGGGTGGTGTTTTCTCGGGGTCAAGTCATTCCCGCGATCGATTTGAGGGTGCGATTCGGATTTGAAAAAATCCCCTACAGCCTGCGGACGCGCCTGATCGTGATTCATTCCGAACATCGCACGGTGGGCTTGATCGTGGATACGGCCCGGGAGTTCGTCAACATCCCCGAGGGTACCATCCAACCCCCCCCGGAGGGAATTTCCAGTGTGAGCGGCAAATACCTGTCCGCGATCGCCACCTTGGGAAAACGGGTAATTCTGATTCTCAATATCGACGAACTGCTGACCCTGCCGGAATTGGTGTCTTGAATCGCCATTTCCAATCCCACATCCATCCAGCACGAGAAAGGTTGATTAAAAATGGGCAAAAAACAGCAAAAAAACCATCATAACGGTTCCGTCCGACCCGGCGATCGCCAAACCTCAAAATTAAGCGCGGCGACCATTCGCGAACAGATCGATCGCATCAACCGGGTGTCCGTCCAAATTGCCGACATCGCCCGCCAAGTCTCGGAAGGGGCCGAATCCCAACGGCAACTGCTCGATCGCAGTTGCGGGCACGTCGAGCAGATGACCACCTCCCTCAACGACACAGCCACCCAGACCGAATCCGTCGCCAGTTCCACGGAAGAATTGGTGTCCTCCGTCAACGAAATGGCCGCCTCCATCGAACAGGTTTCCGCCAGCAGCGCCGCCCTCGCCACCGCCGTCCGACAGACCGCCATCTCCATCGCCGAGAGCGGTGACACCACGGCAAAAGTAGCCGAAACCGCCCAGGAAATGGCGACCTCGACCACCCAAGTCACCAGCTCCATGACCCAGATCGCCGCCTCCATCAAAAGCGTCAGCCTCGACACCGACAACCTGACGACATCGGTGAACGAGACTGCCGCCTCCATGGAAGAGATGACCAGTTCCATCGGCGGCGTAGCCCAAAATGCCGACGACCTGACCGCCGCGGCCGAAGAAACCAGCGCCTCCATCAACGAGATGGCCGCCTCCATCGAACAGGTATCCGCCACCGTCGAAAATTTAGCCGCCACCGTCGAACAGGTGTCCACCTCGATGGAAGAAATCGCCCAGTCCGTGCAGGGTGTGGCCCAGAACAGCGATCGCATCACCGACGTCGCCAGCAGCGCGGCCACCAGCGCCGAACAACTCGATCGCTCCATCCGCTCCATCGGCAGCCTCACCCAGCGCACCAACGAGATCACC
This sequence comes from Limnospira sp., assembly GCA_050045915.1. Lineage (GTDB taxonomy): Bacteria > Cyanobacteriota > Cyanobacteriia > Cyanobacteriales > Microcoleaceae > Limnospira. The sequence goes on from JBNGCR010000042.1 coordinate 4,505, forward strand.
CGGGGAGTCGCCCTCGACGCCGACAAAGGGGGCAAAACCATCGAAAAGGCAATTCAAGGCCTGGGGCGGGTGCGGGATTCGATGGTCAAATCCGCCGACGTGATCCGGGATATGGGCAAGCGCACCAACGAGATCGGCAGCATCGTCGATACCATCAACCTGATCTCCGAACGCACCAACCTCCTATCCCTGAACGCCTCCATCGAAGCCGCCCGGGCCGGGGAAGCCGGACGGGGATTCGCAGTAGTGGCCGAAGAAATTCGCAATCTCGCCGATCGCGCCGCCCAGGCCACCTCCGACATTTCCGCCATCATCAAAGGGTTGCAATCGGTCCTCCAGGATGCCGTGAGCACCTCCAACGACGGACTCCGCATCGCCGAAGAGAGCGGGAGTCTGGCCGAAGACGGCCGAGCCGGCCTGCGGCAAATTCTGGGGGGTGTGGAACAGATCGCCCAACTGATCGGCCAGATCGCCGGCGCCTCCGACGAACAACTCGCGGCCGGCCAAACTGTGGTCAACGCCATCAACACCACCGCCGACCAGGCCAAAGAGGTCGCCCGCGCCACCAAAGAACAGGCGAAGACGACCCAGGGGGTGGTACTCTCTACCCGCCATATGCGCCAAATTTCCCAGCAAGTCACCCAGGCGATGGGGGAACAGGCCCGGGCAGCCCGGGACGTGATCAAAGCGGCCCAAAATACCAACAACCTCGCCGGACAGGTCCGCAAGGCGACGTTTGAACAGAGCAAGGGGGCTAACCAGATCATGCAGGCGGTGGAAGCCATGCGCCGGGGCGTCGTCACCACCTCCCGGGCGATCGCGGAACAGTCCACGGCGGGGGAGCAAATTTCCAAGGGAGCGGAACGACTCTCCCAGATGGTGACGGGCATCACCCGGTCCATGAGAGAACAGTCGGCCAACGCCACCCAAATCACGGAGGCCATCCAAAATATGCAATCTCAGTCCGAGCAACTGGCTAAGGCGATGGCCGAACAGGCCCGGGCGGTGCAGGACATGAATACGGCGACGCGCAGCATTGCCAAACAGGTAGCCTTGATCCGGACATCGAATCTGGAACATTCGGGCATTTCCGCCGAACTGCTCGCCAGCCTGGAAAGTATCCGAGAGATCGCCGATCGCAACGCGGAAGGGGTGCAAGAGACGCTGGAGGCTACCAACAATCTGGCCGCCCAAGCCCGGGCCCTCACCGCCATCGTCAAATCGAGCTAGATGGGGATGTGGGGTGCGGGGAAAGTCAAAAATTCCCGATTCCCAATTCCCGATTCCCGATTCCCTATTCCCTAAACAAAGCGATGACAATTAGTATTTTTACCACCGACCACCATTTGAACGTGCGATCTTGGGACTCCCAACTGGCGGAAATGACCGGACTCCGGGGGGAAGAGGTGTACGGTTTGCCCCTGGAGGAAGTGATCCCCGACCTCAAATCCCGGGGCTTGCTGCAACGATTCTGGCACGTCTTGGAAACGGGGGCGATCGAAACCCTGGCTCCGGCCCTGCACAATTATTTGATCCCCTGTCCGCCGAGTTTTCCTTCCCCCTACTTCGACTATATGCAGCAGCGGGTAACGATCGCGCCACTGCGGGAACAAGAGAACATCGTGGGTTTGGTCATCACCCTGGAAGACGTCACCGAGCGCCAGTCGCGGGAGCGAGAATTAGCCCGAGTGCAAAACTCACCCCCCGCCTCCGAAACCCTGCAAACGCCCGCATCCTACCGGCCTCTGCTCGAAGATCTCCAGGACCGGCACTGGCAAATTCGCGCCCGAGCGGTCGAACACCTGGCGAAGTGCGACACGCCAGAGGTGAATGCGGAATTGTTGGAACTCCTGCGCCGACAGCACCGGAATCCCAGCATCCTCAACAGCGTTTTGCAGGTACTCGCCCTCAGTAAAGTGGATACGATCCCGGTTCTGATGGAGTGTTTGCAGGATGAGGACCCCGACCTGCGGATTTATGTCGCCCAAATCCTCGGAAATCGCCCGGACAGCCGCGCCATTCCCCCCCTGATCGGGCTTTTGGACGATTCCAACCCGAACGTTCGCTACCACGCGATCGAGAGTTTGGGACGGCTGCAGGCGATCGAAGCGGTCGATCGCCTGATTCAGATCGCCGAGTCCGAGGACTTTTTCCTGGCCTTTCCCGCCCTGGACGCCCTCATGCAGATGGCCGACGCCAAACTCACCCCCCACCTGGTCCCCCTGCTGCAAAAGACCCTTAACTGGCAGTTGCGCCGGGAGGCCGTGGACAACCTGGCGGTGACGGACGATCCGGAACTGATCCGCAGTTTGCTGCGACTGATGCGGGAGCAACACCGCAACCCCAGCGTCCTCAACGCCACCCTGCAAATCCTCGCCCTCAGCAACGTCGATCCCGTCCCGGCCCTGGTGGAATGTCTTAAAGACTCTGATCCCGACCTGCGGATTTATACGGCTCTGGCTTTGGGGGAACGCCACGATCGCCGCGGTATCGAACCCCTGATCGAGTTGCTCGGCGATCCCGATGTCAACGTCCGCTACCACGCCATCGAGAGCTTGGGGCAACTCCGCGCCCGGGAGGCGGTGGAAGCTTTGGTGAATATCGCCCGGTCGGGGGACTTTTTTCTGGCCTTTCCGGCGATCGAGAGTTTGGTCCGCATCGGCGATGCCAGCATCGTCCCCCGGTTGCTGCCCCTGCTGGAGGACGACCTGCTGAGTCTGCCCGTCATCGAGGCCTTTGGCACCTTGGGGGATGCGGATGCGATCGCCCCCCTGGCGGCCCAACTTAACCGCCCCGATCCCCCCGTCCGGGAGATCGTCGGCGGCATCGCGTCTATCTATCGCCACTACGAACGACTCGGAGAGGGCACCCACGTCGCCGACTTGGCTCGCGGAACCCTCGATCCGGCCGGGATCGAAAACCTGTTGGGGGCGGTCAGACAGACACCCCTGCCCCCAGAGGAATTGGAGGGGTTGGTTTTGATGTTGGGGTGGTTGGAAGGGGAGGCGGTGGAGCGCACCCTCTCCGAACTCCTGAGTTGCCCCGAAGTCCGCGATCGCGTCATCGAAGCCCTGGTTCGCTACGGCCCCCGGGTAGCTCCCCTGCTGATCTCGGAGTTGGACGCGGTTGAATTGGAAACCCGCAAGGCGGCGGTGACGATTTTGGGGCGGGTCGGCAGCACCCGGGCGGTTCCCCCTCTCACCTCCCTATTGGCCAACGCAAAGCCGGAATTGGTGATGGCCACCACCGCAGCCCTAGCCCAAATCGGCGACGGGCGAGCCTACGAAGCCCTACTGGAGCTGTTGGGACACCCGGATTCGGCCGTGCGCCTGGGGGCGGTGGCAGCCCTCAATTCCCTCGGACACCCGGCCATGCCGGAACACATTTACTGCCGCCTGACGGACCCCGACCCCCGCGTGCGGGAGTCGGCGGTGAAAATTGCCGGGTACTTCGCCTTTCAAAATTGCGTCGATCGCCTGTTGGCCTGCACCCAGGACTCGGTGGATCGGGTGGCCCGGGCGGCGGTCGAACACCTTCCCTATTTGGAAGACGTGCGGGTGCTCCCGACCCTGGTGGAGGCTCTCGCCGCCTCTTCGTCTTCCCGGCGGGCGGCGGCAGCCCACTCGATGGGCGAATTGGAAGATACCCGCACCCTGCCCCACCTGTTGCAAGCCCTCGAAGACCCGGATCATTGGGTGCGCTACCAGGCGGCCCGTTCCCTCGGCCGCTACGATTACTATTTGATCGATACCCTGGAGGGGATCGAGAACCGGGCTGCACCGGCCTCCACTCCCTCCGAAAGCGAACCCGGACTGGCGCGACGGGTTTTTGTCGCCCTCGAGGGCTTGGCGGACGGCGATCCGGTCTACCCCGTCCGGGCGGCGGCTACGGAGTCCCTGGGGCGCATCGGCGGGGCGAAGGCGACGCCGATCTTGGCGAGACTGGCTGAGACAGACGACCCAGAAGGGGATGTCGCTCGGGCGGCGCTCCGGGCTTTGGGGCGCATCAACCGCGCCCAGGCAGTCCCCCCCCTGCTGACGGCTTTGAATTCTCCCAACCCTGAACGGCGTCTGGATGCCCTCCACGCTTTCCGGGAACGGGGCGGCGAGGAGGCGGGGGTCGCCCTGCAGTGGATGGCCGCGGCTGACCCGGAGGAGCGGGTGGTGGTCGCCGCGATCGAGTCTCTCTCCCGCATCGCCACGCCGGAAGCGATTTCGGCTTTGCTGGAATTGACGGTCGATCCGAGCATCCGCGAAACTTGTCTGGATGCTCTGGTGACGCGGAGTTGTCCGCAACATTTGCAGGCTGAGTACATCGAATTGATCGCTGAAGGGCTGCGCCACGTCCATCCCGGCGTCCGCTGTTCGGTGGTGGAAGTGCTCCGGCGACTCAAGCATCCCCTGGCCTCCGAATATCTGATCGAAGCCCTCGGCGACCCGGATCACAATGTGCGTCTGGCTGCGGTGAACGCTTTGGTTTATCTGGGAAATCGCACCTGCGAAGCTCAACTGGCCCGCCTCGCTCGCTCCGACCCCTCGGCCGCGATCCGTCGTGTCGCCCATCGGGGGTTGCAGTCCTGATTAACCCTCCGTTGAGATTGTAAATTCTCTCAATTCTTTCGACCAGACTATGAGACTAGGCAGACCGGGAGTACACTTCTCCCGAGCGGAGATACGTTTTTCTGTCTTCCTGATTGTGATTAAGGTGAGACATGTCATTTCGTCCAGATTCTCTCGAACTCCCCGAAAGTACCTTCGTGATTTTGCGGGATCTCATTCACGAAAAAACGGGTTTGTATTACGAGTTGGGTAAGCGCGACCTGTTGGCGGACAAGCTTTACCCCCGAATTGTCGAGTGGAATTTTGATTCGTTTTTGGACTACTACTACTTGTTAAAATATGACGAAAAGGAGGCGGATGAATGGAACAGTTTGATGGATGCTCTGGCGGTTTCTGAAACGTTTTTTGGGCGCGAATTTGACCAGGTTCACGCCCTGGTAAATGTCCTGCTGCCTCAATGTGTGGGCGGTGGTGCGGGGGGAAGGTCGAGGGCGTGCAGTGGGGGGATAGCCCGACCGATTCAGATCTGGAGTGCGGCCTGTTCGAGCGGCGAGGAGCCGATCTCTATCGCCATCGCCCTCCAGGAGGCTGGGTGGTTTCACCGGGTTCCTATCCGCATCTACGGCAGTGATGCCTCGCCGCGGGCGATCGCCAAGGCCCAGACCGGACTCTACCGGGAATATTCGTTTCGATCGCTCTCCCCTGAACTCCGACACAAGTATTTCGTCCGAGATGGGCAGAATTGGAGAATTATTCCGGAAATTCACGATCGCATCCGGTGGAAAGTTGCCAACCTCCGATCCGAATCGGATTTGACATTTATCGACTGCGCCAATTTTATCTTTTGTCGCAATGTTTTTATCTACTTCTCGGATTCGTCCATTCAGAAAACGGCAAAAACCTTATTTCAAAAATTATCCACACCGGGCTATTTGTTTTTGAGTTCGTCTGAATCTTTGTTGCAGCTTGAAACCGATTTTAAGTTGCTCGAAATCGACGGCGCTTTCCTCTACGCCAAGTCATCTTAAATCCTGTCAATTCTGATGGAGTCTCGTCAAATCATGAAAAATATTATCCGAGTTTTGATCGTCGATGATTCGGCCTATGTCCGCAAAGTGATCCGGCAGATGCTCTCCCGCAGCCCCTTTATCGAGGTGGTGGGGGTCGCCCACGACGGGGAAGAAGCTCTGGACAAAATTGAACAACTCGGCGATCGCGTCGATGTGGTGACCCTGGATCTGTTGATGCCCAAAATGGACGGCGTGGAGTTCCTCCGCCGACAAATGGCCCGCCGTCCTCTGCCCGCGATCGTGGTTAGCATTGCCAATGAGGGGGGAGAGATGGTGCTTTCGGCCCTGGATGCCGGGGCGGTGGATTTCGTCCACAAACCCACGGCTTTGGCGACGGAAAAAATGTTCGACATCGGCGAAGAATTGATCGCCAAGGTGAAAACTGCCGCCAGCGTCCCCATTCACTGCCTCTCCGTCGTCAACGAAAGTTCGCCGATTCCGCCTCCGGAGAAGGTGCTCAGTTCCGGACGGGTGGAATTGGTGGCGATCGGAATTTCCACCGGCGGCCCCCAGGCCCTCGCGTTTCTGATCCCCCAGTTGCCGGAAAATTTTCCGGTTCCCGTGGCTGTGGTCCTGCATATGCCCGTCGGCTACACCAAAATGTACGCCCAGCGGTTGGACCACCTCTGTGCCCTGCGGGTCAGAGAAGCCCAGGCGGGGGATTTGGTCGTCCCTGGGGAAGTCTCCGTCGCCCCGGCCGGCCACCATCTGGGGTTCAAACGCCAGCCCGACGGGAGTGTGACTGTCGTCTTGCAGGCCAAACCCTTCGACCTGCCCCACCGCCCCTCGGTGGACGTGATGTTTCAGTCGGCGGCGGAGGTGTACGGCGATCGCGTTTTGGGTGTCGTGATGACGGGGATGGGGGCCGACGGCAAGCAGGGTGCAGCCTGGATCAAATCCCACGGGGGGAGGATTCTCACCGAGGCGGAGGAAAGCTGCGTGGTCTACGGAATGCCACGATCTTTGGTGGAGGCGGGTTTGAGCGATCGCAGCGTCCCCTTAAACGAAATGGCCCGGGCCATTATGGAGTCTCTCTAAATCCTGTCATTTGAAATTCTGCGAGGTCTCGTGATGCTGCTGACGCAAAAACAAGAAGATGCACTCATCGGGTTTGTCAACCTGATTCTCTCCCGCCGGACGGCGACAGCCCTTTCCGAATTGATTCAATCTCCCGTCGTCCTGGAAGTTTCGGGGATCTCTCTCTATCCCCTCAGTAAATGTGCCACCGAATTTACTGATACTTTGAAAAATGACGTGGCGAGCATTCACCAAATTTTATCCGGCCCCCACGCCGGAGACTGTCTGATGCTCCTCGACTATTATGTGGCGGTGATGCTCACTAATTTGCTGTGCAGACGTTCGGGACAGCCCATCGTACATCTCAATGTTTCGGCCTGTGAAGTGTTGACCGAAATGGGGAATATTTTGCTGGGCAGTTTCGTGCGGATTTTGGGCAATCTCATGGGCGGCTCTATTTCTATTTCTGACCAACTTTTTTCCATCGACCCCTTCGATCAACTGGTCAATTCCCTGATTGTGGAACATGAGGAAATCCGCTACGTCCTGATCGTCGATCTCACTTTTCTCCTCTGTGATAATTCCGTCCCCGGATATTTACTGTTCGTTTCCGGAGTCATGCCCCTTTCCTGCGCGATCCGGGGCATCGAGGCGTTGGGAAATTTGGCGGGTTCAAAATATTTGCGGTAGGTAACTTTTCGTCCGTTTAGTATTTAAACGGACTTGATATCACAGCACTCTATCAAATCTTGATAATTTCAGGTGTCGGGATTGCCGGGGTGCAAGGCTTGCCTCCCGATAGAAAAGACCGCCCGGAGGTGTCAGGAAAAGCCGATCGCAGATTGACACTCATTGCCGGCCGAGCTAGGATTGATGAAATTTGCGCCGAACAGTTGCATACTCTCATTTACCCCATCCTAAATAAAGTCTGAGGTGCCGTACAACAGTACGGTTGGAAGTCCCTCGCCGTCGCGCAGCCGGCGAGATTTGAAAGCATCTTCCCGACCTTTAATTTTAGAGACTCACCCAACCATGACTCAAAAACTCTACGGACTTTTAGTCGGCATCGACGACTATCCCGATCCCGTTCCGAAGCTGCAAGGTTGCGTCAACGATATCGACGCGATCGAAGACTATTTGAGAAATCGCCTGGATACGAACCGCTACGAACTGCACCTCAAACGGCTGACCACCAACGGCAGCGACGAAAAACCCACCAGACGGGCGGTAATTGCGGGATTCGAGCAGCATTTATCCCAAGCCGCCGAAGGGGATGTCGCCCTATTTTATTTCAGCGGACACGGCTCCCAGGAACCCGCCCCACCGGAGTTTTGGCACTTGGAACCCGATCGCTCCGACGAAACCCTCGTCTGCTGGGATAGCCGCACCAGCGACTGGGATTTGGCAGATAAAGAACTGGCTTATTTGATCGCAAAAATCGATGGCAAAAATCCCCACATTATCCTCATTCTCGACTGCTGCCATTCCGGTTCCGGCACCCGCGACACTGTACCGGAAGAAGGTGTCCGCCACGCCAGCGCCGACCGCCGGCCCCGCCAACTCGAAGATTTCCTATTTCCCCTCGAAGCCTTAGAAGCCATCCAAACCGGAGTCAAATCTCAGCAAACGGGCGAGGAATCCAGTGGCTGGAACTTACCCCAAGGACGGCATATTGTGTTGTCGGGGTGTCGGGATAGCGAACTCGCCGCCGAATATGCGGCGGAGGGAAAACGGCGGGGTGCCTTCTCCTATTTTTTGTTGGATACGTTGCACAAAACCGGCGGAACCCTCACCTATCGGGAATTATTTAAACGGTCGAGTGCCCTGGTTCGTAGCCGCATCAAATCCCAGTCTCCGCAGTTAGAAGCCGTGCGGACGGAGGATTTAGAACTGCCGTTTTTGGGTGCAAAAGGTGCGATCGCCAAACGCGAGCCCCATTTTATCCTCACCGATGAAAACAACCGCTGGGTCATCGATGGCGGGGCGGTGCACGGCATTCCTCGACAGGCGAAACTGGCACTTTATCCCCTCGGAACGCCCGCCCTCCAGATGCGGAAGCGATCGGCGGCGGTGGGAGAAATCGAGGTGGTGGAAGTCCGCCCCCAGGAAAGCGTCGTCGAAATTCTCACCCGACCCGAAAACTTCGGCCCCGATGAAACCTACAGCGCCGTCATCACCGAATTACCTTTACCGCCGCTCGGTGTCTTTTTTGAAGGGGATCAATCCGCCCTGGAATTGGCGCGGCAGGCGTTGGAAGCGATCGGAATCGATGGCGGAAAGTCCCTGTACGTCTGGGAAGCGGACGACCCCGCCCGAGCCCAATATCGGCTGCTGGCGGAGGATTCTCAGTACATTATCACCCGACCCGGCGATCGCCGTCCCCTGGTGCGGCAGATCGAGAATTACACCCCGGAGAACGCCGAAAAAGCGATCGAGAATTTGGAACACATGGCCCGCTGGACGGCGGTGCTGGAATTGGAAGGCGCACCCGGCAGTCGCATTTCCAACGATGCCGTCAAAATGCAGTTTTACCGACCCGACGGCACGGAAATTTTGGATTTCCCCCTGCGGCTGAATTACCAACAGGAAAACGGACAGTGGAAATACCCCACTTTTCGCCTCAAATTGACCAACACCAGCGACGAACGGCTATTTTCTACGGTCTTAGATCTGCCGGAAGATTACTCCGTCAGCGCACCCTTTTTTGAGGGAAATAATCAGGGTGTGTGGCTCGAACCCGGGGCAGAAGTTTGGGGATTCAGAAAGCGAGAAATCCCCGCCAGTATCCCCGAGGAACTCTGGCGGCAGGGGGTGACGGAATATCAAGATATTCTCAAATTGATCGTCAGTACGGCTGAATTTGACGCTTCGTTGATGGGTCAGGACGGACTGGAAGAACCGAGGTTGATGCAGCGGGCCGCGCCCCAGCGGAGCAGTACCCTTAACCACCTAATGCACCGGGTCACGACCCGCCACATCGGTATCGCCCAGGTGGATGAAGTCGATGAATGGGTTACGGGTCAGGTGAGCGTCATCACCACCCGACCCCAAGAAACGACGGATATTTCCTCAAACGAAGCCGCTATTCTCGGCGTCGGAGTCACCTTGGAACCCCATCCCGGCTGGCAGGGGACGGCTCGCCTAACGACGGTTTCTCAGTCCACGCGGGACTTGGGGGGGCAAATCCTGCCGCCTATTTTAGAAGACAATACCCGACCTTTTCAATTCACCGCCAGCCGGGGTGTCGATCCGGGATTGAGCGCCTTGGAATTGCAAGTGGCGGACGCCGACAGTTTAACGGCCGTGACGCGAGAAAATCCCTTAAAATTATTGGTGGATCGACCCCTCAACGCCGACGAATATGTTCTGCCCGTGGCTTTTGATGGCGAGTTTTTTATCCCTCTCGGACGGGGAGAAAGCAAAGATGGGAAGACGGAAATTTGTCTGGAGCGACTGCCCGAGCCTTTGGTGGAAGGACAGAGAAGTTTGGGCGGTTCCATCCGCATTTTCTTTCAAAAGATAATCGCCGAAAAGTTGGACTTGGAATTTCCCTATCCGATTTTGGCGGCAGTGGAATTTGGAGCGGGTGAAAATATCCAATACGAAGCGAATGTGGAAACGGTTAAAATGCGGGTTTCCGGAGCCGATAAAATTGCCCTATTTATTCACGGCATTATCGGCGATACCCAGAGCATTGTTCCCTGTGCGCGTCGGGTGAAAATTTCTGTAGACGGACAGGAGAAATCCCTGGCGGAAATTTACGATTTGGTGCTGACGTTTGACTACGAAAATTTGAATACTCCCATTGGAGATCTGGCGGAACAATTAAAACAGCGTTTGGAAGCAGTCGGGTTGGGTGCGGAACACGGCAAAACCTTGCATATTATCGCCCACTCGATGGGGGGATTGGTTTCCCGCAGTTTGATCGAGCACCAAGGCGGCGATCGCATCGTCAATCACCTGATCCTGCTGGGGACGCCCAACGGGGGTTCGCCCTGGTCCACGGTGCAGGATTGGGCATTTACCGCCCTGACTTTGGGACTCAACGGCTTGGCGGTGGGATTTCCCGTCGCGGCTTTGGGGAATTTGTTGGTGGCTATCGAGGCGATCGATATTAATCTGGATCAGATGAAACCCGGATCGGATTTCCTGCTGTCCCTGAAAAATAGTCGCGATCCGGGGGTTCCCTACACGATTTTGGCGGGAAATACCGCTCTGATTCCGCTGCCGGATGCGGAAACGGAGAACAAAGTGCGGCGGTTGCTGGACAAGTTGGGGCGGGGGGCGATCGAGTTTCCGTTTTTGGGACAGCCGAACGATATCGCCGTCGCCGTTCGCAGTATTAAGGACCTGCCCTCGGAGCGATCGCACCCCCCGAATATTTTCGATGTCGCCTGCAACCATCTGGTTTATTTTACCCATCCGGAAGGGGTTCGAGCTCTGGCAAATGCCGTCATCAATACGGGCATTCTCACGCCTCAAAACACCCCCACCCCCGACCCCAAAAATCCCACCGTCCCCGTGCGTCCGGACGGACAAAGTTCGGACGGACTGCCGATGTGGGCGATCGGTTTGTTAGTGGTTATTGTAGTTGCGATCGGCGTGGGATTTTGGATTATGCAGCGATCGCAAAACCCTGAACCCGTCCCCCAAAATCAAACCCATCAACTCCTTCCCGAACGTCCAACCCAATTTCAAATTTGATCGCATAGCAATTCTGTAATCATTTAAAAAATATCTGGCTCCCAAACTCCCAATTCTGGGGACTCTTAGCCGAAAGATTTTGATCCATCATTCCACACCGTTATATCCAGGTTATCCCCCTTGGTAAGTTTTGACAATTTCAAACAACCGATACAAAAACTTGATCATGTCCGAATTTTCTAAAAATCTAGCCGTTATCATCGGAATTAACGACTACAAAAATGGTATTTCTCCCCTAAAAACGGCGGTTCCCGATGCCAAAAAAGTCTGTGAAATTCTGCGGCTGCAACACGAATATCAGACTTGGATATTATTGGAGGATCTCGCTACCCTCGAAAGCATCACCAGCCTGATTGAAGAAACCTTACCCCGACAAGTGAGTGCGGGCGATCGCCTCATTTTGTACTTCGCCGGACACGGCATCGCCCTCAACGGAGAAAACGGCCCGGAAGGCTATTTAATTCCCCAAGATGCCAAACTAGGAAACACCGACAGCTATCTACCCATGACCCGGTTACATTCGGCGTTGAGCGAGTTGCCCTGCCGTCACTTTTTGGGATTCCTGGACTGCTGCTTTGCGGGGGCCTTTCGGTGGTCGAGTACCCGCCACATCGGAACCGTTCCGACCGTCATTCACCGGGAACGCTACGATCGCTTTATCGCGGACCCCGCATGGCAAGTGATCGCCAGTGCGGCCTCCGACCAAAAAGCGGCGGATGCGTTCAATTTTAATACTGAACGGGGTCAAAAAGGCGACCATTCTCCCTTCGCGGCGGCACTCATCGAAGCCCTCGAAGGTCGGGCAGATTCCTACCCCCCCGCCAGCAACGGCAAACCCCCCGGAGATGGCATCATCACCGCCACCGAACTTTATTTATACCTGCGCGATGCCGTCGAAGTTCCCAGCGAAAATTATCGCCGACAGACCCCCGGTCTTTACCCCCTGAAAAAACACGACAAAGGGGAGTATATTTTTCTCGCCCCCGACCATCCCCTGAACTTGCCACCCGCCCCACCACTGGATATCTCTAAAAATCCCTACCGGGGTTTAGAAACCTTTGCAGAAAAACACAGCGAACTGTTTTTCGGGCGCACCGAACTGACGAAAAAGTTATTCGAGTTTGTCAATAAAAATCCCCTGACCGTGGTGTTGGGTGCGTCCGGTTCCGGCAAGTCCAGTTTGGTGAAAGCCGGGTTGATTCCCCGGCTGCGAAAAGCGGAAAGTCAGGACTGGTACATTTTGCCCCCCATCCGTCCCGGCGAAATGCCTTTTCAAGCCCTGAATAATGCTCTAAAAATGGCTCAATTGCCGGAATTTAAAGGCTCCTCCCGTGGACAGGATTTAGTTGAAAGTATCAGTTCTTGGGCGACAACTCATCCCGACTCAAAATTATTACTCTTTATCGACCAGAGCGAAGAAATTATTACTCTCTGTAAAAACGAGGACGAACGAAAAGCCTTTTTCAAACAAATTCTCGCGGCAATTAACGCCCACGGGGGACAATTTCGGGTCGTCCTCTCGTTACGTTCCGACTTTGAACCGCAAGTTCGAGATGCAGGTTTGAAGTTTTTGACGGCGGACAATCAAATTGGCAAGACTCAACTGACCAAGAGTTGGCAAAAGGGACGGTTCATCGTCCCGGCGATGACGCGGGGGGAACTGCGGGAGGCGATCGAAAAACCCGCCGAAGCGCGGGTAATGTATTTTCAACCCCACGAATTGGTAGAACAGTTGATCGATGAAGTGGCGGATATGCCGGGTGCGTTGCCGCTACTGTCTTTTGCGTTGAGCGAACTTTATCTCAAATATTTACAGCGACAGAGGGAGGCGGAAAATCGCGGAGAAACAATTGACCGATCGCTCACCCAAGAAGACTATGAAAACCTGGGGGGAGTTATCCAATCCCTGACGCAAAGGGCCGATGACGAATATGAAAGGCTGGTGCAAGAAAATCCGGCTTATGCCAAAGTAATCCACCATGTCATGCTGCGGATGGTTGCCGTCGGTGGGGGCGAGTTGGCACGTCGCCGGGTGCCGTTATCCGAACTCGAATATCCCCCCGAAAAAAATGATTTGGTAAAAACGGCGATCGCACGATTTACCGAAGCGAGATTGTTGGTAGAAGGACAGGATGCCGACGGGAATCCCTATGTGGAACCCGCCCACGATGCGTTGGTTCGGGGTTGGCAAAAGTTGTTGATGTGGAAGCAGGAGGACGAGGAAAATTTACTCTTGCAGCGGCGCTTAACTCCGGCGGCTTGGGAGTGGGAAACCCAGCAAAAACCGAGGTTTCTGTGGAATGCGAATCCCCGTCTTGATTTGTTGAAGAAGGTGCGAAAATCTGATGACAACTGGTTGAATAAGGTCGAAGATGAATTTGTGAGGCGAAGTGTCGGACGGAGAAGCTTTAACACCCGTCGAAATTGGGGAATTGCGATCGCGGTCATGATCGGATTGGGTACGGGTTTGGTTTTCTCATTGATCGGTCAGAGAAATGCACTCATCGGGCAAATTCGAGCCTCTCGACAAGCCGCAGAAGCCAACTTTCGTAGCCATCAAGAGTTAGAGGCTTTGATGGATAGTCTCCAAGCTGGAAAAACTTTGGAAGACTGGCCTTGGTATTTGTCTGTGCTTGGTTTTAATCCCGAAAATCAACTCAAAAAAAATGTTGAATCGACTTTGCGCCATATTTTCTATAATTCCAAAGAAAGCGAGCGTTTGACGTTGAAAAACGGTATCATCAGAGGTATTTTTTTTGCGGGCGATCGGCAGCTCGTCTCGATCGTGGGACAACAGAATAAAGTTATACTTTTTAATAAAGAGGGTGAAAAAATATCTGAATTAATCGGTCAAGATAGTCTGCGTCGTGGACACCTTAGTATTAGTTCAGATGGACGTAAAATTGTTACTGCAACGTCAGATGGAAAAGTACGTTTGTGGGACTTGCAAGGTAACAAGTTGGCAGAATTTAAAGCTTATCAAGGTGTGCCGAAACAATATGACTCCTTGATTGAAGAGATCAAGTTTGTTCCGGACGGCAACAATATTGTTACGACTGGGGTTGATTTTACTGAAGAAAATAAAATTGATAAAATTTTACGGATCTGGAATTTAGAAGGGAAAAAATTAAAAGAGATAAAAATAAAAGGCTCAAAACTGGGATTATGGATAGGTTTTAATTCACAACATGAGTTATTAATAGCAACCCTTGTAGAGGGAAATTCTGGAGAAATATATGTCAAAGTAATGGACTCATCAGGTCAAGAGTTAGCCCGATCTGAAAACATTTTTACCACTGCTGTGAACGTCAACTTTAGTCCTGATGGCTAACAAATCGCTATCAAATATGGAGAAGAGTCGGAAAATGCACTCCTGTTAGATGTTGAACGGAAGGAATCGAGACAAATTATAGGTAGCATTAGGGGGATTCGTTTTCATCCCCAAAATGGCACACCAGTTGCTGTGGGGGTTGATGGAACTATTGGTTTTTTGAATGGTTCAAATACTATTGATGCCACTTTAAAAGTCCCTAATGGCACGGTAAGAGAATTAATTTTCACTCCTGATGGCGATCAAATTGTCACTCTTGGAGGCGATCAAATTGTGAGGTTTTGGGATTTAGAAGTAAAGCCATTGTCCAACTTATCATTCTCCAATAAAAGTTTAATAAGCGTTGGTTTTAGCCCCAATGGACGAACGATCGCTACGGCGGACTCAAATGGCATTGTTCGATCGTGGAATTTTCAAGGAAACCAGATACAAGAGAACTCGAATTTTTTATCAGAACTTCCAAAAATTACGAATGTCAGCTTTAGCCCAAATGGTCAAACAATTGCGACTACAGGAGAAGATGGTATGGTTCGTGTTTTAGATTTACAAGGAAATATAATTCATGAATTTCAAACGGGTTATGACGTTCGATTAATCAAATGGAGTCAAGATGGCAAAAAAGTTGCTGGCATTGTTTCTGATGAAAGCAATATCGGTTTTTGGAATTTTAATGGCGACCAGCTATATAAGGAGCGGTCAGATCGATTCAACTCTTATTTGAAGAACACTTCGGATTATCATTTGCAAGATTTGACATTAGCCGCCTCGGGCGAGGTTGTAGTAGTCGGGAAAGACATCGAGGTTCTGCAATCCCATGGAAACATTGATTTGTTTGATTTTAATTTGGCAAATTTTTCAGATATTTCATCAATAAATATAATTCCGGGAAGACAATTTGGCAATTTTTTTGATCGGGTTCAAATGAGTGATGATGGCGAAATGCTGATCGCCACCTCATATAATACAGTTTCTTTTTGGAACTTGAGTGGAGAAAAATTGATGGAATTTTCCTCAGATAGACGCGAAAGAATAACCCATATCAGTCTGAGTCCTGACAATGGTAAACTGGCTGTCATTTTTGAGAATGGTGATTCGGAGTTGTGGAATCTTGGTAATTTGGACGAACTCCTCGATGCAAGCTGCGATCGCATCCGTGACTATTTACACAATAACCCCAACGTTGCACAAAGCGATCGCACCCTCTGCGACCCCTAAATCGCGATCGCACAACCCCAGTTATAGCAACGAGCGCTGGCGTGGTTACACGCCGGGAATGATCAATCTCCCTACTCCCTTTTATAGGTTTTGTAACTATACGAGCGTGCTATAGCAGTCGCCCGGGCAATCGGGACATCGGTCGAGTCTGAAACCCAGGTGGCGAACGGTTTGTCTCCCTGTTGCCTGTTGCCTCTTGAGTCCTGTTGCCTGCTATATTAATTAAGGTGGACGAATACCTTCGCCCGCCGGACGCCATTTTCCCGTCCGGTAGCGGTGACGGTGAGCGATCGCAAATGGTCGAAAAAGGGTTTCCCGGACAGTTCCAGCAGCCTCAGCAGGGGGATTTTTTTCCGAATAATCGGTTCGCTGACATCCCAATCGATGTAAAAATAGCCGTCGTTTTCCTGGGGCAAAAATTCGAGACTATTTTGAAATTCAGGATTGCTAAAAATCGTTCCGGTTTCGACGGCGTGAATCGCCGCATCAATAGCCTCGACAGAAGTGGCAAAAATCTCGTAATCGCCGACGGTGGCGTGGACGCCGCGGGGTTCCGCCTCGATCATCTGTTTTTTGGCGGCTTTTTTATTCTGATTGGGAATGGGAATGCTTCTCAGTTGCGTCCAGGCTGAGAGCGTGTAATCATTGAGGACAAAACTGCCGACGCTGTAGCCGCGATCGGTGGCGATCGCATCCAATTGTTGAATCGCGGTTTCCGCTTCCGGCGTCCGCTTCGCCACGAACACCCAATCCGTAGGTTTGTCCTTCCCGGAGGCGACGGGAACGGGGCGGGGGACGAGGGCGAGGGCATATTCCTCCGTTACCCAACTGAAAATGTCATTGGGAAGATCGACCCCCCAGCTTTTTTGCAGCAAATCGAGCGATCGCGTCAACACCCCCCGCAATGTCTCATTACCCGATAGCGTCGTCGAGGTTTCGTCCCACAAATTCCGCAGATCCGTCCCGGCGATCGCCAGGGGACTCTCGGCGGCGATATAGTCCAAAGCCGGAATCGGTGCGGACAGCAGCGGCGGTTGAACCTCCCGTCCAGCGGTGGCGATCAAAGCCGTGTCCGCCAACAACCCTTGGGGGTGGAGGGCGAGTCCCAAAGCCAAACTCGGCTGGATGGGGAGAGAATCGATTTCGTCGGGGGTGAGGCGCCAATTTCCCAAGTTTAAAAATACCAGTCCGATCTGGCTGGAGTCCAAAGCCGCGATCGCCCGCCTGTAGGGTTCCGAGTTCGCCAAATTCAGGGTAGATACCTGGAAATTATTGATCGCCTCCCGCAACACCTTCGGATAGTTGGCGAACAGGACGAAGCGATCGCCCAATACCGCCGTCGCCAGGGTGGGAGTCAGATCCGTCAATTCCGGGGACTCGGGTTGGCGGTAGGCGATCGTCACCCCCCGGTAAGGTTCCGACACCACCGAGACGCCGGACACCGCCTGCCGCTGCCAGAATAAATCCAGAAATTCCCGACTCTGCCGGGGATTTTCCGAGGTGAGGGCGAGGAGATATCCCGGTTGGCGATCGTTGCTTTCGTCGCGATCAATATCCGGCGCCATCAGGGACAGGGTGATTTCCCGCCCCAGCCAGGGTTTGATGTCCCGGCGGTAGTTCAACCCCGTATTTCCGACCAGGACATCCCGAAATTGCTGGAATTCGGCGTGCGATCGCCTCCGTTCCGAGGGTTTCGCCGACACCTGTCTGAAGGCTTCTAGGCGATCGGGATTCACCAGCAGGGAGGCGGTGAAGGGGGCATTTTTCGGCACGAATACAGTCGCCGTCGGAACGGTTTTGGCCTGTGTCCCCAGCAGGGACACGGGACTTTCGCCCAACAGCGTGAAGAAGAAACCGAGCCCCACCAGCAGCAGGGCGGCACTACCGACGCCGAGAAGAATGAAAAATGATCGCAGCTTCATGATCGGAACGGGTAAGCAATCGCAGGTCAACGGTTCGGGACTGGTGAAACCGGAAGTCCGAACAGCCCATAGAACATTATGGAGGTGTTTGGCGGTTCTGACTAGCAAGCGGCGGAGGAGGCAGGGGGGCGGAGGGGGCGGAGGAAGCGGAGGGGGCGGAGGGGGCGGAGGGGGCGGAGGAAGCGGAGGAGGGCAATAAATTATCAATTATCAATTATCAATTCTCCCTACACCCTACACCCTACACCCTACACCCTTATTCTCCCCACCCCCTAGAATAAGAAAGGTTCTCACCCCCCAGCGTTCAATGACAGCAACCCCTTCCGTCTCGTCGGCTTGGCAACAGTTACGCAGCGGTGCCATTAGCTGCGATCGCGCTTTGGAGTTGTTGGTGGACTCCGATGGCATCGTCAACCTGAAATTGCTCGATCGCGACGTCAGTTTTCGCTTTTTCCGGGAATTTCCCGATCGCAGCCTCCTCCCTCCGGTGATTCCCCTGCTGCTGTGGCGAAACTGCTACTATCTGGGGTCGCCGGTTTCGGTGGAGATGGAAATCATCCGCCAGATGAGCGAGCGCACCTTTTCGGATATTAAAATTATCGCGATCGACGATAACAGCTACCGCGCCTGGTATCACACCCAAAACGCCGACCCCAACCAGATCAGCGCCACCCCCCTCGTCAATCCCCTCACCGGGGAAGTCGAACAGGAGGACGTCAGCCGCACCACGGAATTGTACCTGTCCAAAGCCGCGGACCAACTGGGGCGGATCAAAACCCTGATTTCCGGGGCCCTGCGAAACCGCGCCAGCGACATCCATTTGGAACCGATGCTGGACGGCTTGCGGGTGCGTTACCGCATCGACGGGATGCTGCGGAATATCACAAGTATCGACCCCGACATCGGGCGCCGGGTGGTGGTGGCGATAAAGGTGATGTCGAATATGGATATCGCCGAAAGTCGCCGCCCCCAGGATGGCCGCATCGGGGAGAATTACGCCGCCGGGAAGGATTTGGAGATCGGGTTGGATATGCGGGTAAGCACGTTGCCCTGCGTGGGGGGTGAAAAGGTGGTGATCCGACTGTTGCCCCAGGAGAACCCGTTTTCGGGGTTGGGGGATCTGGGATTTTCGCCCAAAACCCTGGATATTTACAAGGGATGGTTGGTCCAGCCGCAGGGGATGATTATTTTCACCGGCCCGACGGGTTCGGGGAAAACCAGTACGCTTTACAATAGCCTGCTGGAGGTGGCGACGGACCAGGTGAATGTGGTGACGGTGGAAGATCCGGTGGAATATGTGCTGCCGGGAATTACTCAAACCCAGGTTCACGAACGGGCCGGGATGACGTTTGCGGCGGGTTTGCGGGCAATTTTGCGCCAAGATCCGGACATTATTATGGTGGGGGAAATCCGCGATCGCGAAACGGCGGATACGGCGGTAAGGGCGGCGCTGACGGGGCATTTGGTGTTGACGACGCTGCACACGAACGACGCGATCGGTGCCATTCCCCGTTTAAAAGATATCGGACCGGACCCGGGTTTGATCGCCGATGCGCTGTTGGGAATTGTGGGACAGCGGTTGGTGCGGCATATTTGCCCCCACTGCGGGGCGCCTTATCAACCGTGCGATCGCGATTTGGAAGTGTTGGGATTGACATTAGAAAATGCGAGGGCAGAAAACTGGCGAAAAGGTCGCGGCTGTTCCAACTGTTTTGATTCGGGATTTGCGGGAAGGGAAGCGATCGTGGAACTGCTGGCGACGGACGATCGCATCCGCCAAATCATCTACGAGGGGACCCTGGCGGAATTATATCGCTATCTGCAAGAGACGGGTTTTTTGTCTTTCCGAGTCGCGGCGATTGAGAAGGTGACATCGGGAGTAACGACGGTGGAAGAAGTGCAGCGGGTGTTGCCGCGAAGTGCCCTGGTGCGGCGGTTTTGAAATCTATCTATATATAAAGGAAGTTCGGCAATTGAAAGCGTTTGACAAACCCATTCCCAAAGAAAAACTCGATATTCTCGAAAAGAATCGGTCGAACTTATTCGCTTGGCGGGGTCAATTTTCGCCCCAACTGATCGAAACGCTATTGGACGCATATTGTTTGCCCAACTCGGTCATTCTCGATCCGTTCGTCGGCAGCGGAACCGTCTTGTTAGAAGCCGGTCGTCGCGGATTTGAAGCCTACGGTTTTGAAATCAATCCGGCGGCGTGGATTCTCAGCAAAACCTACGAGTTGATGAACGATCCTCACAAAATGGAATCGGTCAAAACCATCAGAAGTGCGATCGACCGTGAATTTCCCTTTAGAATTTTTGATATCGACGAACCGGTTCAAGATTGGGAACCGAAGTTAAAAAAAATTAGAAATCAATTGAATCAAGAAGCAACCGATTTTACACGGTCATTCAATACTGTTTGGATATGGCAGGCACTCTCAGGGAATTATCGAGAGTCGGCAAAGATGAGGCCCGGGTTGTCTTGGTTGTCGGCCATCAATCCAACGTCCTGGGAGTCCCTTTCTACAATGCCGATATTATCGAAAAAATTGCCATCAAAACCCATCTATTTGACAAGGTTTTGCGACAAAAGAGAGAATTTAAAAATAAATTCGGAAAAATTATCCGAGAAGATTTGATCAACTTGATCAATCTCAAGAATGAGAGTAAAATTGATAAAAAAGAGATCGAGACAGTTGCCCGAAAAGAAGCCTTTGATGTTTTGACAGGTAGTCTGTCCTCGGTATCGTCAAAAAATCGTCAACTTCTCGAAAATGCGATCGGCAAAGTTCACGATATTGGAAAAACTCCATTTCTCGAACAGATGTTGATGAAGACCCATAATTTCTCCGTGTCCTCTGTGCCTCTGTGGTGAAATTTTCCGATTGTCTAAATTCCATAAAATTAATCCTGCTTGTTTTAAAACACTATTGAGGAGTCCGGACGGCAGATCGACGTATGGACGGGCGATCGCCGATCGCGTTAGACTAATCTTGAATGTTGAAAAGGGAGTCATGTGAATGAGATTTGGGAGCGATCGCCTGTGGATGACAGTGCTATTATTGATCGTGGGGTGTACGGCTCCGGAAGCCTCCAAACCCGACTCAGGGAACCTTGTAGCCAGTTCTGCTGACACTCCGTTGGCGAGCAATTTATCCCAGAATTTACCCGAACGGAAGACAGAAACCATTTTTGTTGAGGGAGAACCGCAAGAAATGACCCTCAAGCTTTATCAGGAAGACCAGATTCCCGTGGTAACATATTATCCCGAGAATCTCAGTGTCAATAGTGCCTGTAGTCATGAGGGATGTGGGGTGTTTTTTGAGTTGCTTGAAGCTCAAGTTCATGTATTTGTTCCCCCCGCAGACACAACCTTCGAGGAGTTAGAAATGGGAGTGACCGGCGATCGCGGACTGTTGGCAAGTAACGGCTGGCAACAACGAGAATTCAACAATTCACCTTCGTATTCTTGGGAGACAAAGAATATTCAATTTTATGATTCCGAAAAAAATCTTTTAGGTAGCGTGCATCTGGGTGAATCGGAAGGACAGGTTTTCCGCGTTACCGTGGTTTTTCCCGGAGATATGGGAGATGGATTTGCTCCCCGTGCTGATATGATACTCAAGAATCTACAAGTCGGATCGATGTAAGACAGGGTATAATATTCTTCGCTTTTGATTGTTAAGATTGGGTCGTCATCTTCGAGGAACGATCGCAAACTGATCGCCCCAATTTCTGCCACAACTGACACCAACCGTTGTTGGGCTTTAGCCCCCTATTCCCCACCCCCTTCCAAGAAGGCTTGGACGCGACCGGAGGGTTCCAATACCACCCGAATTTTGGGCGTTTCGCCCTCCTCCGTCGGGGAAACGAACGGCGTTTCTGGCGGGGGAAAATCGATCTGTTCCAACCAATTGACGGATGCCTGTCCGATGGGGGTGATGCTCTGAATCGAACCGTCGGAATTGAGTAAAAAACTGTACTGCAAAATTTTGCTGATATTCTTGGGCGGATACCAATTTTGACGGAAATAATTTCGCACTTCCGCCACCTGGGGAATCTCATCAAATAGGGTGAGTTCCTGAGAGCGATTCGAGGCGATCGCTCTCGGACGCTTATTCATTTGTGCCAACAATTCCCCCTCTTCAGATGCCTCCGGGGTATCCCCATCATCGATATCCGTTTCCGGCGGGGGAACGGCTACGGTAACAGACGGTTCGGCATTTTCCAACGTCGGAAGTTCGATCGCCCCCGGTGCTAACCCGATATTTACCGGAGGAGTCGGGGGGGCGGCGGCGACGGGTGGCGGAGGCGGCGGGGCGGAAGCCACGGGGGGCGGCGCCGGTTGCACGGGTTCGGTGGGAATCACGATCGCCCCATCCGTCCCCTGCATGACACCGGGCATCAGTTCAGGGGGCGGGGGCGACTCGGTAAACAGGGGCGGGGGCACCGCCAAAGGTGCGGTATCGACGGCGGGGAGATCGGGCGCCACTTTCAAATCCAACTCGGGCGGCGGTGGCGGTTCCGTGGGTTCAAAAATCGGGGGTGGCGGCGGCACCAGTTGGGGCGGCGGCAGGGGAGGGGATTCCGCCTCGGGTTCCTGGGTTGCGGTGAGGGTGCGATCGCGGCGGTAATAATTGCCCAGGTGGATGATGCCGCTGAACAGTCCCACCGTCACGGCGATGGTGAGGGCCGTCCGCAGCCAAGCCGGGGAGGTGTGGGGCTGGGGTTCGTCCGCCGGCAGGGGCTCGACGTCCGCGAAACAATCGTTGAGGGCGATCGCCAGATCGAACAGTTGCAATACACTCAAATGCACCACGGACTCGCCGGGGTCCGGTGCCAATTCCCCCAAAAATAGGTCGTGGTGGAGGAGTCCGTCCGGTTTGATAGAAAAGTCGGAACAGGGTCTGAAGGTGCCGCCGTTATCCTGGGCGTGGGAGGGGGCGGATTCCGAGTCCACCGCAGCGGCTTCGGAGGCGTCGGGAATGGCGGAGAGGGGGGAGGCGGTGAGAAAATCGCGGATGTAGCCGGAGAGGGTTTGGTGGAGGTTTTGCAGGTGGGTGCGATCGCCCTCGATGCTGACATATTGATCCTCGGACAGTCGGGGATCGTCGAAGGAGAGTTTGAACCGAAAATTCTGCCAAACCTGCGCTTTTCGCCACCGGGTCCACAAGGGCTGGTTGGCGATCAGTTCTAATGTGCAGGTCGGGGGGGTATACTGTCGGGTTGTCAGCATGGCGACTCAGAATTGGGGTGTGGGGTGTGGGAAATTGAACCATTGTGGGGGCAGTGCCTCCGTGCCTGCCCTCCTGACCTAACTAATTGCCTCCTTCCTCAACTGCTGCCGGACAATCCTATAAGGTTGCCTCTTGCCTATTCCCTCTCTGTCGGGAGTCTGCCCGGTCAATCACCGGATCTGACTATGAGCGATTTTAGCTGCGATCGCCCGTTTGCGATCGCTCCAACAGGGCCGACCAACAGCGGTGGGAACCGTCGGGGCCGCTATAAAATAATAGATCGATCAGCAATTTTAGGGCGAAGGGGGTCAACTCCTCCTCGGGTATGGGCGAGGTACGGGGGAAGCGTTCCCGATAGCCTTTGATAAAGGTGTCGAGATAGTCCCGCAATAGAGAAATTTGCCGCAAATCGTCATTTTGCGCTTCCATTTGTTCGACGAGGGCGATCGCGCGGCGGAGTAAGGCTTGATGGTGTTTTGCCAAATGACAGACGATCAAAACCAGCGATTGGTACGCTGTCGCGGATCGTACCCCTTCAATTGTCGGCGTTTTGGCTTGCCACTGTGCTGCGATTTCTGTTTCTAAATTCAAGGTTGTCGCCGTGCGAAGGAGGGTATCGGATGTCACCCCCGCCAAAGCTTCCAACGCCAACACATTTAATGTTAACTCCAAGGCGATGCGATCGAGTTGTTTCGGGGTTAGGTCTGATTCTGGCTTCAGATCCCGCCAGTGAGGAGGAATGCGATCGAACATTGGGTAAGGGTGTAGGGTGTAGGGTGTAGGGTGTGGGGAGAATACAGGTATGAGATAATATCAGATCCAGTTATTTGCCCGCATAATCTCCCCAATCCTCTTAAGAGGATTTTTGCTATAAGAAAAGGGAATTGATTCCCAAGCGGTCTGGATGTTTAAACTGTCGCCTCCGAACTCACCCGCCTTGAAATGAATTTCAAGGCTGATAGCAAAAGTCCACTCAAGTGGACTCGATTCTGATCTGCGGTATTTTCATCACTTTTGCGGTTGCCATACAAACTTCCCAATCATCGACCGATGATTTTTGCTTGTAGGGGCCCCTGGCTTGCGCCCTCGGGAATTGATTGCCAATACGAATTTGGCTGATTATTCCATAGAGTTCTTCTCTCGGAAACGTTTGCGTAATTCGATAACAAGCTTCGGCTAAATTCATCCCTTCTTGCCATGCCCGCAAATCTCGGTAAGATTTTATGAACTCTCCCATCCCTCAATCCCCTTTTTTCTCAACCCAATAAACCCAACCCTACACCCTACACCCTACACCCTACACCCTACACCCTACACCCTCATTTCAAATACGCCACCGTAACACCCGCGCCGCCCTCTTTTTGTTCGGCTAATTCAAACCGTTCTATCTGGGGATGGTGTTTGAGAAACTCCTGGATGCCCTGCCGCAGTTGGCCGGTGCCCTTGCCGTGGATGATCCAGATCGCGCCAAAATCGACCATTTGCCCCAGGAAGCGATCGAGTTCGATTTCGCCTTCCGAAACCCGTTTGCCCCGCAGATCGATTGTATTTTTCGAGGTGCGGACGATGGGGCGTTTGGGGGGCGCCTGTTCGACTTGGGGGGTTTTTTGTCGAGGTGGTGGGGGTTCGACTTTTTGGCCGTCGAGGGATTCGATTTCCGTCAGTCCGACGGTCATTTTCATGATCCCGAACCGGACGGCGAGTTGGTTGTTTTCGTCCGGACCGCTGAGGACTTCAGCCGTTTGGCCGATTTTAGGAATGCGGATACGATCGCCCACTTTCGGCATGAATGAAGGCTTCGGAGGCGGGGCGGACTGTCGCGAGGGCAGGTATTTTTCGGCGATCGCATTTAGGTTGTCCGTGGCTTTCTGGGCATCCTGGGCCTTGGGTTTGCCCTGTTGCAGGCCCCGGATCACTTTGGCGATCTCGCCTTTGGCCTCCATCAGGGTTTCTTGGATCGCCCGTTCCTGATCCTGTTTGAGTTTCCGTTCCCGTTCCTGGAGGGACATCGCCCGTTCCGCGAGCTCCCCGTGCAGCCGTTCGGTTTCCTGCAAAAGTTGCCCCGCGGCGATCGCTTTTGTTTCCTGCTGGCGCCGCTGGGCCTCCAACCCGGCGATCACCTGGTTGACGTCTTCCGACTCGCCCCCGACGTAGGACGCGGCCCGTTCGACGATATCGGCGTCGAGTCCCAGGCGTTCGGCAATGGTGAGGGCGTTGGAACGGCCGGGAATGCCCCACAGCAGGCGATAGGTGGGTTGCATGGAGCCTTCGTCGAATTCCACCGAGGCGTTTTCAAAGCGGGAGTCCTGGTATTTGAGGGCCTTGAGTTCGCCGAAGTGGGTGGTGGCCACGGTGAGGCGGGCGCGATCGGCCAATGTGTGCAGAAGTGCGATCGCGAGGGCGGTTCCTTCGGTGGGGTCGGTGCCCGCGCCGATTTCGTCTAAAAGCACCAGGGAGGGGGAAAGGTTGCCGTCCCGGGGTTCGCCGAGGCCCTCCAAAATGCGCCCGATGCGCCGGATGTGGCCCGAGAAGGTGGACAGACTCTGTTCGATGGATTGTTCGTCGCCGATGTCGGCCAGAACCTGTTCGAACCAGGGCAGTTCCACGGGTTCCCGGGCCGGGACGAACAGCCCGACTTTCGCCATCATGGCGGCCAGTCCGATGGTTTTCAGGGTGACGGTTTTGCCGCCGGTGTTGGGTCCGGTGATGGCGACGACCCGGATTTGGGGGTGGATGGCGATGTCGATGGGGACGACTTCCGGGCCCTGTTCGTGCTGCTGCTGCCACACGAGGAGGGGGTGCCGCAGTTGTCGCAGGGTGATGGAATCCTGGGCCGCGTCGCCCTCGATGAAGGTGGGGGGGTTGGCTTCCAACCAGAGGCTATATCTGGCTTTGGCGAGGGCCAGATCGATGGCGGTGGCGATCGCCAAAAGTCGCTCCAGGTCGGGTTTGACGGCGGCGACCTGTTCGCTGAGGGCGCGGCGGATGGCCTCGGCTTCGGCCTGTTCCTGGCGCAGGACTTGCCGCAGTTGGTTATTTAAAGGCACAATCGCCTGGGGCTCGACGTAGACGGTGGCGCCGGTGGTGGAGGCGTCGTGGACGATGCCGGGGATGGCGTCTTTTTGGGGCGCCTTGACGGGGATGACGAAGCGCCCGTCCCGCTGGGTGACGATCTGTTGCTGGACGGCCTGGGCTTTGCGCTGTAAAATCCCCTGGAGGATCTGGTAGATGCGATCGCGTCCGGACCGCAGCCTGGAGCGGATTTCCCCCATTTTGACGCTGGCGCGATCGGTGACGTCCCCCCGTTCGTCGATGCAGCGGTGGATCTCCTGTTCGAGTTCGGGATAGGTCCGCAGTTCGGAGACGAGGGCGCCCAAAACCGGGACGTCGGGCTGGTCGTCGATGACGCGCCGCAGTTGTCGGGCGCCGGCGAGGGTGGTGGCGATGGCGAGAAGTTCTTCGCCGAACAGTATACCCTGGCGATCGGCCCGTTCTAGGGAACCCCCGATGTCTTGGATGCCGTCGAGGGAGAGCCCGCCGACGAGGTTGAGTTCGAGTTGGTAGGCTTCTTTCGTCTGTGCCAACAGGTTCAGCGTCTCGTCCCGGTTCGCCGGAATCTGAAGTTGCCGCGCCGCGACGGCGCCCAATTTCGTCGCCGTGAAGGTGGACAGGTGGCGGCACAACCGCTGCCATTCCAGTAGTTCTAGGGTTTCTGCCTGAATCAAAGCCTCAAAACCTGTTTCTGTAATTTCCGTACTACATATTTTAATGGGAAACTCCCCGATGTCATCTGGCTTTTTGGAGGTCCCGGGGCGATCGGGCCTGGGGGTAGAGCTTTGGGGTGCGATCGGTCTAAAGTCCTGTAGGGTGCGTTCCCATCGCTCCATCATCGGTCAATTCGGTCAGTGGCGGTCGGGAACGCACCGAAAATTTGCCCATAATAAATGCACGGATATTCATTGCTATTAATGCGAATCTTGATGCCCAGTATTATCTTAATTCAATTGAGATGCGATCGCGATTCTGTGGATGTTTACGATATGACATTCTATCAAATCCGGTTGAATGCTAGGAACACAAAACGGGTTAGATATCCAGACCGCTTTGGAATCAATTCCAAAGCTAATAGCTCAAATCCTCTCAAGAGGATTGGGAAGATTTTTCGATCCAATAACTGGATCTGATATAATTAGAGCAACCGACAAGATGGTTCGGATTTGAACCCACTTAGGAGGATCGATTTTCTCGGGTCGCTTTAATCAACAAACAACGATCAAGAAAAATATGGCGATATCTTGATATCATCCCGCATCATCAATTTTCTGCTGGATTTTATGCAAAGCTTTAAAAACACTACCAAAAGCAATTCCAAGCCCGATCGCAAATCCGATTAAAGATGGAAAAGGGAGTTCTGACGATAATGAACCAATCGCAAAAGCCATACCAATGATCGTCCAATTAAAATAATTCTTATTTTTCATTAATCGCACCGATTAACATCAACTTCAATATAAATCCAGTCAAATGTAGGAATCCCAACTACAATTATTCGAGTCGTCAACGCAGCATTAATTGAAATGATGATAAAAACTGCATTCTTAGGACTCAGGGTGATGGAAGGGTACATGGTTGCCAATTTAGCCCGAGTTGGCTACGATGTCAAGGCGTGGAACCGCACCCTTCGCCCCAGAATTGCGATGCCAACGTTGAAGTTCCTGTGAATCGCCCCTAAACCCCCAATTCTGGGGGCTTCCCTCAACCCCCAAACCCCCAATTCTGGGGGCTTTGACCGGCTGGAATTTGGGTTCATCATGTCATATTGCTATACAATATAAATGCAGGTTTGCAAGATGCCGAAGAGAAAATCCCATGACAGAAATTATTTTTTTAGTTGAGGATGACCCGGAAGGGGGCTACGTCGCCAGGGCGATGGGTGAATCTATCTTCACTCAAGCTGATAGCATTGA
This sequence comes from Limnospira sp., assembly GCA_050045915.1. Taxonomy (GTDB): domain Bacteria; phylum Cyanobacteriota; class Cyanobacteriia; order Cyanobacteriales; family Microcoleaceae; genus Limnospira. The sequence goes on from JBNGCR010000042.1 coordinate 32,524, forward strand.
GGAATTGCGAGAAATGGTAAAAGATGCCGTTCGTTGCCATTATGATGATGAAGCGACTCGTCCAAAAATCATCCGTTTACATATCGTACATGATGAGGTTATTGCTTCGTGAAGTTGCCCGGAATATCGTATCGAAAACCACTTTATTATGACCCATTATGAACTTCTGAATCGACTTTTTTATTGACAATGAATAAGGGAGAATAAACATGAAATGGCGTGTCGTACTCGAATCGGATTCGGAAACCGGAGATTGGGCGGTTTGGTGTCCGGAGTTGCCCGGTTGCGTGTCGGCGGGAGAAACGGAAGAGGAAGCGTTAGAAAATATTAAGGAGGCGATCGCACTCTATCTCGAACCGAATCCGATTGAATTACAATCCGGTGCGGTTCTGCGCGAGGTATCGGTGGGATGACTCGTATCCGGCGCATGAATGCAGGTGATGTAGAACGTATTCTGGCACGATATGGATTTGAGTTGGTGTCTCAGAAAGGTTGAATGATATTCGGGAATTAAAACTATCATGAAAGTTATCAATCCGGAACAATCTTATACATTCATTCAAATTTTCGAGCTCAAAATCGAACCCAAAGATTTATCCAAGTATTTCGGCTACTCCTTTTCCAGAACCAAGCTGAACTTACCGCAATATCAGGGCAATTTAGACCGGATCGAACAATTAAAGGAACGGATCGAAGAAATTCTGCCCTATGCGTCGTTGTCGAGCGGGGCGGCGAGGCGAGAAATATTAATTTCCCCCGTTATCTTCGACTTGGTGCATTATACGAAATCGGAAGTTTTTATCGAGTATTCGATTAAAGTTAGCGAACAGTTGCAGGGGAGTTTCGATTATTTTTTGGAGAGTGCCAATCATTTGTTAGTGATTGAGGCGAAAAAAGAAGATTTGGATTATGGAATGACGCAACTGATCGCCGAATTGATCGCTTTGGAGCAATGGCAAGAGAATCAGGAGCAAACCCATCTCGTCGGTGCGGTGACAACCGGGAAGATTTGGGAATTTGCCAGATTGAATCGGGATGAAAAACAGATCGAGCAAGGTTTGGAAAGTTATCGAGTTCCCGAAGATCTTGATTATTTGATGCGAATTTTGGTGCGATCGTTGTCTGGAGTTTAGG
>JBNGCR010000043.1:0-33343 GCA_050045915.1 Limnospira sp.
AATGATATTGTCAACAAACCAGGTAAAGCCTTCGTTGATGGCTTGAAAGAGACTGTTGCTGCGGCTCTCGTCCTGCGCCAATGTCATGGTGGGAATGGATAGGAAGAGCAGGGTGTAGAGCCAAACCCGTTTTGCGATCGTCCTCATAAATCAACTCATCTGTTCAATTTATCCCTAAAGTATAGGGGCAGATGACCGAAAACTGTTCGGAGCACAACTCGACCGTTCAGTTTCAAAAGTATTTGATATCTTTTTTACCTCTTAAATATCCGGTTATTTGTCCGCATAAATTTCCCGATCCTATGCGAGAGGATTTTTCCGGGTAGGGGCGCAAGGCTTGCGCCATTGGAAATTGATATTATAGCAACGAGCGCTCACGTGGTTACAGTTGAAATGGGGTCAGAAATTTTCAAACCCTTATAGAAAAGCCGTTTCAGTTTCCGACTCCCGACTCCCGACTCCCGCGCGCAGCGCTATATGTCCGATCAAACAGTGTTTATAAAAACTGTTTTTTTTAATTCAATAATCGGAAATCCATACATACAAAAATTTCCGGATTCCAATTGATTTTAATTCCCCGCTTCGATCCCGCATTGTCCGATCGCGAAAACCGCTCACCGAAAGAAGTTAATTGCCGCCTTCACCGCCTCGTAACCGAAAATCAAAATTAAACCGGAAAGGGTGGCCCCCATCAGGCAGACGACCAACCCGCCGAGGCTGATGGCGCCGTCGTCGTCGAGGAGCCCGAAGCCGGTGATGAAAATACCGATCGCGGGCAGGGTGTTGGTTCCGGGGATGGGAATCATCATGGAAATGGACATTAATGCGATCGCGCAACCGATGATAATTCTCCCCACCGGATTGACACAGATATAAGTCAGGCGGGGACGGGAAACCATCTCGATTTTTTGCAGCCAAGGAATCCCGCCTTTGAGAAATCCCCGCACTTTTTCTATGGCGATCGGGTGGTCCAGCCACTTTTGGGGAAACCAGGGCGTTTTTGAACCGACAATCAACTGAATAGCCAACAAAAATAATAGAATTCCGAAGGGAATCGAATAGCCGGGAGCGGGGACGGGGAGGGCGGAGGGTAACGCCAGCAACACGAACAGAAACCCGAAGATCCGTTCTCCGGCCAGTTCGACCACATCCCCCAGAGTCACCTGGGGCGATCGCTCCTCAGAAAAAAAATAGCGGTGCAGTTCGACAGAAAGTTTTGCCACGGGCCACAGAAATCATCAATAGAAAAGGATTGAATCGATGGCAATTTGCCGCGATCGCGGATGCACCCGCACCAGAAATTAAACTCGGAAATATGACGACGGGTTGGGGGATCAAATACTTGACCCCCAACCCAAAATTAACGGTCTAAAAATGGCGATCGACGGGAGGAGTTTCGAGAGCGAAACTCCTCACCCATTTCACTCCAAATTTTAGGCATCGGTTCCCACCATCCAGGAATTGGTGTACTCGATCTGTTCTGGAGTCAGGGTATCGATATTGATGCCCATCGCCTTCAGTTTCAGGGCGGCAATTTCCTTATCCACATCCGTCGGAATGCTGTGCAGTCCGGGTTCGAGTTGGCCCTTATTCTTGACCAGATATTCGCAGGCCAAAGCCTGGTTGGCGAAGCTCATGTCCATCACGGCGCTGGGGTGGCCTTCGGCCGCGGCCAGGTTGATCAGACGGCCTTCGCCCAACACCACGACGGATTTGCCGTTCTTGAGTTTGTACTGCTGGGTGAAGTTGCGGACGTCCTTGATTTCCGTCGCCCGTTCCGCCAACGCTTTCAGGTCGATCTCGATGTCGAAGTGGCCGGAGTTGCAGACCATCGCCCCGTCTTTCATGACGTCGAAATGTTCGCCCCGGATGACGTGCTTGTTGCCCGTCACGGTGATAAACAGGTCGGTGATGGGGGCGGCTTGTTCCATCGGCATGACCCGGAAACCGTCCATCACGGCTTCGATCGCCCGGATGGGATCGATTTCGGTGACGATGACGTTCGCACCCATGCCCCGGGCGCGGAGGGCGGCTCCTTTGCCGCACCAGCCGTAACCCACGACGGTGACGCTTTTACCGGCCAGCAGGACGTTGGTGGCGCGGATGATGCCGTCGAGGGTGGACTGCCCGGTGCCGTAGCGGTTATCGAAGAAGTGCTTGGTGTCGGCGTCGTTGACGTTCATGGCGGGGAAGGTGAGTTTCCCGTCCTTCAACATGGCCCGCAGGCGGACGATGCCGGTGGTGGTTTCTTCGGTGGTGCCGATGATTTCGGGGAGCTGATCCTGGCGGTTTTTCACCAGGGTGGCGGTCACGTCGCTGCCGTCGTCGATGATGATGTTGGGGTGGTGGTCGAGGGCGGTTTCGACGTGGCGGAGGTAGGTTTGGGTGTCTTCTCCCTTCATGGCGAACACGGGGATGCCGTGATCGACGACCAAGCTGGCGGCGACGTCATCTTGGGTGGAGAGGGGGTTGCTGGCGATCAGCAGGGCGTCGGCCCCACCCGCTTTCAGGGCGATCGCCAGGTGTGCCGTTTCTGTGGTGACGTGACAGCAGGCGACCAAACGGATACCGGCCAGCGGCTTTTCTTTCGCGAAGCGGTCTTGAATTTGGCGCAGAACGGGCATTTCCCGGCCCGCCCACTCGATGCGCTGTTTCCCTTGGGGAGCTAGAGAGGGGTCTTTAATGTCGTGCTTCGCTTGGACGGTTGTTGAACTCATGTAGTCGTTTCCTTGAGAGATTTCTTTTTTAAACTTCCAGTTTCACTCGTTGCTCGTCCCTCACCATTGAGCGTGACGGGGACGGCGGATGACTGGCGAATCCAGTCGCACCCAACTCATTTAAAAATAAGCCTCCACGATTGTAACACCTCGGACCGATCGCAATGCAACAGGCCCGGGTCGCGATCGCCCGGAATCCGCCCCCTTCTCCCCACTTTCCGCCCCAACTCCTCGACAATTTTGAGATTCTGCGCCAAGCTAATGAGGGGTCTAACCCATCATGGCTTTGACCCATTGCCGGGGAGGGCGGTCAACTCCGCCACCCCAGAACGGTCTGACGGTGAGGCAAAAGGATGAATGACGGAATTGAGTGTCCCAAGTGTGGGAAACGCACGGTGATCAACCGACGGGAAGATTTATTCGAGTGTATCAACTGCGAATTCAAGCGGGATTTCTCCAAACAGACAAAAAAAACTCCTCCCAGAAAACCATCGGAAAATAATTCTCCGCTAGACAACCTCATCCCGGTTTTAATCACGATTTTGATTTTGGTCGCCCTGGGACTGTAGGTCAATCTTATCGCACCCAATTAACCCGGTTTATATGAAAAACCCAGAGGGTTTCAGCGTCGATTTTTGTGATTAAAAAATCGATGGTTTTTAACGATTTAAAGATTTCAAATAAACGTATCGATAATATCGGTAATAGCGGAGAAATGTGGTCGGCAGGGCGAAGCGGGAAACCTCCCCGAGGTTGTCGAGGTGGGCGGTATCTCCCCTCAATTCCAACGTCCATTCCTGGCCGTTTCCCGCCAGTTTAACCAAACCAGCTAAAGCACGATTAAGTTTCGGTTTTCCGGGAATTAAACCTTCGGTCAACCCCTGAACCGAGGCGGCGTGGCCGACGAGTAAGAGGTTGCCAGAAAATTGTTCGCTCAGGCGTCGGATGGTGGTTTTCATGCGTCCGCCGGCTTGTTTCCAAGTTTCCGGGTATTGCAAAGATTGGGGGGACTCGTAGCCGAAATCGACCCGCGAAAACCGCTCTTGGAGTTGCGATCGCGACAGGATTTGAGGTAAGGCGGGAAAGGAATAGCGGTTCAAAAATTCCCCGAGTCCCGGTTCGAGTTTGACGGGCAAATCCGAGGCTTCGGCGACGGCGTGGGCGGTTTCAACGGTTCGCAAAAAGGGGGAGGCAAAAATGTGGTGAATTTCCTCTTTTCGGAGGCGTTCGGCCAGGGCTTGGGCTTGGCGGACTCCCCGGGGGGAGAGGGGCGGGTCGAAGGGGCGATCGCTATTGTTGCGATACCAGTTCGAGTCCGCATAGTCCTGGCGTTCGGCGTGTCGGGCGATCCAAATGGTTCGATTCATGGGGGTAGAGGTTCCGATCATTTTGACAGTCGAGTTTTGATTGTACGATCGCGATCGCCCCCACTGTCACTGTTCTGATTTTAATCTCGGGAAAATTTCAGGCCCCGGGAGGATGATATTTCGCCCACCTTTGCAATTCTAAATAGTGGCATGAGATAATTGTCAGAAAAATTACGCCTCCCAGCAAACATCGTAACAATTCATACACTTTTTGTCCTAGATTCGGTATATAAGGAAACATCTGAATCATCGTTGAGCCAAATTTTGACGCAAGTCAAAGGCGAAAATTCGGCGGAAATTATCTTGCGTATTATTAGGAACCGAACCGATGTTTAAACTGGTCAACGTCCTATTTGCCTACATCATGGTAGGTTTATTAATTCTGCTGAGTCGGTATGTGAAGCAGAAAGTTCCCATTTTTCAACGGCTTTATCTCCCCGAATCGATTATCGCGGGGGCGATCGCACTGTTGCTCGGCCCCGGGGTTTTGGGGGCGATCGCGGGGGCGATCGGAACTAACGAATATCTGGCGGAAAACGGCCTATTTCCCGAAACGATGAGGACGGTTTGGGCTCAGTCTCCCGGTGTCTTTATCAACATCGTTTTTGCCGCCCTGTTTTTGGGAGAAACCATCCCCCACCCGCGAGATATCTGGCGCAAAACTGCCCCCCAAGTCGCCTTCGGCCAAACCTTAGCGTGGGGACAATATGTCATCGGATTGCTGCTGACATTGTTGATATTAACCCCCGTTTTTGGAGTCGATCCCATCGCCGGCTGTCTGATCGAAATTGCCTTCGAGGGGGGACACGGAACGGCGGCTGGAATGGCGGAAGTGTTTGAAAATCTCAACTTCCCGGAAGGGCCGGATTTGGCCCTGGGACTCGCCACCGTCGGCATCGTTTCTGGTGTCATCGCCGGAACCGCCCTGGCAAATTGGGGGCGACAAAAGGGGTACATTCAACAAACCCAAACCCAATTGCCGGGGGATGCGTTTTTTCAAGAAACCGAGGGGACAGAAGAACGAGAAATTCGCACCAACCGAGCCAGATTGATGAATAATCTGCTCATCGATCCCCTCTCCCTCAACTTCGGATTTGTGGGGTTGGCGATCGCGATCGGTTGGATTATTTTACAGGGGTTGAAATTGCTCGAAATGCTGACCTGGGGCCGAACCGGATTGGAACTCGCCGCCGCCGTCCCCCTGTTTCCGATGGCGTTGGTGGGGGGCCTGATCGTGCAGTTGATGATGAAACGTTTGGGCCTCGATCTCCTGATCTTTTTTGAACCCATTGTCGGCGGCGGGTTATTCACGGCAGCGGCACCGGCGCTGGTGGTCGAATTCGGGCCGGTTTCCATCTTGTTTTTGACGGCGGGACTCCTGGCGTTTTGGCTCATTTTTGGTTTTCTTAACTTCCGGCAAATGACCGCCAAAACTGAGTCGGCGACCTAGAAAACTCGTCCAACGTTCGGGTTCAATTTTGGGGGCAACCTTTCCAAAATTGTCTAGCCCCCAAACCCCCAATTCTGGGGGCTCTTAGCCGAAAGATTTTTCTGAATTATTTCACACGGCTATATTTTGATACGATATTTTGATAACTGACGATCGCATCCGCCATCTTGACGGTACCCATTAAAATCATGACTGCCGCGAAATCTTATCAAAAACCCTATCAACAGATTCCGATCCGAGATTGTGGCGAACCCCTCGTCCCCATTCCTCCAGAACAGTTTATCTTGGCATCGCCCCACCCCTATCAAAAATTGGGCGCACCCTATGACAAATCGGCGGCAAATTCTCCCTATCACGTCCGCCGAGATGTGTGCGATCGCCTCATTCAAGCCAACCAATATCTACAAAGTCAACACCCGAATTTAAAAATCCTCGTTTTCGATGCCTACCGCCCCGTCGAAGTGCAACAATTTATGGTGGATTATGCCTTTTCCGAACGGTTGCGATCGGCAGGATTGACGGTAGAAAATTTGTCGGAAGATCGCCAAAACGAATTGTGGCGGGAGGTGTATCAATTTTGGGCGGTTCCCAGCCCCGATCCGGCGACTCCTCCCCCCCACAGTACCGGGGCGGCGGTGGATATCACTCTATTTGATTTGGCGGGATCTGCGTTGAATATGGGTTCTCCCATCGACGAAATTTCGCCGCGATCGCATCCCGATTATTTTGTTGACAGCGCGGATAAAATCGAGGTACAATATCATCACAATCGCCAACTTTTAAAACGGGTAATGACCGCCGCCGGATTTCATCAGCACCCCAAGGAATGGTGGCATTTTTCCCACGGCGATCAGATGTGGGCTTGGCTGCAAAACGGCCGGAATGTTCGGGGCGCGATCGCCCGTTATGGGCGATACTAACAAAACCTACAAAAACTATTATTAACCACAGAGGCACAGAGGACACAGAGAGAAGGTGGTTGAATTAATAGACTGCTATCGTTCAACCCAATCTACAAAAAACCACAAAAACCTACCCAGGATTTCCAACTAAAATAAATCCAGCCCAACTTTTCGGATCAGGGTAATTTTCTTGAACCGTCAACATCGCATTTCTGAGAGCTTTTGTTGTATCTATATGTTGTCGCAATTGCCGATAAAATTCCTGCATTAATTCCGAGGTTGAAACATCTTCTACCGCCCACAAGGAGACAATTAAACTGGGAACGCCGGCTGCCATCAGGGAACGGGATAAACCGACAATTCCATCTCCGGTGACGGTTCCGACTCCGGTGTTGCAGGCACTCAAAACCACCAATTCGGCGTTGAGATTTAACCGGAGAATTTCGTCGGCGGTGAGGAGTCCGTCGTCGGTTTCGGAGGGGGATAAAGCGATCGCACCCGGGAGTCCAGAACCGCTGAAGTCTTCTAGTAATCCGTGGGTGGCGAAGTGGATCATTCGGGCTTCGGGAAGTCTGGGAACGATCGCGGTTTCGGTGGCGTTTTTGCCGATGACAGCTTGGGTATCGAACAGTTTGGCGATCGCGATCGCTTCCTGTTCTGAGGCAGGAAGATCGGGGAGAATTTCGGGTTGTTCGCCCGGTAAAATGGCAATGTCTGGCATGGCGGGATTTCCAATTGCCAAAATATCCGTTTTGGGGGAGTGGCGATTTTGTCGGGTTTGGGCGAGTTGTAGGAGTTGGATGGCGGGACTGGTGGCGATCGCGTGTTTTTCGATCAAATATTGATTGTTGCCATCCATTAAGGCGGCAAAAGGAACTAAGAGTAACTCTTTATGGGGAATAAAGATAACTTTGGTTTCCGGATCTGTGGGGAGTAAATCGGCGATGGGTTCGATCAGGAGTTGGTGAAGTTGTCCCAATTTGCGATCGCTGATTTTTCGGGCTTGAACGGCAGAGGTTCCGGACTCAATGGGGGCACGAAATCCGCGAACCAATTCGGCGATGGGAGAAGATTCGACAATTTCTGTTGTCAAAAATGGGATTAAATCTTCTTGTCCTTTTCCCCATTCCGTCAAATTCACTGAACGAAAGGCGATCGCGCCCTCGGCATCGATGACCCAAATTAATAGTTCCGAATTTTTGACAAAATTATCGACCACAATCGAATATTCAACCAGGGTCGATTTTTGGCGAATGGCAACCATTTTGATGGTTTCAAAGGTCGGTAAATCGACAGTTTTTTTATCCAGTTCTGTCTGATTTCTTGAGCGAGATAGCAATTCAATTAAAGCCCTCGCCCGTCCTCTTTCTGAGATTTCTAGGGCGGTTTTCATCTGATTTTGGGCGACCAAAACTCGCTGCAAGATGCCGTAGGTATTTGCCATCTTGTCAAAGAGGGATATTTTATTATAATCACTTAATCCAGGCCGCAATGATTCTAAAATTTCGATGGATAAATAGAGATTTTTTTGGGCAGTTTCTAACTGCTTTTGTTCAAATTGAATCGACCCCAGGTTTTTTAATGTCACCGCTTCTCCGGCGCGATCGCCGATGGTTTGACGGACATTTAATGCTTGTTGATAGAACCCGATCGCGCGATCAGGTTGATTTTGAAGGCGATAAATTGACCCGATATTATTGAGGGATTGACCGACGAGGGAAGATTCGCCAATTTCGGACGCGATCGCCAATCCGCTTTCGTAGAGTTTGAGGGCGTTTTGATAGTCCGTTAATCTCTCGTAAACTCCCCCCAAATTCACGGAGGTTTGGGCGATGCCCAAATTGTCTTTTTCTTGTCTGGCAATTTCCAGAGATTTCTCGAAGGCAATTTTTGCCGATTCGTACTCTTTTAAGGCAACGTAGGCAGAACCGATGTTGTTCAACAAGATTCCCGCATAGTAGGATAAGTTTAAATCCCGGAAGAGTCCCAAAGCGGCTTCAAAATGTTCCAGGGATTTTCGGGGCCGTCCCAAGGATCGATAAACCGCGCCCAGGTTATTTTGAACGAAGGCTTCGCTGTCCGCTTCTCCGAGTTCTTGGACGGTGGCGAGAGCCCGTTGAAAATAAGACAGGGCTTCGGGATACTGACTCAGGGATTGATAGGCGGACGCCAAGTTATTGTAACTTTGGGCGACGGAGGATCGATCGCCAAGTTCTTGATAAATTTTCAGGGCTTCTCGGGCAAATTCCAGGGCGCGATCGGACTCGCCGAGGTTGCGGTGAATGATGCCGATATCGTTGATAATGTCCCCTTCAAAGCCTCGATTTCCCCGCGATCGCACGATTTTTAACGCCCGTTCGAGGGTGGCCAGGGCTGGGCGCAATTCCCCGCGATCGATTTGTCCGGAGGCGATATTATAGAGTTTGGCGGCTTCGGCGATGGGGTCGGGGGGCGACTGTCCCCGGGCGGCGAGGGCGGAAAATAGGGAAGCCGGAAATAAAAGCAGGGCGATGGCGATGCGACGGCTGATTTTGACAAAAATCATGATAGGTTCTGAAAACTCGATCCATTCAAAAAATAACTGATTTTGCTTGATTTTGATTCGATTTTTAGAATATCATAAAATCTTGCCTCTCATTTTTGTCGATCCATGAGTGAATGGTTCGCAGCCCGGATTCAGACAGACTGTTTTTAACAAAAATTATGGATTTTCAGGAACGAGATCTGTTAAAATTAATTCAGGAAACGTGCCAACATCCGCCCAAAAGTGTCGGGCGTCAGAAGGGGTTGACCCAAATTTTTCGCTTCATCGCGCGATCGGGTAAGTTGTGGCAAGAGAGCCACCCAGATTATGAGGATGCTTGGCAACAAATGGCGCTGTATTTCTGTCAGAATCTTTGTCAGGTGTACGATCCCGATCGCAGCAGCGTCACCACCTGGTTAAATCAATACCTGAAACGGCGATTACTCGATTCCCGACTGCGCCGACAGAAACAGAAAAACCGCTTCATTTCCAGCCAAATTGCCGTGGGTGACGAACTCTTCGACATTCTGGAAACGATTCCCTCCCCCCCCGATATCCGCCCGATGTTGGAGAAGACACGGCAGTGGGCGGAAACAGACCCGACGGGGGAACTGCGACGGACTCACATTCGCGGGCGCCCGGACGTGAATTGTCAGTTTTTGATTTTGCGGCGCCTGCCCCCAGAGACAAGCTGGGAAGCGATCGCAGCCCAGGTCGGTTTGCCCTTCACGACCCTGAGTTCATTCTACCACCGAAATTGTGTGCCGCATTTGCGTAAATTTGCCGAAATGGAGGGATATCTATAGAAACAGTCCGGGACGACTCGCCCCAGGATTGAGGACAGAATGATATAAATGGTTGATGAATTATGGTTAATCACATCGAGCGTTACAATGACCCATCTTTGCCCCTGTTAATTCCACAAACTGCCCGCGATCGCGCCCGGGAATTCGCCCTCAAAATGCCGACCCGGAAACTGCGGGAACGAGTCTATTTTAATACCCTGGCAATTTGGACGGTCGATCGCTATTTGCAGTGGATGGAAATTCCCACGGACATGACCCTCGCCGACAGTCGGAATCCCGTCCTTCAATTGGGGTCGGACGTGACCGATTTGCCCCTGCCCGGTTTGGGACGTTTGGACTGTCGCCCAGTGCGAGAAAATCAGGAAAATTTTACCGTTCCGCCGGAGGTTTGGGGCGATCGCATCGGTTATGTCGCCGTCAAAATTTTTGACTCCTTACAAACGGCAGAAATCCTCGGATTTATTCCCGAAGTCTATCGCCGAGACTTGCCACTCAATCAACTGCAACCCTTGGAAAATTTGCTCGATCACTTGGCACAATTGCGGCAGGAAAAAACCCGCCCCTCCGAAACGATAACATTGACTCGCTGGTTGGCCGATATTGTCGAGTCGGGATGGCAAACCGTCGAGGCTCTTTACGGCAGTCCAGAAATCGCCTACAACTTGAGAAGTTTTTCCGAAGAAGAGGGAGTGACGCAGCGCGTCCAACTGATCGATTTGGGGATGCAACTCGACCATCAACAGTTGGTTTTGTTCGTTTCAATTATTGCCGAAAATGACCGAGATGTGAAAATCCGGGTGCGACTCCATCCCCCAGAAGGACAAAGTTATCTGCCTCCTAATGTCCACTTAATTTTAATCTCGGAAACCGGGGAAGTTTTGCAGCAAGTCGAATCCCGAATCCAAGATAATTGGATTCAACTCAGCCGGTTTACCGGAGGTGTTGGAGAACAATTTACCATTCAAATTACCCGGGGAGATGTGACCGTCACCAAACACTTTCAAATTTGATGTACCATTGTAGAATAGGCATCCTGCCTGTTCTATTACCGAATCGCCCCCCGATGACCCATTGGATCGTACTGCTCAATTTAGGGCCGGGCTCTTTGCGGGAAGGATTTCCCGCCGTCACGGCGATGGCCTGGGATTCTGAACATCCCCGCCCCGTCAAATTTACCGGAAGTTTGCCCCCGGCGAGAGATTTGGTGGCGATCGCGAAACGGTGGCAATTGATCTATCAGGATTTGTCCCAAACTTGGGCGTGGCATCCCCGCATCAAACTCGAAACCGGGGATATTACCAACGTTTCGACCGTCGATTTTAACGATTTATGCAAGCAGTATCGCAGCTCATTTAACGACTGGTTAAATGCCCCCGAATTTCGGAAAATTGACGGCAAACTACGAAGTTCATTTCAACCCACCGATGAAATTCAAATTGTTTTAGAAACGGACAATTTAGAACTGCGAAACCTGCCCTGGCATCTGTGGCAGTGGTTCCAGGATTATCCCCGGGCGGAACTGGCATTCAGCCAAGTCGAATACAGTCGGCGATCGCTTCCCAAACCCCCGCGATCGCCCCTGCGAATTTTGGCAATTTTGGGCAACTGTTCGGGCATCGATCTCGATACCGATCGCCGATTGATGGAACATCTGTCCGATGTCGAACTCGTCTTTTTACCCGAACCCACCCGTCAGGAACTCGACGATCAACTCTGGGATAGCCGGGGCTGGGACATCCTATTTTTTGCCGGACACAGCTACAGCGACGAACGCAAAGAAAACGGAGCGATCGCCATCAATGTTGCCGAAACAGTCAGCTTGGAAAGCCTCACCCCGGCGTTGAAAAAATCCGTCGATCGCGGCCTGAAACTCGCCATATTTAACTCCTGCGACGGCCTGGGATTGGCTCATCAACTGTTGCAACTGGATATCCCCCAGGCGATCGTCATGCGGGAACCCGTGCCCGACTTTATCGCCCATCTATTTTTAAAGAATTTTCTGATTGCATTTTCTCGCGGTGATTCCTTTTATTTAGCCGTCCGGGAAGCCAGAGAACGACTCTACGCCCTCGAAGAACGGTTTCCCTGTGCCAGTTGGCTGCCGGCTTTGTGCCAAAATCCCGCCGTCGTCCCCATACAGTGGCCCCAAAAGCGATCGCCCAACTTTCCCCGCAAAAAATCTGATTTTTCCTTCCTTAATTCTATCATATCGACTGTACTTTTAACCCTCATTTTAACCCTATTAATTTTAATTTTCAGACAGTTGGGATTGTTGCAAACTTGGGAACTCACAACCTTCGATGCTATGATGCGATCGCGCCCCGTAGAATTCCCCGATCCCCGCCTGCTGATCGTCACCGTCACCGAACCTGACATTCAAGCCCTAGAGGATTGGCCGATCAGCGATCGCAAATTGACCGAAGTTTTGCAACAATTGAATGCTTATCAACCCCGGGCGATCGGATTAAATCTCTATCGAGATCTGCCCGCCCCCCCCGGAACCGAAACCCTCCGAAATCAGATGCAAAATCAGTCCAATTTGATCGTTATTTGCAAAGCTCAAGATAGTCGAAATGAAGGCATAAAATCCCCTGCCAGCGTCCCCAATTACCGGGTTGGATTCAATGATATCAGCATCGATCCGGACGGGGTACTCCGCCGCCACACTTTATTTATGGACGAACATCCGGGCTGTCAGACAGAATTTGCATTAAATATGCGGTTGGCATTGTTGTATTTACAAGCAGAAGGAATCGCACCAAAAGAAATTAACAACAATACCATCAAGCTGGGAAATTTGTTGATTTACGCTTTAAATAAATGGGGAGCTTATCCGGCTTTTGAAGGCAAAGGATTTCAAGTCTTATTGAATTATCGCGCCGCCGATCCGGTCGCAAAAACCGTGACTTTGACCGATATTTTAGAGGGACAAATCAACCCCAAATGGGTGGAAGATAAAATTGTTTTGTTTGGGGTAACGGCCACCAGCGTTCCCGGGGATACCGTGGCCACTCCCTACAGTTATCGAGGCGCCACATTTGAAAAAATGCCCGGAGTCGTCCTTCACGCCCACATGGTCAGTCAAATTTTGGCCGCCATTTTGGACGATCGCCCCTTATTAAAAGTGTGGTCGCCCTGGCAAGAGGGCCTCTGGATCGGCTTGTGGTCCGCGGCGGGTGCGGGTTTGGGGTGGCAGATTTGCGATCGCCGGATCCTGTTACCGAGTCTCGGGGCGGGGGTCGGGGTGCTGTACGGAACCGCTTGGCTGCTGCTGGTCGGGGGAATCTGGGTTCCCGTGATTCCGGCGGCTTTGGGGTGGCTGGCGTCTCCCCTGGCTGCCCGCTTTGTAAAGAAATGTTAAGATTGCGTAAAAGTTGCGAAATTTGCCGATAAGTCCATAGGACATTCGAGCCGAGGTGCGTAATGGTCTACTCCAGCAGCGATCGCGACGAGATCTCCGGGGATTTTGAGGACGACTGGGAAGAGGATTATCCCTATCCTCCCGGCGAGGCCTACGATGCCTACCTGCGAGAACCGACTTACGAAAATGCGATCGAAGCGGCGGAGGAAATCTACGGAATTCCCGACCCGCGACTGATCGGTGAAGATTGAGTTACATATCAGGGTTTAAATGAAGCCAATGTCAAAGTTGAAACTTTTGCTGTTTGGCATCAGTTTTTTTGCCGTTTACATTGCCGATTTTTACGCGATCGCAAATGCTCCATTTCCGAAATTTCCAGCCGCAGTTGCCACGGAATTCGATCCCCCCGATCGCGGCAGCGATGGCAACCGACAGGGGTCCTCCAGTCGTACAGGTTGCCCCCAAGTTCCCCAGCCGTTAACCGCGTTAATTCCCGAGACAAATTTGGGATTGACCGCAGCCGAACGCCCCACCTTTTTATTTTACGTCCCCTACAGTTCCGAACCGCCCCGAGAGGTGGAATTGGTGCTGTTAGATGAGGTAGAAAATGAGATATTTAATCAGACAATAACGCCCACCGCAATTCCGGGAATTATTAGCATCTCTTTACCCGAAACCGTAGCAGCTTTGGAAATTGGAAAAACCTATCGTTGGCAGTTTTCTTATATTTGCAATCCCCGGATTCGCGCTGAAGATGATTATGTCGAAGGAGCGATCGAGCGGGTGGCGATGGATGACGAATTGAGCCGCCAATTAGAAGCCGCAAATACGCCCTTAGAGCGGGCGGAGTTATACGCAAAAGCCCGGTTATGGTACGAAACCCTGGCTGAGTTGGCGCAACTGCGACAGATGCAGCCCCAAAATCCCGAAACTTTGGCAGAGTGGCAGGAATTGCTCGATTCCGTCGGTTTGGGACATCTCGCTGAAGAACCGCTGCGATCGGCTGGGAGGTGAAGAAATGTAAAGTTTTCATCATTTGATCTGTACAATTACTCATTTCGATTTACAATACAAGGAGAACTCACTCATGGTTGACAGTACCGGACCCGGCGACGACGATTTCGACACCTCCGATGCCGACAGTGACTTTCAGGAGAATTACGACGATTGGCGAGATCAGGTCGCGTCCGAAACGGCTTTGGAACGGGATGCGGAGCGGGAAATGTGGGAGGGTAACGAACCCGACTCCGACTGATTTTGACTCCATTTCGAGTTCGTGGTGTGAGAGAAATTTTCATTGCTTGAACCCGCCTGGAAATGGATTCCAAGGCTCGGAGCTGAAGAACCCGCCTTGAAATTCATTTCAAGGCTCATAGCTCAAGTCCACTCAAGTGGACTCAATATAGCAGTTTAGCTTTTTACTGCTATTTGAATACCAAAACAAATCCTCTCCCCTGACCAAGCAGAGCTGTTTCATTCTCCCTTGCCAAAGGGGGAGTAGGGGGGGATGCAGAGCTACTTTTGCGAGGTCACAACGAGATGAAAACGATTCGCAACGCCACGATTTTGGGTCTGATACTGTCCGCGATCGCATTCCCCGCGATCGCCCAAAGGACGGTGGAAAGTTTGCCCAACGGCGAATATCTCCTCTGTGAAAATTCGCCCCCAACCAACAATTTACTTCCCCGGGGTCAGTCGTGTTATCAATTCACAAAAATTGGCGACCAAATCCGGGGAGTTTTCTATCGAACGGCAACCGAGGAATTGATTTGCGTCACCGGTTTGGTGAGAAACAATACGGTGTTTGGAGAAGCGGCGACGTTGGTACTCGGCCGCCATTCTCAACCCATGCAAATCAGCGAAACGGAACGACGCAACAGCTTTTTATATTGGCAGGATAACGGTTACTTGCAACTGAGAGGCCAGACGATTTTAAACGTCGCCTCGACCGATCGGGGTCAGCTCAATTACACGCCTTGGATGCTTTACCACAATGCGAGGCTAGATTTGAGCGGATTTTATGTGTATCCATCCCGTTTCATGTTGAACAGTTTGCCCAACTGTCAATCCATTCAATAGTCAAAAAAGTAAATTATTTAATTCCAGGGTTTTACTCATGGCTAGAGCAAAATATTCACTGCAACCAGGGAGTTCGGAAAGATTGGTCGTTTCTTGGGATAAAAAGTGGTGGGAAAAAGAACCGAAAAATTTTACCATTTATTTGGATGGACGGGAACTCGGCAAATTTGAAAATACTCAAGCCATCAAAGACGGACAATATTTTGATTTAAACGACGGTACACAGATTAAAGTTAGACTGATTCGCGACTTTATTTTTTGGTATTTACAAATCCTGTGGTGCGATCGGCCCGTTCCCGGTTCCGATACCGATCCCGAAACGCAACTCAGAAAGGCTTACCAAACCTTTTTAATTATTTGTAAAATTATTGTCGCTTTTTTTGGTGTGCTATTAGTTCTATCTTTTTTCACCATAATCATCGCGAGAGATGTTTTATTTTTCATGGGATTGTCTGTCGGTGGCGGGATGGCTTTCATAATTTTAATGGCTTTATTTAATGGCACATTCATTTTATTACCCTATTTTTTGACTGGTCATTTTTTGAAACGAAAAGCTAAACTAGCAGCCTATTTCGGAATTGTAATTATTTTTGGCATCTATGGCTATGCTTGGATCGCGTTTTGGGTTTCAGTCTTAATGAGTATTTTCGCGGTATTAGGGAGTTTAATGGATGGCTTAGGTGCTTTTATAGCTGCCACAATATTATTGGTATTATTCAATCTATTTTTACGTTTTATATTGAATTTATCTTATGTGGCTTTGAGGAGGGTATGGACGGCACCAATTGCCATTTATCAACTCGATCCAAAATCGGTGTTAAATTCGGCATCGAATCCTTATTCCCAATGTCAAGATAACGTACAGACTCTGACTCCTACTCTATCCGATTCGGCAATTTTGGGCAATCTTCCAAATCTGACAAAAACACCCCCGTCACCTCCCCCACCCGTCCCGAAACCGCAACCCCCGAAGCCGCCAAAACCGCCGCAACCGAGAAGTCAAAATAACTCGGCGATCGCCAAAATGCAAACCTTGCATCCGGAGGGTTACAAACTCTATCAACAAGCGGAACAATCCCGAGATTCAGCCCTGTTTTTCCAAGCCGGAGAAATGTACGATCGCAGTTACAGTTCATTTTGGGGAGACGGCATTTTTTCCGGCAACTACGATCGCCATTTTATAGGCAGCTTAGGCATCTCAATCGAGGGTGTCGGAATGGAAATTGCAAAACAGCAAGCCACGAAGATTATCAAAAATTCCCGCGAATCTTTAGTCATCAGTTGCGAGTGTTATCTGAAAACGATCAAACTCGATCCTGAGCACTACTGGGCAACTTTAAAATTAGCAACAGCCCTAACAGCAGCATTACAAATTGAGGCATCCCTAACCTATTGGCGACAAGCATTAAATCTTGATAAGCGGGACACCTTATCAGCCCTGACAGCGGATTCAATGGGATTTGACAATCGTTCCACTGCCGCCAAAGAAGTCATGTATAAGTTGGGACTCGGCAGTAGTTCGCAGGAGTTCGATGCCAACTTTATCAAACAACAGGCGATCGCCAAAAAACTGCTCTGTGCCAACCCCTACTTACTCGCCCATATTCCCACCTTAAGAACCGGATAAATACTCTAAGTTAACTTTTGTGAATTATTGCCTTCAAGGATTGCCAAACTTACCCCAAACCATTAAACTGTAAATAATCGAGGGTCTATGAATCATGGGAAATATCGTTGGGATCGATTTAGGAACCACTAACTCAGTTGCCGCCTTCAAGTTGGCTGAGGTGAACGTCGTCACGGCGCCGGATAACTCCCCACCCGATCGCAAATTAACCCGCTCAGTCGTCGCCGCCGATCGCAACGGGTTAATTGTCGGTGAACCCGCCTATCGCCAACTCGGAGATGGAGACACCGAAAATGTAATTATTTCCATCAAGCGATTAATTGGGCGAGGCTTTAACGATCCGGTTGTGCAGCAACAATTATCTCGCTTCAACTATAAAATTACTCAATCCAGCCAAGGCACCGAAAATAGCCTATCCGTTTGGTTGGGGGGGCGAGAATATCAACCCGAAGATATATCGGCGGAAATCCTCAAAAAAGTCGTCATCCATGCCCAAACGTATCAGGAGCGATCGGGGCAAACCAGCCGCATCACCCAAGCGGTAATTACCGTCCCCGCTTACTTCAATGATAAGCAGCGATACGCCACCGAAATCGCCGCCCAAAAAGCCGGATTAAAACTACGGGAACTCCTCCCCGAACCCACCGCCGCCGCCATTTCCTACGGCTACCGTCCCGACTCCGATGATGTCAGTACCATCTTAGTTTATGACTTCGGTGGCGGAACTTTAGACTGTTCGATTATTACTTCCGTCGGCAATCAATTTATTGAGTCAGCAAAAGCGGGGGATTTGTGGTTAGGTGGAGACGATTTCGATAACTGTATTGTCGAATTTGCCAAACAGGAAATCGCCCGAATTGAAACCCTCGATAATGTCGATCGCTTAATTCAAAAAATGCCGCATTATCAGCGAGTGCGGCTGCTGGCGGAATTGAAGCTACAGGCGGAACGGGCAAAAATTCAACTCGGCATCCAATCTTCCGCCGAAATCATTACCGCCACCCCTTTAATTGATGAAATGGGAATGGCGATTCCCATTCAAGTCACCATCACCCGCCAACAGTTTGAACAACTGATCGAACCGTTGATCGATCGCTCGGTACAAATTGCTCAGGATGCGATCAAATATTCCGATTATCCCCTCGATCAAATCGATGCAATTCTATTAGTCGGCGGTTCAGCTCAGGTACCCATCGTGCAACAAAAAATCCGCCAAGCCTTCCCCCAACATCAAGTTGTCATTCACGATCGCCCCATGTATGCGGTGGCGGAAGGAGCGGCGATCGTGGCGGCGGGACTCACCGAAAAAGTCACCACCGTTTCCCGCGATTATTGCATCGAATTGGTGGACGAGCCGCGATTTGTGATCATCAGCCAGGGCGATATTCTTCCGGTTCAAAAGTTCCATACCTTTAAAACAGAAGCCGACGGACAATCCCTGATTCACTTTAAATTTTTCAGCCCCGATCGCGTCCGCCAGGAACTCGATCGCCAATTTCAGGATGAGCGGATCGGCGATATGTGGTTAGCCCTTGATCGCCCCTATCCAAAAGGCACGGAAATTCTGGTTACGGTGGAACTCGACGAAGAAAATAACTCGCTCCAAATGACGGCAACCCTCAAAAATAATCCCCAGGTTAAAGTCAGTTGTTCATTCTCGCGGGGCGGAGTTAATGAGGACATTGCTCGCCAGGTTGAGGAACGAATTCAACAACTCAACAACGCTGCCAACTTGACGGAAATTGGCGTGCAGCGAGCTAACGAAATCGCCGGGGAAGTGGTGCGATCGGCGAACCAAATTTATCAGGATGGCAAAGTACAGGGCGATCGCCTTAACCAAGCCGAAACCAAACTCCAGGAATTAAAAGAATTTGCCACCGATGAGTTAGAAATTGCCAAGATTTTCATAGCCCGGTTTGAGTTGGCACTGCAAACTTGCGATCGCCTACTCCATGAAGATCAAAAATCTCGATTGCAGAATTTAGTGGCTCAACTGCAACAAGCCCTGAATAGCAAGAACATTTCCAGCTTGCAAAAATTAATAGAAGATAGCAAACGGGAGTTTGATAACCTCCCCGATAGCGTCCAACTGATTGTCGTCATTCCCGAGGAGATTTCCCGCATTCACCATATTAACCCCAGTCACGCGGGAGGCATGAGTGTCAAATTCAATCAAATGTTGAACGCACTACAGCAAGGAAATGGCACCCAAGCCGATACTTTGCTGCGAGAACTTCAAGCTGAGATCATCCCCTATTTAGATCGGGAATTGCCCGCAGGAACCATTGCTACAGGACTGACACGATGACGGTTAAACTCACTTGTCCGGTGTGCGATCGCGCCGAAATTGAGGGCAATATTTGCCCCAACTGCGAAACCGATCTCACACCGATCCGGCAACTTCAAGAACTCCCAGAAGTGGCTGTTAAACCTCCTCCAATTGCCCAAGCTGGCTGGCAAAAAAATACATCCCAGTTAATTTTGGCGATCGCCATCATTATGCTCCTGTTGGGGATGGTTCTAGGAGTATCATTCGACGCTCAACTAGCCCGACAACCGGCCCCCATTGAATCGGCAAAAGTGAGCCGAACCTCGCTCTTTGTTCCAGGGTTAAATAAATCCAGAACGGATAAGCGAAACCGGCGACTTTGTGGAGGATTTTACTACTCAGTTCAACGGGGAGATTCCCTCTCCAGAATTGCCCGGAAATTCTACGGCGACTGGAAACGGTGGCCGGAACTGGTCGCAGCCAATCCCAATCTCAAAGGTCGAGAAAATCAAATCGAAGTTGGCGAAATCGTTTTCGTCAACAGTTTACCGGAATACTGCCCATGAATGCGATCGCCAATGTGATTAATTCTCTGACACGGACAGTGTTTAAGGTGGCAATTATTGACTTTTACAAAAAAGTATCTGCCACCAAAAAAGAATTTAAAAATGCCCAAAAATTAGCTCAAAAAAAGCATATCATGAAGGCGACAAAAGTGGCAAATTTGACCTTATCTAAATGGTCGAATCATCCGTCATTTGTCGAACAAAAGCTGCGACAGCTCTTGATGGGGGATTTATTGATCGATCTAAAATCAAGAGTTAATTTATGGAAAAGACAGATCAAATCTGTCAAAAAAATGATGGCTTCAGCTCAGGCGTTAGAAAAATCCGATCCGGGCGATCCGATGGATACGACGACGCTATCTAAAGCCTTGGCAATTTATCAAAAATGCCAGGAAATTATGGATGTCGCCGTTGTCAAACAGGCGACCGCCCGCTGCCAAAACAAAATTATCAAATACAATCAATTTCGGACTTTATTTGGAGACGGTCAAAAATATGCCCAACAAAAACAGTATAAAAAAGCCAAACTGAGTTTCGAGCGAGCACAGATATTATTTCAAATTCCAATCCTGCAAGAAGCGATCGCCAACTGTTCGGGACAAATTCAGGGACAAATTCAGTATGAAACAAAATTACAGCAAGCCTTCGATTTGGCGACCAAAGGCGAATTTAATGCCGCCCTCAATGTCGTCAATTCTGCCCTGAAAAAGTTCCCCCGCCAAGACGGTCAAAAATTAGTGGCGGAACTGAATCGGGTGATCCAAGGAAAAGACTGCTATCGGCGGGGACTGTCAGCCGAACAGTCGCAAAATTTTCCCGAAGCCGAATCTTGCTACAAGCGATCGCATCAGTTGTTACCCGAATTGGCAGAATCAAAAATTCGCTTGGCAGTTCTTTCAATAAAAACCCAAAACTGGCAACAGGCGATCGCATATTTGCAGGGACATTCCGGAGAAAAAATCAGTTACCTGCGGGGTTTCGCCCATCTCGGACTGGGCGAGTTAAAACAGGCGGAACGGGAGTGGCGATCGCTCTCCCATCCTCAAATCAACAGTCAATTAAAAATTGTCCGCCAATTAATGAGACTTGTCCGCCTAAAATTAATGCGGCAAATTGAGCAATTTGTCGATGCCCAAAACCTCGAAAGCGCCCGCGCTACCAGCACCCAATTTTTACAAACTTACGGCTCAGATTCCCTGGTCGAAGGGAATCTAAACAACCACATTCAACCTCGCCTAGAAGCCCAAATTTGGGACATTCAAGATTGGCAAAAAATTGCCCAAGAAACCGAAAAAATTTGGCTCCAAAACGGAGATGCTAAATCCTTGCACAACTGGGCGATCGCCACCTATTATCAAGCCCAAATCGACCCCCAAAGCCGGCCGGATTGGATCGTCGCTGCCACGACTGCCCTGGCGAATGTAAAGCGCGATCCGGCTCTGAAAAATATTCCCTGGTTGCCTCAAAGTTCCATCGATTTTTACGAAGTTTTCGACCACTTTTTGGGGAACTTAGAGACGGCGATCGATAGCTTAAAAGACGAGAACTTAGCCGAGTATATGAAACTGCGAGATCGATTGCGCTTGGATGCGATCGCCCTCAAATTTATCAAAAAATCGCCCCATCAAGCTGCCAAAATTAATGATATGATTTTATTGCCGGGATGCTACCACCGCCACAACCATCACTTTGCCAATGTCAGAGTTTCTCAAGCCTCCAATTCAACCTCCACGGAAGCCAATATTTTGCCCGCCCTTTATACCTCCTGGGGGTCGGCAGTGGCGGCAGCGTTTGATGGGGATATGGAACGCGCCATTTACCTCAAACCGTCTCGGAGTTATCAATTTAATCCCCATCAAAAAAACGAATATTTTGCCCAAAAATTTGTCGCCTACTCCGAAGGATGTCACCACCTGCAAAAGCGACAGTGGAGGCAGTCCGTCGGGCCTTTAAATGCCATCAAAAATGAATTGCGATCGCACCCGGAATGGCATCGAGAACTGGATCGCTTGTGTCAGTCCCAGCGTCAGGCCTTAAACAGCTTACCCGATCATCTAGCTTTTAGCGATTTTTGGTATCAACTATTGGCAACTGAAGCCTCCTGTAGCTATTGGGTTGAATCTCGCATTCAAGAAATTGGCGAAAATTTAGAGCATCAGAAAATCGATAAAATTCGAGCATTATCTCAGCTTCGAGAACTGCAAAAAACTGATGGAAAAAATCCCCGTTTAATTTATGTAATTGAAGCCTTAGAATTTGAAATCGAAGTCAATGAAATTATTGCCTTGATGCAATCCAATCTAAATGATGCGGTACGTCGCGCCAAACGCTGCAATAATGAAAGAGTGAAACGACATATTGCTGCTCTGTTAATAGAAATTTTAATTACGGGAGTTAATCAAAATCAAATGAACGGAGAAACAGCCATACAATTCGCCCGTTGGGCTCATCAAATTTGCCCAAATGATCCCGAATTTGTTGAGATTTATCGTCAATGTGGAATTTATTAAAATATGTCAAACAATCAACTGCCCAATCCCAACCCCTACCAGGTTTTAGAAGTTTCTCCTTCGGCATCCAAAGCCGAAATTACCAAGGCTTTTGCAATGGCCATGAAGCGAAAAAAATACCCCCCCGATATCATTGCCCGGGCGAGAAAAGCCTTGATGGACGAAAAAGAACGGTTGATCGCCGATTATTTGCACCCCGTTTTGCCCACAATTCAACGGTTCAAACGGCAAGATTTCTCGGAACTCGAACAGCCGATGCCGGTGGTGGAGATAATTCCGGAATTCGACAACCTACGGGCAGCGATCGCGGCGGAAAATCAATCCGGCGAGACTGACAAACAATTGGGACAACAAATCTTTGCAGACCGTTCATTTAGCATTTGACATCATGGACAATCAATCGCCCCAAAAATTCGAGATTTTGGCCGAAGTCAGAGACGAAATCCGGGATAAAATGGGACTGCTGTTAAAAGAAAAAATGTCCCTTCAACAGGAATTGGCGGGAAAAGAGCAGGAAGAAAATGCTCGGCTAGAGACGCTATTTTTGGAATTGTTAGAAGTGGTCGATTCCCTGGAATTTTTGCTCGAATACCTGCGAAACAACCCCGAACCCGACGAAAAGGCGATCGCCCGCTTTCCCAAATTGATCGGCAGCATCCAGAAAAAATTGCTCAACAGTTTGGAACGGCGAGAAGTTCATCCCATCGAATTTGGGGAAGAAAAACCCAATTTCGAGATCTGTAAAATTGTCGATCGCGAAGTGAATCCCGACCTCGAAAATGAAACCATCACCAAAATTGTTCGGCGGGGATTTGAATATGGCGATCGCCTCCTGCGCCCCGTCGAAGTGATCGTCTCCAAATCCGACAATCCCGAAACCTGACTAATATCGCAACGGACAGAACGGTTAGGACATCGCGCTCTGTAGAAAGGGAGTAGGGAGTAGGGAGTCTGTGGGGGCAACCATCTCTGGTTGCCCGCCCAGTTGCGAAAAGCGATCGCCTAGCCTTCATTCGCCATCGTTCCGGTGCGAACCGCCAGAGTTTGGATTTGGCCGTTGCGCTGCAATTCCATCTGCAATCGGCCCCCTACTCCGATGTTTTCCACCGCTTCCTGAACCTCGGCGGCATCCTTAATCGCTTTGCCGTCAATTGTGGCGATCACGTCACCCGATCGCAACCCCGCCTCGTGGGCCGGAGAACCGGGGACGACCCGGACAATCAGCACCCCCCGGTCGGCATCCACCTTCAAACCGCTGTTGGGGTCGCCGTTGATCTCTTCCTTCACTTGCGGGTCTAACGTCACCATTTGAATGCCCAAAAACGGATGTTCCACCTTGCCCTTGGCGATCAGTTGGTCGGCGATATTTTCCACCCGATTGATGGGGATGGCGAATCCCAACCCCTGGGCGCCCTGAATGATCGCCGTATTCATGCCGATCACTTCGCCCCGTTGGTTCAGCAGCGGCCCGCCGGAATTTCCGGGGTTGATTGCCGCGTCGGTTTGGATGAAACTCACCCGCTTGTCCGGAGCGCCAATGTCGCTGCTTGATCGGCCCGTAGCGCTGATAATTCCCATCGTCACCGTATTTTCCAGTCCGAGGGGATTTCCGATCGCGATCGCCATTTCTCCGGGTCGCAACCGCTCGGAATCGCCCAAACTGACCGTCGGCAGGTCGTCCGCCAGAATTTTCACCACCGCCACATCCGTCACCGGGTCCGTCCCGAGCACTTGGCCTTCAAACTCCCGCCCATCCCGCAGGGTGACGCGCACTTCCGTCGCCCCGTCCACAACGTGGGCGTTGGTGAGAATGCGCCCGTCCGCACCGACGATAAATCCGGAACCCTCGCCCCGAACCGTCCGCTCTCGGGGCACGTCGGGCATTCCGGAGCCGAAAAATTGCCGGAAAAACGGGTCGTTCAACGCATCCGGGACTTGGGTTTCCACGGTTTTCGCCGTATCGATCCGCACCACCGCCGCTCCCACCCGCTCCACCACGGCACTCACGAGGTTGGGATTGGAAGCCAGGGAAGCCTCCGGGGAGACTGGAGAGGCGATCGGTTCTGGAGTTACGGTTGAGGCGGCATCGGAGGTACGGGCATCGGAGGTGTAGGTTGTGAGTCCCCAAGTCGCCCCGACACCCAACAGCAGCATCGACAGATAGGCGATCGGTTGAAACCGGGGGGCCGAGGATTTTGATAAATCTTGCATGGATCAGACCTGCGATTAACTTACGATTCCTAAGTTAAACCGTGGATTTGACGGATTCATTGCATCCGTGTGACACCGATATGAAATTTTTGCCCGGTATCGACTCCGCGACGGGAGAGCTTGAAACGGCAACACAGTTGTATCATAGAAAAATAGATGACTTCAATTTTGAGATTGATCCCAACGATCGCCCCCCGATCGCCCATCTCGATCGCACGCTCTTGATATCTCCGGTTTCCTCACGCGCAAATGATCCGGCTTCCAAACCCTTCCCAATTGGGCAATATTTTGCTGGTTGACGACAAACCGGATAACTTGCGATTGCTTTCCGAGATGTTGAGCGACAACGGCTATGAAGTCCGGCGCGTCACCAAGGGCAAAATGGCGCTGATCACGGCCCGAGCTTCCCCCCCCGATTTAGTGCTACTCGACATTAAAATGCCGGACATGGACGGCTACGAAGTCTGCCTGCAACTCAAAACCGACAGCCGCACCGCCGAAATTCCGGTCATTTTCATGAGCGCTTTGGACGAGCTGCCCGACAAAGTGAAAGCCTTTAAAATGGGGGGGGTCGATTACATTACCAAACCCTTTCAGGTAGAAGAAGTATTGGTGCGGGTCAAAACTCAGATCGTTTTACGGCAGCAGCAGCAACAACTCCAGATCCAAAATCAAAAACTGCAGGCGGAAATTCAAAGGCGACTGGAAATCGAAGCGGCCCTACAGCGATCGCAAATGGAATTGCAAAAAGCCAACACCGAACTGTACCGACTCGCCCATCTCGACGGCCTCACCCACGTCGCCAACCGGCGCCGATTTGACGAATACATTGACTGCGAATGGCGACGTCTGGCCCGGGAGAAGCAATACCTGTCCCTGATCATGTGCGACGTCGATTATTTCAAACCCTACAACGACCACTACGGACACCAGATGGGGGACGACTGCCTGCGGGCGATCGCCCAAGCCATCAGCGACTCCCTCAAACGGCCCGCCGACCTCGCGGCGCGGTATGGCGGAGAAGAATTCGCGATCCTGCTGCCCAACACCCCCTTAGAAGGCGCGATCGCCGTAGCCGAAGACATATCGCGATCAGTGAGGCACCTGAAAATCCCCCACCCCCACTCCCAAATTGGCGCGATCGTCACCCTCAGTTTCGGCGTCGGCAGTCAAATTCCCCGCCCCGAAGACCACCCCTCCACCCTCATCGACCTCGCCGATCGCGCCCTGTACCAGTCCAAAGAACACGGTCGCGATCGCGTCACCGCCATGCCGCAGTAGGAGGGAGTCGGGAGTCGGGAGTCGGGAGTCGGGGAATTTAAAATCAGGGCGCAAGCCAGGGGCCCCTACAAGACCATCGAGAAGTTTGTACGGTCAAAAAAACAAAAAATATAATTATTAATTATTAATTGTTAATTGTTAATTGTTAATTGCAAATGTCCGAACTCACCCCCAACACCCCGACGCAGGAAGAACTGATGCAAGAATTAGCCGCCCTACGCCGGCAGGTCGCCCAACTCAAATCCCCGGCGGCCGAATCTTCCCAGGTCGCCCAACAAAAAGCCCTGTTCGCCGTGATCGGCAAAATCCGGGAATCCCTCGACCTCGAAAGCATCTTCACCTCCACCGCCCGGGAAGTGAGGCAACTCCTCAACGCCGATCGCGTCGGGATGTACCGCTTCGACACCGACTCCCAATATCAGTGCGGGGAATTCGTCTCGGAAGACGTCCTGCCCGCCTACAACTGTGCCCTCGCCGCCAAAATCAGCGACCACTGTTTCGGAGATCACCACGCCCAATACTACCGACAGGGGCGAATTTGGATGGCCGAGGACATCTACACCCTGCCCCTAGCCCGCTGCCACGTCCAAATTTTGGCGCGGTTTCAGGTGCGAGCCAACCTCGTCGTCCCCTTGCTGCAGGGCGCGAACCTGTGGGGGCTCCTGTGCATCCACCAATGTTCCGGACCCCGCCGGTGGCGCCCGCCAGAGATCGAATTCGTCCGCCAAATCGCCACCCACCTAGGCGTCGCCCTCCAACACGCCGAATTCGTGCAAAAGTTGCAGCAGCAGTCCGAGGAACTCACCCAGGCGGTGGCCCAGGCCGTGCAGCGGGAGAAAGCCGTAGCCGCGATCATCAACAAGATCCGCCAATCCCTGAATCTGGAAACAATTTTCAGCACCAGCACCCAGGAAGTCCGCCAGTTACTCAAGTGCGATCGCGTCGTGATTTACCGCTTCAACGCCGACTGGAGCGGCGAATTTATGGTGGAATCCAAAGCCGACGGGTGGATCTCTCTGATGGAGCTACAGCATCGGGATGCGTCTCTGAGAGGCAATATCAGCGAGTGCAGCCTCAAATACTTGTCCAACTCCCCCAACGTCGATACCCACCTCCAAGAAACCGAGGGCGGCCCCTTCAGCCGCGGAGAGGTTTTCCGAGTCTGCAACAACATCTACGAAGGTGGATTTTCCGACTGTTACATCGACATCCTGGAACGCTACCAAGCCCGGGCCTACGCCATCATCGCCATCTATCAAAATCAACAGTTGTGGGGCTTACTGGCCGCCTTTCAAAATGCCAGCTCCCGGGTGTGGACATCCGCCGAGATCAACTTTCTCATGCAAATCGGCGCCCAACTCGGCGTCGCCATCCAACAGGCGCAACTGCTGGCCCAGACGAAACAGCAAAAGGAAAAACTCCAGACCACTTTAGAAATCGAACTGCGTCGCAAAGCCGAACATTTGCTGCGGGAAGCGGAGCGGGAACGGGCTCTAGCCCAAGTGATCGACAAAATTCGGCGCACCCTCGACATCGACACCATTTTTAAGACCGCGACCCGGGAAGTCCGCCAACTGCTCGAAGCCGATCGCGTCGCCGTCTTCCGCTTCGATTCTACCTCGGATCATACCCGCGGCCAGTTTATTTCCGAGGACGTTTTGCCGGCGTTCAATTCCACCCTCACCCGGAGGATTCAAGACCCTTGTTTTACGGGCCAACTCGTCTCCGAATACCAGCGCTCCCGGCTGCAGTCCGTCGCCGACATTTACAAGACTCACTTGAGTCCCTGTTACATTCAACTGCTCGAAACATTTCAAATTCGCGCCAATTTGGTACTCCCCCTGTTGAGGGGAAATCAACTTTGGGGTTTGCTCTGCATCCACCAGTGTTCCGCCCCCCGCCACTGGCGGGCTTCGGAGGTGGAATTTGTCCGCAAAATTGCCACCCAACTCGGCGTCGCCATCCAGCAGGCGGAATTGCTGGCCCGGGCTCAAAAGCAGTCCGAAGAACAGGCTAAAGCCGCCCGGCAGGAACGGGCCCTGGCGCGGGTGATCGAAACCATCCGGCAAACCTTGGATATCGACATGATTTTCAGGGCGACGGCCCAGGAAGTGCGGCAAATCCTCCGCTGCGATCGCGTGGTCGTTTACCGGATCTTACCCCACTCGAAGGGGCAATTTTTATTCGAGTCCGCGATCGCCGAGTGTCCGACATTGAAAGATGCGCCCGAAAAAGAGATTTGGTTTTCCAAACACCTGCTCGAAAGCCAGGGCAACACCCATCAAAACAGCCACCGGCAGGCGATCGACGATATCCACACCGCCTCCCTCTCCGACACCCACCGCCACCTGATGGAGCGGTTCGACATCCGCGCCTACCTCGTCGCCCCCGTCTTCCTCGGCGAAACCCAGTGGGGGATGATCGGCGTCTACCAGCATCGCGTCCCCCGCCGTTGGGAAACCCGGGAAGTGAGTTTGCTGCTGCAAATTGCCAACCAACTGGGCGTCGCCCTCCAGCAAGTCGAACTGATGGAGCAGTTGCAGAAAGCCAAGGAAACAGCCGACGCCGCCAACCGGGCCAAGAGCGATTTTTTGGCCAAGATGAGCCACGAGTTGCGGACTCCCCTGAATGCCATCCTGGGTTTCACCCAAATTCTCGCCCGGGACGAACACCTGAACCCGTCCCAGCGGGAGCAGGTCAAAATTATCGGCCGCTCCGGGGAACACCTGTTGGAACTGATCAACGACGTTTTGGAGATGTCCAAGATCGAAGCGGGCCGCATCACCTTCAACGAGGACAGTTTGGACCTGCATTACCTGTTGGGCAATTTGGAGGAAATGTTGGGGTTGCGGGCGAAAACCAAGGGACTCCAGTTGTTTTTCGAGTCTCGGCCCGAGGTGCCCCAATATGTGAAAACCGACGAGAACAAGCTCCGCCAAGTTCTGATCAATTTGTTGGGAAATGCGATCAAATTTACCGATCGCGGACGTGTGACTTTGCGGGTGCAATGTTCCCCCCGCCCGCACCCCGACGGGACGATTTTGGCCTTTGAAGTCGAGGATACCGGCCCCGGAATCGCCGAGGCGGAGATCCCGCTCCTATTTGAAGCGTTCGGACAGACGGAGACGGGCCGCAAGTCCAACGAGGGGACGGGGTTGGGGCTGCCGATCAGTCAAAAATTCGTGCGGATGATGGGCGGCGAGCTCTCCGTTAACACTCGGGTGGGACACGGCACCACGGTTCAATTTGAAATCCTCGTCAAAGCGGCCGATCGCAAAGAGATTCCCGCCCAACCCAATCCCAAACGGGTCATCGGTTTAGCTCCCGGAGAACCGACTTACCGAATTTTGGTGGTTGAAGATGCCGAGGAAAATCGCCGCGTGCTGGTGCATTTGCTCTCCGAGGTGGGTTTTGAGGTGCGGGAGGCCGAAAACGGCTTGCAGGCCCTCAGAACCTCCGCTGAGTGGTTCCCCCATCTGGTCTGGATGGATATGCGGATGCCGGTGATGGACGGTTTGGAGGCGACCCGCCGGATCAAAACCGAAATTCCCCCCGATCGCGTCCCGACGATTATCGCTCTGACAGCCCACGCCTTCGAGGAGGAGCGATCGCGCATTTTGGCGGCGGGGTGCGATGATTTCGTCAGCAAGCCTTTCCGCGAGGCGATCGTGTTCGACAAAATGGCTCAACATTTGGGAGTGCGCTACGAATATAAAGATAATCTGGAACCGATTTCCCCAGAAACCGAGTCTCCCCTGACGGGCGACCTCCCATCCGCGACGATCCGCGATCGCCTCCGGGAAATGCCGGAAACTTGGATTGAACGACTGCACCGAGCCATCTTGTGTACGGACGAACCGGAAATTATCGCCCTGATCGCAGAAATTCCCCAATCTCAAGCGGGTCTCGCCCGGTGCCTCCAAAACTGGACGGATAATTTTGAGTTTGACCAAATTTTAGAGCTGACGGAGCCGATCGTCGGAGGGCCGATATCTTGAGGGTCAACTGGGATTTTTGCCCGGTTCTCCAGAGAATCGATACGCTCCGGATATTCCGGAGCTTCCGGTGCATAGAAAAAATAGGATATTCTAGAATAACCCCCATAACAAACCCAGCGATCGCGATTATTCCCGATCTCGATGATGCACGGCATTCGTCAGAGTCATTGGGAAACGAATAAAATGTACACAGGATATGGTGACGTAGTAGCATCCGGGAGAATTAATGAGTAGCAATCACAAAATACTGGCCGTTACCCGACCCAAGAAACCCCCCGAACCCGAAATCAACCCCGCTGCGGAGAAAACGGAAAAACCGGAAGATTCCCAGCGTTCGACCCCAAATCCAGATCGACCCCGACTGTCGAGACTTCCCAAACCCGTCAAGCACAAACCCAAACCACTCGTGGAACTCTCGGAAGCTAAAAATCCCCGGGGCGAGGTGTTCGCCATCGGCGATCGAATTTGGGTCCGGGCACCCTGGGGGGTGTGGGCGATCGCAGAAATTACGCAATTTTATGAAAGTACCCCCGACACCATCCTGGCCAATTTTATCCCCAAACAAGAGAAGCCAGATTGGACTTGGGATGGCGGTATGATCCGCGCCGAATTGCTCCAAAAAGCCGATTCAGACGCTTAATTCCAGATCCGCTGTCAATTCCATCCGTCCCCCTTTCGTTTCTGTCGGGAGGGGGATTTTGAGTTGGGGCGGAGGGGCGGGGGCAGGGGGGCGGAGGAAGCGGAGGAGGCGAAGGGAGTCTCTGTATTCTTATGGCCTATTCCCTATTCCCTATTCCCTATTCCCTATTCCCTATTCCCTAAAATTAAAAACTGGAGTAACCGGACGCATCACATGAAAGTTGGATTGATCGGAACGGGACTGATGGGACAGCCGATGGCTGGGCGGTTCTTGGAAGTCGGGTTGGAGGTTGTCGCCTACAACCGCACGCGGGAGAAATTGGAACCGTTGAAAGAGGCGGGGGCAGAAATTGCCGCGTCTCCCGGAGATGCGATCGCCGCGGCGGACTGTACAATTTTGATGTTGGCGGACGCCCCCGCCATCGAAGCGGTAGTCCTCTCCCCCGATGTTAAGGCAAAATGGCGCGATCGCACTGCCATTCAGATGGGAACCATCGCCCCCCGCGAAAGTCGGGACATCCGGGATGCCATTGTCGGCGCCGGGGGGGACTATCTGGAAGCCCCGGTTTTGGGCAGCATCCCCCAAGTCAAATCCGGTACGCTACAGGTGATGGTGGGGGGAACGCCGCAACAGTTGGAACGGTGGACGCCGGTACTCAAACACCTGGGAGAACCGATGTTAATTGGAGAGGTGGGATCGGCGGCGGCGGTGAAATTGGCCCTCAACCAACTGATCGCTTCGTTAACCGCCGCATTCGGGTTGAGTCTCAGCTTCATCCAACGCCAGGGGGCAGATGTTGAAACTTTTATGAAGATCCTCCGGGAAAGTGCCTTGTACGCCCCCACTTTTGACAAAAAGCTGCAACGCATGATTGACGGGAATTATGGCGATCCCAATTTTCCCACCAAACATTTGCTCAAAGATACGAAATTATTCCAAAATGAGGCGATCGCGTCTCGGTTGAATGCCGAAAGTTTGCAGGGGGTGCGATTAGTAATTGAACGGGCGATCGGGGAATTAGATTTGGCTGATGTCGATTATTCTTCCCTGGTGGAAGCGATCCGAAAATCCCCGAACGACTGACCTTGGGCCGAAGAAACCGGGTTTCTATGGGAGTTTTTTGGAAGAACGAGAGATGCTGGTATAAACCCGGTTTCTAGCTATCTGGTGGGGCGAAGAAACCGGGTTTCTAGGGAGATTTTTTTGAAGAACGAGAGAGACTGGTAGAAACCCGGTTTCTAGGTATCTGGTGAGCGAACCGCCTCCACTTAACCGATGATAAAGGCACGACGGATTGTCAAAGTTAAAAACTACGGGTAATATAGAATAAATGTCGATTTGTCCTCCGGAATGATGAGCATGAATCCACCCTGTACCCTCAGCGTCAGCGATACCTGGGTTCCTGCCACCTGGGATGAATACCTTCGGGCTTTGGATGACCCCGCCCACGCCAAATCCAAGGGATATTACAGCAATGGGCGAATGCGATTGGAAATGCAACTATCCGTCGGCTTCGATCACAGCAAAGATCATGGAATTATCGCTCTTGCCATTAATCTCTATGGTATTTTGAAAGGCATTCCATTCACGATTTTAGACAATTGTTCCTTCCGCAAAACGGGCTATACAGAATTTCAGCCGGATTTGGCTTATTATATTGGCACCCAGGCAACCGCCATCCCCGGCGGCACCGATATTGTCAATCTGGAAAAGTATCCGGTGCCGAATTTGGTGGTGGAGGTGGCGAAATCATCCCTGTTGGACGATCGCACTGTCAAGCGAGTCCTCTACGAAGATGTGGGGATTTCCGAGTATTGGATTGTGAAGGTGGAAACAGCCGAAGTATTGGCTTATCAAATGAGCGATCGCGGCAGCCAGCGAATTGATGTCTCTCTCATGTTTCCAGGGTTGGAAATAGCGACCCTGGACGAGGCTCTCAAACGCAGCCGCAGCCAAGATCAGTCCCAGGTGGGCGCCTGGTTAATGGCACAGTTTCAACCCGAATCATAACCAGCCGCGTAGTATAATTAAAGAAATCCAAAAGTTGAGATAAATGATGAGTCCCCTCCTAGAAAAAGTCTTAGCAGAAGTCACCCAACTCGATCGCCAAGAGCAGTTGCAACTCGTCTCCTACTTGATTACCCAGTGGCAACAACAGCCGAACCTATTTGGAGACAAAAAAATCAGCCGTAAAAATTTATTTGGTTGTATGCAGGGAAAAATAAAGATTGCCGAAGATTTTGATGCACCCCTCAATGATTTTGCAGAGTATATGTGATGCGCTTATTATTAGATACACAAATCTTTATTTGGCTGATAGATGGCAACCCAAATCTTAGCCAAACTGCCAAGCAAGCGATCGAGGATGAGAGCAACACTTTGCATCTAAGTATTGTTAGTTTATGGGAAATAACCATTAAAACTAGCCTGGGCAAATCGAACTTGCAATCCCACTCGAACAAATTCTCATCAATTTTATCCTTCCCAGCGGTATTGAAATTCTCCCCATTCATCTGCCGCACTTATTGATATTACAAACTTTACCTTTCCATCATCGAGATCCTTTTGATCGATTGTTAATTTCCCAAGCCAAATCTGAAACTTTAACCTTAGTATCAGACGATCGTATGTTTGAGCAATATGAAGTAAAAATACTTTCGTAGACCCAGTATTGAGCTTCTGTCATCTTTTGACTATTGTAGCATGGTTTCCGGAAAAGAAACCCGGTTTCTAGGCATCTGGTGGGGAGGAAGAAACCGGGTTTCTAGGGAGATTTTTTTGGGGGATGAGAGATGTTGGTAGAAACCCGGTTTCTAGGCGTCTGGTGGGGACGAAGAAATCTTTTCTCCCTTTTCTTTCTTAAATTTTTGTGAAGATCCGCCGCGACGCTGCCTCGTATGCTTCCGGGTTCGATCGCAGCCTAGAACCCCTGATGGACGGGAATTATGCCGATCGCATTTTTCCCACCCCGCATTTACTTAATTATTCCAAAATGAGGCGATCGCGTCTAATTTTAACACCGAAAGTTTGCAGGG
>JBNGCR010000044.1:0-15263 GCA_050045915.1 Limnospira sp.
TTGGCCGACAACCCGATCCAAAGGGTGCGGGTGACGCTGGCTTTCGTCGGACGGCGATCGGGGTCGTCGAGTTGATTGCCGATTTGGGTATAGCGAAAACACCAGTACATGGTAAATCCCAAAGCAATCAAACAGGCATAAGCCAGAATTACAGCGACAAATGATTGTCCCAGCCGATTTTTGGCGGGACTGAGAAATAAAGCGAACAGGAGCAGAAAAATGGGTACGACTCCAAACAAAACTTGCAGCCAAAAACCGATCCATCCCGCACGCCGGAAGGCGTTCGCGACCTGGGATAAAAATTTGTGATTTGATTCCAAATGGAGTTGCTCGGACATTGCCACCCGATTACCGAAATTCAATTGGCAGTATTGTACAATAGGGCATTCCATTCCTGTCGCGGACGGCGGGACGGGCTGGAGAAACTGCCAATCCGTCCGTTTTTGCGCTTTAGCGCCTCCTGTGGTTGCACTTGAGCGCTTTTGAAGACCCCCGATTCCCTCAGAAGGGCGACTATCATTCGCCCCTACAATCGATGATTAAAATATGATTGAAATTGCTGCAGTTGAAGCGATCGCGTGAAACTATGGAACCCGACCCAACCGATACCCCCAACCGCCCGACGCTCTCTCAAACCGAATTTGCAGACCGCTTCGATGCGATCATACCCCTGATTTTGGAAGAGTGGCCCCAACTCGCCACCGAAGACTTGGCCGCCACCGAAGGCAATCTGGAATTGGCGATCGATTACATCGTGGCCCGCACCGACCACACCCGCACCCTCGTCCGCCATTACCTCGCCGAACTCTCCCGAGTTCAGCGGTGGCGGGAAACCCGACAAAATTCGGATTCCCCCAACTCCGACCCCTCCAAACTCGAAGATTATATCCTGCCGACCCTCGATCGCACCCTGAAAACCTTGGAGGGACGCACGGAAAAACTCCTGACTCGCTTCGAGACGGAAATGTTGCCGGAAGTCAACCGCAAAGCCAAAGAAAATGTCGGAACCAGTTTGTTGACGGCCCTGGGAATCGGCTTTATCCTGGGTTTGCTATTGGGAGGATCGAGCCGTGGGCGTTAGTGACCTCCTGGAAGCCATCAACGCTTATTTGCGCCGGATGCTCCGTCTGGTGGCGGTTTTGGTAGACTTGCACCGCGATATCGCCCTCCGGGAAGCCCAGCGAGAACAAAAACGCCTGACCGCCGGTTTCTCAGTTTTGGCGGTGGGAACGGCATTTTTTATCACCGGACTGTCCCTCCTGCAAGTCGCCGCAATTTTTTTGCTGCACAATTTGGGATTGAGTTGGCTGGGGGCAATTTCGATTGTTTCCGCTGCGGATATTGTTCTGGGTTTCCTATTAATTGCGACGGCTTCCAAACGCCTGCGGGGACCCTACATGATCGAAACCCGCACCCGCATCGTCCGCACCGGAAATACCCTATTTCGTGACGATCCGGGAAATCGGATGAGGGATTGATTAGATCCGATGTATAGCAGTGCGCGATCGTATAGTTACAAAACCTATAAATAGGGAGTCGGGAGTCGGGAGATTGATCATTCCGAGACGGTTGCTTCCACGGCGCAATGGAATTTCAAATCAGGGCGCAAGCCGCCGTGTCCCTACAATTCCCGACACCTGACAATTGTGGTTAATGATCGGGATCTGATATCAATCAGTTGCCGGGTTGCCAGCCGTTGAACTTTGCAGTTCCCGGATGACACTCATCGCCATATCTGCCGTTTCCAGCTTGCCCTGAGATTTGAGAATTTCGGCGGCTTTTTGATAGTTGATAATCGCCTTTTGTTCCTCCCCGAGTTGCTTGTGGACGAAGCCCCGATCCAAATAGGCGTCGATGTAGTCGGGATTGAGGCGGAGCGCCTCGGTGTAGTCATCGAGGGATTTTTGATAGTCGGTCATTTCCAGGTATTCAGCACCGCGAAAATAGCGGGCTTGGGCGCTTCTGGGTTCGATTTCCAGGGCGCGATCAAAACTCGCGATCGCCGCTTGATTTTCCCCCAATTCCGAATAGGCAACGCCCCGGTTGATGTAAGCCACCACCAATTTCGGTTCCAGGCGGATGGCTTTGTTGAATGCCACGATCGCATCCCGATATTGTTTTTTCCGAATTTGCCCGATGCCGATATTGTTGAGGCGAACTGCCTGTTCGGAAATCTCCGCCCGAATCACAATTGTATTGCGATTTTGGCGGTAGGTGCGGAGTTTTTCCAGGGCGATATCGTGGGAGGGCGTACCCGGTTCGATGCCCTCCAAAAGCGCGATCGCCCGTTCCCATTTTTGCCGCGCCTGCTTCCAAACTCGAGCTGGGTGGGGCGGATTTTGCACCAAAACCGACGCCTGCATCGCCAATTTTTTCGCCGCCTCCAAATCCGTCTGCGCCTTCACTTCCGGCTGCAATTGTTCTTCCACATCATTGAGTCGATACCGCAATTTCGCCAACTCCACCGCCACGGGTTGCCCCGGCAATCTGGGGGTTTTTTCCAAAATCGCGATCGCCTCCCGCAGATCTTCGGCCATCCCCCGCAACGTCTCTACCTCCATCCCCGGTTTCAGAGAACCCACCGTTGCCACTTCCGCTTTCGCCGCATTCAAGGCGCGATCCTGCCAGGTTTTCACCCCCAAAAATAAGCCCGTCCCGGCGATCGCGATCGCCACCATTCCCCCGATAACTGTTTTCATCCCAGACATCAAACTGCCTCCTCTACACTCAGGAAAAACGTGCGATTCTGAATCTTTTAAATTCCCACCCCGAATCATTTTCAACCCTCGGAAAGCCCGCCCCACCTCAACCCAACCCCCGAGGACTCCGGAGCGGCGATCGAAAAGTGAACGAAATGGATGTCACGTCCGCCCGCCGTGGGAACCTATCCATCCGTTCAAAAAACTTAATAAATCCGCTTCGGACACTCTGATAGGCTGAAATTTTATCACAAACTTCCCAAAATCTGGATAAAATTGCGAAAATGCAGACCGGATCAAATGCCGAGATTCTGCGTCCGCCACCCCACCGCAATCAAATCACCGAACGCGAGCACTTGAGAACATGAAACGTCGAAAACTCCTCAGTTATGCGGCCACGGGTGCCGCCACCACCGCGGCCCTCTCCGCCTGCGGCACCAACACGGGTCCCGCCGTTCAGGGGGAGTCCCTGCCCACAATCCGCTGGAAAATGGCCACCAGTTGGCCCACTTCCCTGGATACCCTCTACGGTGCCGCGGAATTCATCGCCAACCGAGTCCGGGAACTCACCGACGGGCGATTTACCATCCAAACCTTCGCGGCGGGGGAAATCGTGCCGGGGTTGCAGGTGTTGGACGCCATCCAACAGGGAACCGTCGAATGTGGCCACTCGGCGAGTTATTACTACATCGGAAAAAATCCGGCTTTGGCTTTCGGAACCTGCGTTCCCTTCGGACTCAACGCCCAACAGCAGATGGCTTGGCTGTACCAGGGGGGCGGCATCGAGGCAATGAATCAACTGTACGCCGATTTCAACACCATCGCATTTCCGGCGGGAAATTCCGGCGTGCAGATGGGGGGATGGTTTAAAAAAGAGGTGAATACCGTCGCCGATTTGAACGGTTTAAAAATGCGAATTCCCGGTTTGGGTGGCGAGGTTTTATCCCGCTTGGGAGTCAACGTTCAGGTGTTGCCGGGGGGCGAGATTTTTCTGGCTTTGGAACGGGGTGCGATCGATGCGGCGGAGTTCGTCGGCCCCTACGATGACGAAAAATTGGGGTTGAATGACGCGGCGGATTTTTACTACTATCCGGGGTGGTGGGAGCCGGGATCGAGCTTCGATTTGCAGGTCAATTTGAGCGCCTGGAATCAGTTGCCGACGGAGTATCAGGAAATTATCAAAACGGCGGCGGCGGAAGCGAACGTTCAAACGTTGGCGAAGTACGACGTGCAGAATCCCCAGGCATTGCAGCGGTTGATCGAGGGGGGGACGCAGTTACGGGCCTACAGTCCGGAAATTTTGCAGGCGTCTCAAAATGAGGCGACCGAATTGATGGAAGAAATAGCGGCAAAAGAACCTTCATTTAAAGCGGTGTACGAACCTTGGAAACAGTTCCGAGACAGCATCCGCCAGTGGCACGCCGTCAGCGAGTTTGCCTACAGCAATTTCGCGATCGCACCGGTGTTGCAGTCGATAAAATCCTCCTAAATCTCCCTTGATCAGGGGGGCTTTGAGTGCAATTTACCCCCTTTTCTAAGGCAGGGTTGTTTCATTCTCGGTTCAACACGCGGCTCCATCCCCTTGTCCAAGCCCCTTGTCGAGGGTGACGATAAAAACCAAATCAATAATTAATTATTAATTATTAATTATTAATTATTAATTGCTTTTCTAAGGGAGCCTAGGGGGGATTGAATGCGATCGCGGACTTGGATTCGATCTGGGCATCGAGTCGATTTTCATCTAGTGAAAGAATTGCCAACAATCCCATTTTGAGGGCGGGTTCAGATTTAGAGAATCCTTAAAATAGTGTTAAGATCAACCCATTAACATTTGATAGGGGTGGATCGGATGAGGCCACCCATTTTGATAAATGTCGATAAGGAATGGGATGATGAAAAACCTGGGCATGGAGAGGATGCGCCTGCAATCTCACAAACAAATCAAACGCTTTCTGGAATATCACGAACAGCGTCACCGCCTGCTGTCGAAGACAATTGACAAGCAAGGAACCTGCCGGTTTAATGCTCACTCAGCCTTTCTCCGCTGTGCCGTCAACCCCAGCGGCCCCTGTTCGGAGTGCCACCATTACGAACCCGAAGCGGACTGATTAAACTTTTAAAAAATAAAAAATTGAGTTGGGGAAACCGGGGCGAGTTGGACTCAATTCTAGCAGGCAGCAGGCAATAGGCAACAGGCAACAGGAAGAAAAATCGTTCACACTCGGGGTTTCAGAATCGATCGAGGTCCGAACCGCCCGGGCGGTTGCTATAATTTTCCCGAAGCGAGGATTCAAACCCTCGGTTTCCCGACCGTCACACCGACACTTTGGACGCTTTGAACGTCGCCGCATCGTCTCCCGATCGCTCCAATTCCCCCTTCTCCTCAGCCGGTTCGATCGCCCGAGTTTCCCCATCCAAAACCGCCACGACGCGATCGTAAATATCCTGGGCCTCCCGGGGAGAATTGCCGATACACGTCAAGCCAAGTTTTCCGTATTGAGATAGACACCCCATCAAGTGAAACACCGTCCCCGTTTCGCGGCAACTGTCGAAATGGAGGTGGTGTTGGGCAACGATATCCATCAAATCATTCGGCAACAGCCCCCGGTAACAACCCTTTTGGAGATTGTCCGAGGCGATATAATACTTCGCCTGCCGTTGCTGGCTGTAAAATAACCCCGTGACGCGATCGTAGTGGCCGTTGGTCAACAACTGCAACGTCATGAAAGGATGAGTCGTCCCCCCCCGCCGCAGATTAATCTCGATCGCCTGCAGGTCCCACTCGCCGTCCCCACGACGCACCGCCACAAAATCCAAGCCGAACCGCTCCAGAGCCCCTTTTTTCGCCAAATTCCGGCCGACGCGCTCCCCCAACGCCTGCAGTTGCACGCGATAGGCTTCGTCCGCCGGAAACCGACACCCCTCAAAAATTTGGCCGTCAGGTCCGCCAAGAATCTGGTCGTGGGTGGAGAGAACTTCCACCTCGCCGGAGGGGTGAATCTGGCACTGGACGCTCGGCGATCGCTTCACATCCCCCTCCACAAACGCTTCCACAATCGCCCCCAAATCCGGAATCCGACTTCCGAACGTCTCCCAGGTTTCGTCACTCGCCTGGAAACTCAACTGAGAAAAGCGATCGCGGATCGCGGCCACCTTTTGGCCGGACGGGACATCCCGGATCGGTTCGAGATCCAAAATAGCGTTGCCCTCCCCGGAAAACCCCTCGTTCAACTTCACCACCACCCGCCTCAACTGCGGCTGACGGTCCCACAAAGCGGCCACTTCCTCGGCGAGGTCGGTTTCGGTCCACACCAGGGGACTGCCCTCCGGGTGGGGGACATCCGACTCGGAAAAAATCTGGCGACTGCCACTTTTCGTCCCCCAGTGCACTAAATCCGGATTGGAGGCTAACAGGGGAATTTGCAACTGGACCGAGAGTTGCCGTTCCAACGGCGTCGAATTGAAACAGACCATATAGGTTTGACTCGGCCGCAAGACTTGGCGGATGCGTTCCACCAGACGGGGCCGTTCCAGGATCTTCTCGGTGAGGGATTTTTTGGAGGAATCGTAGGTCGAAAACAGGACGAGGCGATCGCGGGCGTGGGAAAATGGGATTCCCGGCATCAGGTGCAAATAATAGTCGATGACGCTGGGGTGGAGCGGTTGGGACGTGACGTAGATCAGCCGCATTTTCGGATTTCGCAGGCGGGTCAGGGAGAATAGAAATCGCTCCTCGTACTGGTGGACGCCGGGGATCTTCTCAAGTTGTTGCTGGTCGAGGGTGAGGGAGGGGATGACGAGAACATCGAAATCGTCAAATTTGACCGCCCCGGACTGCCGGAAACGCTGACGCAGTTGATATTGCAATTCTTGAAATCGATCGGCTACACTTTCGGGCGATCGCTCGCTTTTTCCCATAACCCCAGCCTGCACTGACGAACACATTACAATCTTAGCGAGTTATCCGACATCAGCCGCATTTTTTTTATGGCAGGCAACGGGCAACAGGAAGAAAAAAAGTTCACCACCTGGGTGTCGAGCCTCATTCAATATTTCCGACCGTGCGGGCGAGTCCCCGATCGAGAATCATGAAACATTGAGGCGATCGCGCATTTTTCGGGTCGGAATATGACTCGGGATGGCGGCGAGCGATCGGCAGGTAATATCCGAATTTTCACCTGCCAAATTGACCGAAATTCGCGTCAAAATTTAGATTCTCCCGCGATCGCGGAAATTGGCGATTTTATCCCCGAAGCCGGGAAACTGTTCGATTTGTTTTCCAAAAAAACTCCCTGTTCCCCCCTCTCCCTCCGCTCCCGGTCGCTCCCTCTGCCATTTTTCGGGGGAAAATGAAACGGCCGAGCCAGAATTGGGGGGGTGGGGGGCGAGTTCCAGAATGGGGGGGTTGGGCGGCGAGCTCCTTTTTAAACGATTAAAGAATTGCTATATACTGTATGATCGGAGAAACTACACAATTTTGATATCCGGCAACCGGCAACCCTTTCCACTCGATGATGAAATCGTCAAGAGTGACCAAAAGCCGGAATTCGAGCACAGAGCCACGATATGATCCCCCAGAAGCTCATCCTCAAAAATTTT
Organism: Limnospira sp.; assembly: GCA_050045915.1. GTDB lineage: Bacteria > Cyanobacteriota > Cyanobacteriia > Cyanobacteriales > Microcoleaceae > Limnospira. The sequence continues at coordinate 7,299 of JBNGCR010000044.1, forward strand.
CTCAGCTACCGCGACGCCAGCCTGGATTTTAGCGGCCTGCACACCGCCTGCATCTGCGGTCCCAACGGGGCGGGGAAATCGTCTCTCCTTGAAGCGATCGCCTGGTCAGTTTGGGGCAACAGCCGCGCCGGAACCGAAGACGATCTGATCCAGATCGGGGAAAAAGAAACCCGCGTTGACTTCACCTTCATTAGCCACGGCAGCTTGTACCGGGTGATCCGGAGCCGCCGCCGTTCCCAGTCCGCCACCCTCGAATTTCAGATCGCCCCCTTGCCGTCCGAAAACGCCAAACCGGGGGAACCCATTAACTTCCGCCCCCTCACGGAAAAGGGGGTGCGGGCGACCCAGCAGAAGATTTTGGAACACCTGCGGCTCGACTACGACACCTTTATTAATTCCGCCTATTTGCGACAGGGGCGGGCGGACGAATTTATGCTCAAACGCCCCGGCGATCGCAAAGAAATTCTCGCCAGCCTCTTGAAGTTGGACGAGTACGACACCCTCGCGGAACGGGCGCGGGATCTTTCCCGCCAATATAAAGGGCAAATTGACCAACTCGAAAACAACCTGAAAAACACCGAAGGGGAACTGCAAAACCGGGATGCGATCGCCGAAGAAATCGCCCGACTCGAAACCGAGTTCGCCGGAGTGCAGGAGCGGCAAAACCGCGATCGTGAACAACTGCAACACCTGCGGGAACGGCAACAGCACCGCCAAACCTGGGAACAACTGATCGGGGGGCAGCAGCAACAGCACCGCACCCTCGCCCAAGAGTGCGATCGCCTGCAACGGGAAATCGACGCGGCCCGCACCCAAGTACACGAACTCGACGCCACCCTCGGGCAGGCAGACGAAATTAAAGCCGGAACCGCCCGGTACCAAACCCTGCAAGCCGCCGAAGAGAACCTCTCCGCCCGCTCACTCGCCCACCAAACCGCCCGGGAGCAACTGCGGGGACTCCAAGACCGGCAGCAACAGCAGATCTACCAACTGCAGCGCGATCGCGAAACCCTGCAAACCCGCCTGGACTCCCTCACCCAACAGGAACAGGAGTATCGAGCCGTCCTCACCCAACAGCCCGAAGTGGAAGCGGGACTCGCCAAACTCCACGCCGCCCGCCTGCGGCTCAACGAACTCGACCGGTTGCAGGTGGAAGTCACCCCCCTGCTGCAACGGTATCAGCGCCTCCAGGGAGAGGTCGATCGCGCCCAAGCTCGCCTCAGTGCCCGTCTGGAGGAACTTTATAAGTCCGTCGGCCAACTGCGGCAAAACCTCCAACACCACCGCCCCGATCTGGAAAACCAGTTTAGAACGATTGAGGAAGAAATTGTAGAACTGGAGAAAAAGCGCAACTATCTCACCCGAGTTCAAACCAAAGGGCAGGAACGACACAATCAAATCACGCAACTGAACAATCAGGAGCGGGAGTACGAAGAAAAACTGGCGGAAATCGAGCGCAAAATGTCGATGCTCGGACAGTCCCCCGGCGATGTCAATGTTCCCGAGCAGGCGCCTTTGTGTCCCCTATGCGATCGCCCCCTGGACGAACATCATTGGAATTTGGTAGTGGGAAAACACCGCACCCAACAGCAAGAAATCCGCGATCGCATTTGGGTGATCCGGGAAGAGACGGTGCGGGCGCAACAGGACATCGAAAAGCTGCGGGAGGAATACCGCCAGTTGAATCAGGAACTATCGCCCTACGAAAAATTGCGGGAAAAACGGGTGCAAATTCAGGCCCGTTTAGATGGATTGGAGGGCGATGCACTCCGGCTGCAAGAGTTGGGCGCCCAAGCCACACAAATCGAGCGATCGCTACAGACAGGGGAACACGCCGCCGAACTGTATTCGGAATTGCGACAACTCGACCGCCGGCTTCAAGAATTTGACTATAACGAACAGAGTCACGCCCTCGCCCGCACCGAAGAAAAAAACCTGCGCTGGGCGGAGATCAAACAGAGTAAAATCCGAGATGCCCAGGAAAAACTGGCGCGAATCCTGGCGCAGAAACCGGAGTTGGAAGCCCAAATTCGGGCGATCAGAGAACAGTTGCACCACCAAGAAACCGACTCGGAATTAAAGCAAAAAATCGCAGCCTTGGAAGAGGAGTTGGGGCGGATCGGCTACAGCTTGGAGGAACACGATCGCGTCCGGTCGGAATTGCGCCAAGCGGCGGGATGGCTGCGGCGGGCCGAACAACTCGACCAGGCCAAACATCAGCATCCGCAACTACAGGGACGGCTGTTGGAATTGGAGCAGTTGAAATTGTCGCGATCGCGGGATTTGGAAGGAATAGAAGCCCAGATCAACGCGCTGCAACAACAGCTTCAGGATGCCCCCGATCTGACCCATGAAATTGAGGCGTTAGAGCAAAATATCCGACGGCGACGACAGGAACTCGACGGCTATTTGAGCCGGTCGGGACAGTTGAAACAACAGCAGACTTATTTGGAGCGCCTCGACGCTCAAAAAAATGAGCAGAAACAACAGTTACAAAAAGTCTGCCATCAGCAAAAGATTTATCAGGAGTTAGCCCAGGCGTTCGGTAAGAATGGAATTCAAGCATTAATGATCGAAAATGTCCTGCCCCAATTGGAGGCGGAAAGCAATCAGATTTTATCCCGACTTTCCGCCAATCAACTGCACGTTCAATTCGTGACCCAGCGGGCTGGGCGGAGTGGCAGTGCCAAGAAAAAGAATTCTAAATTGATCGATACTTTGGATATTTTGATCGCCGACGCCAGGGGGACGCGACCCTACGAAACTTATTCCGGCGGCGAGGCATTTCGGATCAATTTCGCGATCCGGTTAGCCCTGGCGAAATTGCTGGCGCAGCGGGCGGGGACGGCGTTGCAAATGTTGATTATCGACGAGGGGTTCGGAACCCAAGATGCGGAGGGGTGCGATCGCCTGATCGCCGCCATCAATGCCATCGCCCCGGACTTTTCCTGTATTTTAGCAGTGACTCATATTCCCCACCTGAAAGAGGCATTTCAAGCTAAAATAGAAGTCAGTAAATTGGCATCCGGATCGCAAATTCGGCTGTCGATTTGAGTCATTTTTTTACGTTTAAATTGAACGGGAGATCTCGGCTTGATTTTCGACAGGGCAAGTGTCGGGCCGGGGCATCGAGAGCGTCAACTCGCGCCAGACGGTGGCCACTTCCCGGACGCACCGCAGCCGCGATCGCCCCCAAAACGTTAAACTCTTTTAATCTTTCCTGTATGATGTGATACAATAATAAGATCTCGAAAGTGTGCCAAAATAGAAGAGATCTGGTATCGAAAGGGAAATATTGTTGGAAGGAAAAGCTGAGAAATACGGGCGATATTTCCGAATCATCGACCGATGGGAACCAACTTCTCAGCGGTGTTCCTGCTGTGGTTTCCGGGGCGGAAAACTCGATTTTTCCGTTCGTGAATGGACTGATTTGAACTGCGGCACAGTTCCCGACTGGGACGAAAACGCCGCGAAGAATATCTGAGTCGCCGGGGGACACCCGGAGACTTTAAACGGGCGGGTCGGAAACCTCAGACTATCCTCAGATAGCAGTGCCGAAGAAGTGTCAACCCGCCCAGAGTACGTTCAGCTTCGGCTGTTCGACTGGTAGGAATCCCCGTCCGTTTACGGCGGGGAGGATGTCAAATTTTCCCCCGAATGGACAAGGTTTTGCGAAGGGTGTATCTTAGCCAAGTTGGTTACGATCAGAGGTGTGTTCCGTAGAATAGACCCGAGGAGCATTCAACATCGGCTACAACATGAGGGTGCAGTTTGAATCGGTGTTTGTGCTCAAGTTCTATAAGCGTTAAGCAGCTATGCCAGGTGTACGAGTCGGGATACTGCATTCTTTGAGCGGGACGATGGCGATCAGCGAAGCCCCTCTCAGAGATGCCGAACTGATGGCAATTCATGAAATCAACCAGAGCGGCGGAATTCTGGGACATTTTATCGAGCCGGCGATCGAAGATGGCGAATCCGATGCCGCCTGTTTTGCCCAGAAAGCCCGAACCCTAATTCAACAGAAACAAATTACCACCCTATTCGGGTGTTGGACGTCCGCCAGCCGTCTGGCCGTCAAACCCGTCTTAGAAGAGTTGGGTGCCCAACTGTGGTATCCGGTGCAGTACGAAGGACTCGAAAACTCGCCCCACATTTTCCACACGGGTTCCTGTGCCAACCAACAGGTCGAACCCGCCGTATCCTGGCTGTTGGAAAATATCGGCAGTCGCGTCTACCTGCTCGGGTCCGACTACACGTTTCCCCACGCCGTCAGCCAAATGGTCAAAATTCAGCTCCACCAAAAGCGGGGGCAGGTGGTGGGGGAAGCTTGCGTCCCGTTCGGCGTCCAGGACTTCCGCTCGGTCATTTCCCGCATTCGTCAGGCCCGGCCCGACGTCGTTTTCAATACCCTCAACGGCGACGGCAACATCGCCTTTTACCGGCAGTTTCGGGAAGCGGGGCTGACGGCAGAGCAGATCCCGATCATCGCTACCTCCGTTTCCGAAACCGAACTGCAAAGCATCGGAGACGCGGCGGCGGGGCACCTGAGTTGCTGGAGTTATTTCCAGAGCTTGGACACCCCCGCCAATCGCCGATTTGTCGAACATTTCCAAACCCGGTACGGGCGCGATCGCGTCACGAGCGACCCCATCGAAGCCGCCTACACCCAAGTTTACCTGTGGAAGCAGGCCGTCGAGCTGGCCGGCTCCTTCGATCCGGAGCGGGTGCGGGTCGCAGCCTACGGCCAAAACTTCCTCGCCCCCGGGGGGATCGTCCACATGGAACCCAACCACCACGTCGGGAAAGTCTGCCGCATCGGCAAAGCCCAAGCCGACGGCCAATTCGAGATCCTCTACACCAGCCCCCACCACATCCACCCCCTGCCCTGGCTGGGATTTGAAGCCGACACCTTCAATACCTCCGAAATGGTGATTTCCCTGCTCGCGGAAGTCAGCCAAAGTACCGAGCGGGCCGAACAACTCCAACAGAAGTCCCACGAACTCGAACAGGCCCGCCTCCAACTCCAGCAGGAGATCGAAAGCCGAAAACGGGCCGAAGCCCGACTCCAACAGGTTAATGAACAGCTTGAACAGATCGTCGAAGAACGCACCGCCGCCCTGCGGGAATCCAACGACCAACTGGTCCAGGAAATTGTCAAACACACCCGAGCCGCCGAAGCCCTCCGCACCGCCAACGCCCGCCTGCAGGCGGTACTCGAAGCCGTCCCCGGCACGGTGTCCTGGATCGGCAGCGATTTGCGATATATCGAAGTGAACCAGGCCTTGGCCGACCTGTTCAAACTGCCCCGGGAAGCCTTTGCCGATCGCCACATCGGCTTCCTCGGCACCAGCTCCGAATTCAACGACTTCGTGGCCGACCTGTTCGCGTCCGGCGATCGCGAAGCTCACCGGGAAGTCCGCACCCAAATCGATGGCGAAGACCGACACTATTTAATCGTGGCGCAAAAATACGACGGCGATCGCGCCGCCTTCGTCGTCGGCATCGACATCACCGATCGCAAGGGAGCCGAAGAAGCACTGCGGCAGGCCAACGTCCGCCTACAAACCGTCCTGGAAGCCGTCCCCGGCACAGTATCCTGGGTGACGTCGGACCTACACTACCTGGAAGTCAACCAACAACTAGCCGACCTGTACGGCCTGCCCCGAGAAGCCTTCGCCAACCAACACATCGGCTTTCTTGGTCGGGGTTCCGAATTCCAGCGTTTCGTGCAGAATCTATTTGAAGGCTCCGAAATCGAAGTCTACCGGGAAATTTCAGCCTTTGTCGCCGCCGAACCGCGCCATTACCTGGTCGCAGCCCACAAATACGACGACAATCGCGCCGCCTTCGTCGTCGGCATCGACATCACCGATCGCAAGCAGGCCGAAGCTGCCCTGAAAACGACTCAAAATCAGTTAGAAGCGGTGTTGAACGTCGTGCCCGGCACCGTGTCCTGGATCGATTCTCGCCTGCGCTACCTCGGCGTCAACCAATTCCTCGCCCAAACCTTCGACCTGCCGGCGGAAGCCTTCGTCGGCAAGCACATCGGCTTCCTGCAAGCGAGTCCGGAATTCAACGGCTTCGTCCAGGCTTTTTTCGAGAGCTCCAATTCGGAAGCCTATCGGGAAGTCACCTCCTACGTCAAAGGCGAACCCCGGGAATACCTGATCGCCGCCCGAAAATACAACGGGGGCGACGCCGCCTTTTTCGTGGGCATCGACATCAGCGATCGCCGTCGCGCCGAGGAAGCCCTCAAACGGGCCGAAGCCAACTATCGCAGCATCTTTGAAAATGCGGTCGAGGGGATCTTCCAAACCACCCCGGACGGGCGCTACATCAGCGCCAACCCCGCCCTCGCCAGGATTTACGGCTACGACTCCCCCGCCCTGCTGATGACCGATTTGATCGATATCAAATTTCAACTGTACGTCGATCCGCAGCGACGGGAAGAATTCGTCCAACTCCTCTCGGGACGGGGATCGGTGGTGGATTTTGAATCCCAAATCCGCCGAGCCGACGGCCAGATCCGCTGGATTTCCGAAAATGCCACCGCCATCCGCAACGAGAACGGCGAACTGCTGTACTACGAGGGAACCGTCGAAGATATCACCGACCGCAAAGAGGCCGAAGCCGCCCTGCAGCGGGCTAAGGACGAGTTGGAAGTTCGGGTCGCCGATCGCACCGCCGCCCTCCAGGAAGCCAACCACCACCTGATCCGGGAAGTGGCCCAACGACGCCGCATCGAAGCCGCCCTGCGGGAGTCTGAGGCGGAATTGCGGGCGCTCTTTGCGGCGATGACCGACGTGATCGCGGTTTTCGACGGGGAGGGACGCTACAAAAAAATCGTCACCACCAACGCCGAGGTGATCTACACGCCGACGGCCGACCGCCTCGGAAAAACCGTGTTCGAGGTATTTCCTCCCCCCCAGGCCCAACTGTTTTACGACCACATCCAGAAGGTGATCCAAACCGGGCAGACCTTGAATGTGGAATACAGCCTGCAGTTGGCTCCCCCACGACCGGGGGAGACGGCGGCCGTGAATGCCGTGCAATCCGAGACGGGGGATCTGGTCTGGTTCGCCGCTACCGTTTCGCCCATGCCCGACAACAGCGTGATTTGGGTAGCCCGGAACACGACGGAACGACGCCGGGTCTTGGATGCCCTGCGGGTGGAGCAACAAAAGTCCGAACGGCTGCTGTTGAATATTTTGCCGCGCTCGATCGCCGAACGCCTGAAGCAGAACCCCCACTCCATCGCCGAGCGGTTTGAACGGGCGACGGTGATGTTCGCCGACCTGGTGGATTTTACTGGGTTTTCGTCCCGGATTGCCCCCACGGAGTTGGTGGACCTGCTCAACGATATTTTTTCCTGTTTCGACGAACTCGCCCAGAAGCACCATTTGGAGAAAATTAAGACCATCGGGGATTCTTACATGGTGGTCGGGGGCGTGCCGACTCCGAGGGACGACCACGCCGAGGCGATCGCGGAAATGGCCCTGGATATGCAACGGGAAATTGCCAACTTCCGCCGGGAAGATGGCGAACCCTTCCATTTGCGGATCGGGATCAACACCGGGCCGGTGGTAGCCGGGGTGATTGGAACCCGGAAATTTATTTACGACCTGTGGGGGGATGCGGTGAACGTCGCCTCCCGCATGGAGTCTCAGGGGGAGGCCGGACGTATCCAGGTCACGGCGGCTACGAAAGCCGCCCTCAACGACAAGTACCTTTTCGACGAACGCGGCGTTATCCAGGTGAAAGGGCGGGGACAGATGGTTACATTCTGGCTTCGAGATCGCAAAGGATAATTGATAATTCACCTCCCTCGGTTCCCTGACTCCCTCCGCCCCTGGGCGTCGAATTTCTGTCCGAACTTGACGCTTTGTTAACTTGTGTTAAGATGCGTTACATTAAATCAAATTCTGTTCGAGTGTCTTCTGGGAAATCTGTGCGTATGAATACTAT
>JBNGCR010000044.1:15363-33296 GCA_050045915.1 Limnospira sp.
TTAAATCAAATTCTGTTCGAGTGTCTTCTGGGAAATCTGTGCGTATGAATACTATTGAAATTAGCGCGGGTTCCGTGGAAACTGTGGAAGGCAACCCGGTTACTATCTCGGTGGCTGACGGTATGGTGATGGTCAATGATGCCACGGTCGTTGAAACCGACATCATGGGCAGCAACGGTGTCATCCACGTCATCGACAAGGTGATCATGCCCTCCGCAATGTAATCACTGCCCTTGGCGTACTCCCTGCATGAGGCTCGACTGCTTCTTGGGAAACTCATGCAGGTTTCGTCCGCCTCCCGTCGGGCTGGCGCGATCGCGGGAAAAATGGCTCGGAAAATGGCGCATAACAAACGGAATCGGCGTTTTGGTGTCTCGGCTCCCGTCCGGGTGGCAGACAAATTCTGAAGCAAATCTTAAAATATTCGAGACAAACCCCCAATTGCTATTCCCAACCGTTTTGTTATGATGCTATACTGATGCGTGGAGGATTAAGTATCGGTTGTAGCATTTGTTTCAAGTCTTAACGAGTTTTTCACGTTGTGTGCTGGCAAGTTTCTCTCCGAGAACCTCACTCTCTGCGCTACTCTGGTTTAGGAGATAATTTATGTCGATTTACGTGGGTAATCTCTCTTACGAGGTTACAGAAGAAGATCTAACTGCGGTGTTTGCCGAGTACGGGTCGGTCAAGCGGGTCAAGTTGCCCACTGATCGCGAAACGGGTCGGATGCGGGGCTTCGGGTTCGTCGAAATGGATACGGAAGCCGAAGAACAGTCCGCGATCGACGCCCTCGACGGTGCGGAATGGTTGGGTCGCGACCTGAGAGTTAACAAGGCGAAACCCCGCGAAAACAGAAACGGTGGCGGTCGTCGCGGTGGTAACTTCTCTCGCAGTTACTAAATTGAGATGCCAACCGCCTCAGATCTCCCATCTCAACTCCGAGTCTGAGTCGTCATTTAGAAATTGGCTAATTTTGGAATCGGTTCGATCCGGCATCCCGGTGTAAAAAACAGTTGACATTGGGTGTTTGATCGATCCGATAATGGAACCCTCACCTTGGTGGTGGGGGTCTTTTTGTTTGGAAGCGATCGCCCATGTCTGAATCGAGTTCAATCCAACACCCGAATCGGGTGTCCAAATTTCAGACACAGTTTTGGCTGGCCCTGAGCCTGACATTTGCCGCCATTTACGGCCTGCTGTCCCTCAAACAGGCGTTTGCCGCCCCAAATTTGGTACACGACGACGCGAGACAGCACATTTTTTGGATGCTGCGGTTCGTCGATCGCGATCTGTTTCCCGACGATCTGATCGCCGATTACTTCCAATCCGTCGCCCCCTGGGGATATACATCGGTTTATCGATTGGGGGCGATCGCGGGCATCAATCCCTTCACCTTCGCGAAAATTATCCCCCCTATTTTGGGGTTATTTTGTGCTTATTACAGCTTCGGATTATGCGTCGAAATTTTGCCGATTCCCGCCGCCGGGTTTGTCGGTTCCCTGGTGACAAATCAGGCGATCTGGATGAAAGACGATCTCGCCTCCGGGACGCCGAGGGCGTTTATTTATCCCATTTTTTGGGCGTTTTTGTATTATCTCGTCCGCAGGTCCCTCGTCGGGGTGGGTGTCACCGTCGCCGCGGTCGGATTATTTTATCCTCAATATGTGTTCGTCGCCCTGGGAATCCTCACTTTAAGACTCGTCAAGTTTGAAAATGGGAAATTTACCCGTTCTCACAATAATCGAAATTACTATTTATGGGGAATCGGATTGATTGTCGCCGTGATGGTTTTGCTTCCCTACGCGATCGCCACCTCGGAATTCGGGCCGACGATGAGCAAAGCGGAAGCCCTGGGTTCCCCGGAATTTTTTCCAAACGGGCGAAGTCTGTTTTTTCACGATAATTTTATCGATATTTGGTTCACCGGGCGACGCAGCGGAATGTTTCCCAAATCTCTGTTTACTCCCGCCACCCAATGTGCCGGTTTACTGTTGCCGGTGTTGCTGCTGTTTCCCGCAAAATTTCCGGCGATCGCCAAACTAAAAAGCGGAATTTGGGTATTATTACAACTGCTGGTATCCTCCGTTTTCATGTTTTTTGTCGCCCACGCTTTTCTGTTTAAACTGCACCTTCCGAGTCGGTATACTGGGCTGAGTTTTCGCATCATTATCGCCGTTTCAACCGCGATTGCTTTAACCGCAATTCTTGACCGACTGTTGGGAATACTGAGAAGCGATCGCTTCCAATGGAAAAAATGGTTGTCCGGCAGTGCCATGTCCTTGATTTTAATTTTACTATTATTTTACCCTGCATTTGTCCCCTATTTTCCGCTGATCAAATATCGCCAGGGACGGATGACCGAGATTTACGAATTTTTCCAGAACCAACCCAAAGATATCGTCATCGCCTCCCTCTCCGGCGAAGCCAATCAACTCCCCACCTTCGCGCGGCGATCGGTTTTGATGGCGCGGGAATATGCCATTCCCTATCAAATTGGCTATGCTGACCAAATGCAACGGCGAACCCTGGATTTGATCCGCGCCCACTACACCCAAAATCCCCGGGAACTGAGAGATTTTATCCGAAAATACGATGTCGATTTTTGGTTGATAGAACCCGACGCTTTTGGAGCGAAATTCATCGAAAATAATGATTGGATCTTCATTTTTCCGGAAGGCGAGGGGGTCTATAAATTTCTACAAAAACAGCCGGAGACTGCCTTGGCAAAAGAGGGCGATCGCTGCACGGTTTTTCAAAGTCCGAGTTGGATAATTGTGGATGCGAATTGTATCTTAAAATCCGATGGAGAATCAATTCCCTAGGTTGCGAGACACGACCCCCCGACGAGTTCAAATCATCGGTCGATGATTGGGGAATTTTTGTGACTCAATAACCCAATCCGATCGGACGCGATCGCGGTCAAAATCCTGAAGTTTATCGGGATTGTAAATCTCGGCTGACTTCTTCGCAGTTTAAATCCTGCAACTCGCCGGGTGGCAGTTGAAATTCTGTTTCGGCATTTTGGCGGATGAGATCGACGAGTTGAGTCGCCTGTTCGGCCGTCAAAAGCCCCTCTTCTCGGGCTGTTTCCGTGGTGATGCAGATTCCGAGCAATGTGCCTCCTGCCATACCGCCAAATCCTCCCAGGGCTACACCTCCGACCAATCCGATACCGCCTCCGACAATGGCGGTGGCGATCGCGATCAACACAACATAAACTGGCTTCATCGGTCTGACTCCTCAAGCCCCAAAATTCAGACACACTCTAACACACATCCGAAAACTTGGAGGCGGTGGCACTTCGGATCGCGGAGCGGAGAGCCAATCCGTTGGTGAAGGGGGAGGGGAATGTGTCAAAATCGATCCGGTGGGAGGTCTTTCCAAGCAGATAGAGTGTCCCCCTCTCGAACTCTCAACGGGAATCAGACATCCCAACTTCACCCAAACCTCGAAACCCGAATGAGCATTGAACAAATGCAGTCGTCGGCTCAGAATGAGTTAGCCCAAGGAAATGCCGATCGCGCCTTTGCCATTTGTCGGCAAATTCTCAGCCAACAGCCCGATTCCGTGGCGACTTATCAACTCCTCGGAATGGTTCAAGAAGCCCTCGGGAAACCGATCGCGGCGATGGCATCCTACACGAAAGCCCTGGAACTGGCCCCCGACCGGGCGGAAGGGTACGTCTATCTCGCCCAATTCTATCGGGATGTGGGGTGGTGGGACGAGGCGGTTTCGTTTTACGAACAGGCGATCGCCCGCTGTCCCCAATGGGGGGAACTGCACTATTATTTGGGGATGGTGCTGCACTGGCAGGGGAAGATCGACGCGGCGATCCCCTGTTACCGGCGGGCGCTGGCCCGAAATCCCCATTTGTCCGGGGCCTATCTCGACTGGGCTTTGCGGTTGAACGAACGGGGACAGATCGAAGCGGCGATTCAAGTCCTGGAACGGGGCCGAATTCGCCGTCCGGATGTCAAAGAAATTTTGAATACCCTGGGATATTTGCGACTCCAACACAATCAGGTTGAAGAGGCGATCGCGGTTTTTGAACAAGTGATCGCTCTCGACCCCGAAGATGGGTTGGTGTACAACAATATCGGGTGGGCCCAGGCGATGCTGGGAAAAAGGGGGGAAGCGATCGGCGCCTACCGCCGCGCCATCGCCCTCAAACCCGATTTAGCCATCGCCCACAGCAACTTGGGGAAATTGTGGCAGCAACAAAATTGCCACCGAAAAGCGATCGCCTGTTTCCGAGAGGCGATCGCGATCGAACCCGACAATATCATGTTTTACAGCGATTGCGGCAGCTCCTGCCTCGCCGTCGGCCAACTGGACGAGGCGATGGCCTGTTTCCGTCAGGCGATCGCGATCGAACCCAAATTCGTGCGGGCATTTTGTCGGCGCTTCGGTTCCCTTACCCCCGCCGATGCCCGGTCTGACGAACTGCTGCTGGCACAAATTGCGGTAGCCCACTTTTTGGAAACCCTGCAACAATTGGATTTACCAATCGGGAACTCTGAGAACGCCGACGGGTCTGAACACACAAGCCCAGATGTTCCCGATGCCGTTTATGAGGATTTGGAGGCGACCTACTTTCACTTGGGTAACGCCCTCCACCAGTACGGCGAGTTCGACGCGGCAATCCGGTACTACCAACGAGCCCTCCGGGTTCGACCCCGGCGGATCGAGACTTATTTGGAGTTGGCAACTTGCCTCGTCAAACAGGGGCGAGAACGGGCGGCTCTGGCGGTGTGCCACATCGCCAGGACGGTCGAATTTTCGCCGCGGGTGTACTGGCTGCTGGGCAGTTTACTCGAACGGCAGGGCAACTCGGAATTGGCGATCGACTATTACAGCAAAGTGCTGCAAGCGGAGGAGATGGGGAATGGGGAATGGGGAATGGGGAATGGGGAATGGGGAATTGTTGATTCTCCCCCCGCACCCCAAAACACTCGGGATTGGTTGGAAGCCAACAATTTGGGCGATCGCCACTATATCCCGATTCGACTGGGGAAGGAAACGGGGGAAGGTTCGGAGAATTTCCCCACCCTCCCAGATATTCCGCCACGCTGCGGTGGGTTGGATTGTAACCCCTGTTTGCGGCGGATTTTCGGCGGGTTTCGAGTCACCCATTTGGGATACGGCTTGCAGCGGCGGACGGCATCTCCGGCGGAGGTGAGAGTCCCGTTTGAAACCTTCGTCGCGGCTATTCCCGGCGGGCGGGCCTGGATCGTCCCCCAGGAAAATTATTGGAAAGTCTGTCGCGCGATCGCCACCCTGACACCGGATAATCGACTGTTAACGGACTTGTCCCGGGAATATCCCGCCCCCCTGCCGGGGTGTCCGAAACCCGACCCGGAGCGACCCTGGATTTTGCGGGCTCCCCCTCGATCTCCCCCCCAGGAAATTGATGGGACGGTGGCGGTACTCTCGGGACTCTCCGGACACATCTACTTTCACTGGATGGTAGATGTACTGCCCCGCATCGAACTGCTGCGCCGGGCTGGGGTGGATTTCGATCGCGTCGATGGGTTCGTCGTCAACAGCCGCCAACTGCCATTTCAGCGGGAAACCCTGAATCGGCTCGGCATCCCCGAATCTAAAATGATCGAAAGCGATCGCGTCCCCTATATCCAGGCGCGGCAGTTGCTCGTCCCCTCCTTCGCCTCCCCGACGGGGTGGCTGCAACCCTGGGGTTTGGAGTTCCTACGGCGGACGTTTTTGCAGCAGTTGGAGGGGGATGCGGGGGACTATCCCGATCGCATCTACGTCAGCCGCGCTACTGCCCGACATCGGCGGGTTTTGAATGAGGAGGAAGTGATGGCGGTTTTGAACCCCTTGGGGTTCGTGCGGATTCTGCCGGAACAACTGTCCTTTTCCCAACAGGTGGCGCTGTTCTCCCGGGCGAAAGTGGTCGTCGGCCCCCACGGTAGCGGGTTGACCAATTTGGCCTTCTGCCGGCCCGGGACGAAGGCCCTCGAGTTCATTTCCCCGCACTACGATCGCCATTACTATTGGGTGATTTCTCAGGCCTTGGGGTTGGAACACTATTCCATCACCGGAGACGGCTTTTCCTGCTATCCTCTACGATCGCTGATGTACCAGAACTCCCTCACCGAGGATATCTGGGTGAATCGAGCCTCCCTCGACAACGCGATCGAGCAGTTGGGAATCTCATAAAAAAATCTTTTGTCATCAAAGCGCCAAAACCCATTACAATTAAGCCTTGGGAATCGAAATGAGTGTGTCCGATCAGAGCCAAACCATGCAAGCCAAAGAGATCCTGGAAAAAAGCGTCCAATTCCTCCAGCAACAAGCGGAAGTTTACCTGCGGCACGGGCAACTTGATGATGCCCGCAAGGCTTGCGAACAGCTATTGAAGATTCAACCGAATGCGGCGACGGGATTTAAGCTCCTCGGCGATGTCGCCTTGCGCCGAGGAAATGTGGAAGCGGCTAAACAACGCTACACGAAAGCGATCGAACTGCAACCCAACTGGGCTGAGGTTTACGCCAATTTGGGCAGCCTCTACGCCCGATCGCAACAGTGGGAACAGGCGATCGCAGCTTTCCAAAAGGCGATCGCGATCAAGCCTGAATTTGCCGGGGCTTACCGGAATTTGTCGAAGGTCTGGACTCAACTGAACCGCACGGCAGAGGCTTTGCAAACCCAATATAAAGCCTATCTGCTCGAACCCCAGGCCGTGACGGCCGCGGATCATCTCAATTTGGGCGATACCTTGATGCAACAGGGCCAGACGACGGAAGCCGCCACCTGCTACCAAAATGCCATCCGCCTCGATGCCACTCTCGCCCCAGCTTATCAAAATTTGGGAGAAGCTCTGAAACGGCAGGGGAAAATGCCTGAAGCCGCTTCCTATTTTCGCAAGGCGATCGAACTGAAAGCCGCTGGGGGAACCGCCCAGACTCCGGCCGACACCCTAGCTGCCGCGACGGCGAATTCGGGAAATGTCGTCCCCCAAGATACCCTGGCTGCGGCGACAGCCCGACCGCAGGCGACATCCCCTCAAAATGCAACCAACGGCATCCCGGTGAAGCGTCCGGCTAACCCGGAAACCCTGCTGCAAGAGGCGAAATCCTACTGCGCGATCAAGCAGTGGGAACGGGCGGTTTCGGTCTGTCAGAAGGCGCTGCGACTCGACCCGAAATTGGCGGAAGCTTACAAAATTCAGGGAAATGCCCTGCAAGTGTTGGGGGAAATGGAGGCGGCGGTGCGCTCTTACAATAAGGCGCTGGAAATTCAGCCCCAGTTCCCGGAGGTTTACGCCAATTTGGGCAGTCTGTACGCCCAGGAAGAACGGTTGGAAAAGGCGGTGGGTTGCTACCAACAGGCGATCGCCCAGAATCAAAATGTGGCGGGCTTCTACCGCAATTTGGCGAAGGTATTGGAGCGGATGGGACGGAACCCGGAGGCTTCCCGCTGTCTGGAACGGGCCTGGGCCTTGGAACCGGACAAGGCCTCCCCGGAAGATCACGTCCGCCTGGGAAATATCCGCCTGAGTGAGGGGAAGCCGGAAGAGGCTCTGGTGAGCTATCAGCGGGCGCTGGAGGGCGATCCGCAACTGGCGGCGGCTTATTTCGGCATCGGCAAGGCGAAGGCTTCTCAGGGGGCTTGGAACGAGGCTGAGGGAGCCTATCGGAAGGCGATCGCCCTCGACCCGAAGCCGGGGGTATTTTATCAATCCTTGGCCGAGGCTTTCGTCGGACAGGAAAATATGGACGGGGCGGTGGCGATTTACCGCCAGTTGTTGCAGGCGAATCCGAATTGGGCCTGGGCTCACCACCAAATCGGGGAAATTCGCGGCCGGCAGTGGAATTTGGAAGAGGCGGAAACGGCCTACCGTCAGGCGGTGGGGCTCGACCCCAATTTGGCGCCGGCGCACTACGGTTTGGGGACGGTGCTGGCGCGGCAGGAGCGCTGGGCTGACCTGGTTCCGGTGCTGAGTCGGGCGCTGGAGTTGGACGCGAATGCGGCGGACGGCGCGGCTTACAAGAGTTTGGCAGACGGGTTCTTTAATACTGACCGGGGGGATGAGGCGATCGCCCTCTACGAGAAGGCGGCGGAACTTGACGGGAACAATGCCGAGATCTGGCAGAAGTTGGGGGATCTGCGCCGGGATAAGGGAGCCTGGGAGGATGCGATCGCGGCCTATGAAAAGGCGAACGGGTTGGACTCGGATCTGTTCTGGTCCCGCAACGGTTTGGCGGATGTGCTGGCGAAGCTGGAGCGCTGGGATGAGGCGGTGGAGGCTTATCGGGCAGCGATCGCCGTTAAGGCGGATTATTCTTGGTCTTACAATAGTTTGGCGGATGCCCTGGCACAGTTGGAGCGCTGGGATGAGGCGGTGGATGCCTACCGGGAGGCGGCGCGGTTGAATCCGGAGTTCCCCTGGTCCCACTACAATTTGGGCGAGGTGGCGACGAAATTGGAAAATTGGGAAGTGGCGGTGGATGGTTATCGGGGTGCGATCGCGGCCCAGTCGGATTTGCCCGCCATTCAGGAAAAGCTGGCGGATGCCCTGCGGGAGCGGGCTAAACAAGATTTAGAAGAGGCCCTGGGATATTACCGGCAGGTGATGGAGCAGGAGCCGGACAATGTGGCAACCTATCATAAGGCGATCGAGATTAAGCCGGATGACGCGCAGCTTTACGTCAAGTTGGCGGATACGTTGGCGCGACAAAGTCAGTTGGACGGGGCGATCGTCTTTTACCAGATGGCGCAGCAACTCGAACCGGATGATGGGGAAATTGCCGCTCGGTTGGAGCAGGTGATTCAAAAAAAAAATGAGGGCCTAGAACGACCTATAGTTGAAAAACCTTCGGAGGAAATCGCCCCTCTTCCCCTTCCTACTCAAAAAAAATCTCGTCCATCTGAGCAAAAGTTTCCCATCGATCAAGAAAGTTATGAACAGTGGTTGAGGGAAAATTTGCCCAGACCCGCTGACTTGCGCCAAATGTCTCAGGCGGTTAATTATCTGGGATACAAACCGATTATCAGTGTGATTATGCCCGTGTATAATACCCCTGAACGGTTTTTAAGACAGGCGATCGAATCTGTAACTAACCAAGTTTATCCGAACTGGGAACTCTGTATCGCAGACGACAATTCAACCGAACCTTGGGTTCAACCGATTCTCGAAGAATATGCCAGAAAAGACAACCGAATTAAAGTCGCTTTTCGGACAGAAAACGGTCATATTTGTGCCGCCTCTAATTCTGCTTTAGAATTGGCGACAGGAGAGTATATCGCACTGTTAGATCATGATGATGTGATCACACCAGAAGCCCTTTATGAGGTGGCACTGGTACTCAATCAACATCCCGATGCGGATATGATTTATTCCGATGAAGATAAGTTAGATCAATACGGTCAACGAGTCTTCCCATACTTTAAACCCGATTGGTGTCCTGACTCATTCTTGGCACGGATGTACACCTGTCATTTAGGGGTATATCGTCGGGAGCTTGTCAATGCAGTCGGTAACTTCCGAGTCGGCTATGAAGGCAGCCAAGACTATGATTTGGTCTTGCGGTTTACAGAACAAACCGACAAAATTTTCCATATTCCCAAAGTTCTCTACAGTTGGCGACAGCATGGCGGTTCCACCGCCTACGACCCCAATAGTAAGCTCTATGCTTATATAGCAGCCGAAAAAGCCCTGAATGAATCCTTTATTCGTCGTGGGGAAAAAGCCCGAATTGTTTCCGACCATCAAAATTTGCCCGGTCAGTACACCATTCGTTATCACATCCAAGAATACAAACGGGTTAGCATTATTATCCCAACTCGAAATCTCGGAACGACACTCAATCATTGCCTGCGGTCAATTTTTGAGAAAAGCACTTATCCAAACTATGAAGTGGTGGTCATTGACAATGGCAGTGACGAACCAGAAACCCTGGATATTCTCAAGGCTTGGAAACAAAAAGAACCCGAACGGTTTAGCTGTTACGAGTTCGACGTACCTTTCAACTATCCCCAGATTAATAACTACGGCGTGAGTAAAGCCCGGGGAGATTATCTGCTGTTTCTAAATAATGACACCGAGGTATTAACTCCCGACTGGATAGAAGCGATGCTAGAACAGGCTCAACGTTCTTCCATTGGCGCGGTGGGTGCTTTGTTACTGTATCCTGATGATACGGTCCAACACGCCGGGGTTGTATTGGGAATTGGCGGGGTTGCAGGCCACAGCCACAAGGGTTATCAGGCCCACCATTTGGGTTACTACAACCACCTGATTAATGTCAACAACTACTCGGCGGTTACGGGAGCTTGTTTGATGTGCCGGCGAGAGGTTTTTGAGGAAGTCGGCGGATTAGATGAAGAATTTGCTGTGGCGTTTAATGATGTGGATTTCTGCTTGAAGTTGGTTCGCCAGGGATATCGAAATATCTATCTTCCTCATGTGGTTTTATATCACTATGAGTCTAAGAGTCGCGGGTATGAGGATACCCCAGAAAAAGAAGAACGGTTTAAGCGAGAATCGAAGTTAATGAAACAGCGGTGGGGAGATTTATTGAAAAACGATCCTTATTATAATCCTAACCTGAGTCGCATCCGACAGGATTACAGCATTCGCCTCAATAATGACGAGAACCAGGTGATGGCGATATTCCTTTCTGAAGATCAGGAGGCGTTTTTAGGATGTGCGATCGACTCACCAAAGCTACACCAGCCTTTTGATGAAGAAAATATGCTAGTTAAGGGGTGGGCGCTTGGCAAGTATTCTCCCGCTGTTGGTATTCAGGTTATGTGCGGCGATCGTATCATTGGGGAATCAAAAATGAACCAGGAACGTGGTGATGTGGCTAAGGTATTTCCAGATGTACCCCATGCTCTTGATAGCGGATTCGTGAAAACCATTGATATCAGTGAAACACCCAGTGAAGTCGAAATTTTGATTCTAGCTCTGATGCAAGACGGCAACCAGGTTCCCTTAGCAACATTATGTCTACGACATGGCAACTCAGATGATTAGACTTAGATCTAACAATAGCTATGGAAGAAGGAACCCAGCTTTTTTCGGCACACCTTTGTAAATTCACGCAGCCACAACAATTACATGATTTCTGCAAATCTTTTCTCAAAAATTGACTGGGCTTTACAGTATAGGTCTAAGTCTTTTTGGTTCTTGCTTTCTATCAGTTTCAAAGATTGATAATCTAATGAATACTGCTCATCAACTTTTTTTTGAGGATTATCATTTATTTGGACATCCTTAATCTCAAGGTTTGTCAGTTTATTAAATAGTTTAATAGAATCACTATAGCGCTCAGTAATTCCTATAAAAAATAGCTGGTCAAGTTCTATCCCCTCAAGGGCTTTAGATTGTTGATTAGAAAAATGGGGATTGCTGAAAAATTCCTCCATAGATTTATCATACCCATAATGTCTACGAAAATGCTCGTAGTTAGATATAGAGCGCTGAATTGGGTGTCGCAAGAAAGTAGCAAATTTTGTCGTGTCGTCTACAATTGGCTGATACTTAGCCATCTCAAAATGACCATATACAGCTTCAAAGCCCTCCGATTTAAATGATTTCACAAAAGATGTTAAGTCACCTTTATCTATCGTCTCATGTACCAATGGGGAAGTTTTTGGGTCAGCCCCATACTCAAAAATACACTTGATTTTTTTTTCGATTTGAGACCTAAAAGAAGTCCCAGCCGTTTTAGGGATATGAATCAATAAAAATGTATTATTTGGTAATTTTTCAGAGAATTCGGTCATAATTTCAATCTCTAAGTTTTTCCCAGCTAATTTACTATATTTGATTGACTGTAATGCAGTATCTAACCCATCTATTGATATTTGTCTTAGGGTAGCATACCACAATATAGCTGCCTTAACCAAGATAGTCTATCAACTTCAACAGCAGAGACATTGATAGTTATCGACTGGTCTGTTGGGTCTTGTTTCATCCTTTTTTCCCTTGGTGTTTCACATAATTCTCAATAATCTCCTGAGAGATGGTCTCCGATGTCGAAACTAGGTAGGAACGAGTCCATATTGATGGTAGCACCAGCAAATGTTCAAACTCTTTACGGAGGTGACGGGCTGTATAGGCTTTGATTCGATGGATAATCTGATGCGGGGCTAGGGTCGGCGGACAATCCAAAAATGCGTGGACATAGTTAGGCTGTATATCCAGAGTCAGGATTTCGACCTCCAAATCTGGACACACTTCTTCCATTAACTCCCTAAGTCTAATCGCTACCATCCCCTTGAGTACCTTACGTTTGCGCCTAGAACTCCAAACAAAGTGGTAGTTAATCAGAGATTTTGTTGTTAGATTGTGTCTATAGACTTGACACATAGACAAAAAGTTGTTATAGTAAAGTCAGTTAGAACAATAATCTGGCTGTTCCCACCTAATCATAGGAGTTTTTGGGTATGAAAACAAATGAACTGGTCCAGCGCGTCGCCGAAGAAGCGAAAATTCCCAAGAAAAGAGTTAGAGCGATTTTAGACTTGGCTTTTAGTGCTATCTCTCAGGAAATTGAGAGTGGTCAGCCAGTTGTCGTCAGAGGTTTAGGGAAATTTACCCCCAAAGAGCAACCAGCAAGAACCAGAACCAACCCAGAAACTGGTGAAACCACTGAAGTCCCAGCACGTACAGTGGTTAACTTCCGGGTTATCAAACCCTCTAAGGATACAGAAGAGGCAGATTCAGAATAACAACATTTGATTAACTATTAACAGAGATAACCTGTTAGTATTATAGAACTTTAGGGGCGTATTATATACGCCCTATTGCTTTAATTTGGGGAGCGGCTCTACAAATTCTAACCATCTCCGTTTGTCTGACAACCTTATTAACCTCTGATTTTATTTAAGTTCTCTCTCCACTTGAGCAGATCTTTTTCTATTTGAGCAAATGAAGGTTGAGACGGAGCCTGAGAAGTCAACTCTAAATCTAGTTCTGGCTTGTACCCAAATATCTCAAAATCAGCGCGGTAAATATTAGCAATATCCCGAACTAACTCCTCAGAGTAGAAATATTTATAATGTGGAAATAATTGTTCTTCAGTCCACCTGAACTTGGTTTGATGGCACTCCTGTTGAAATCCGTGATCTCTTGGTCTTTTATGAAACTCTAAGGATTTGCTAATTTGTTCAAGTGGAGCCGGACTAAGACCTAAAGTTTTTTCGATGTCTGCAAAATCATTAAATAAGTTCTCAACTTTGAGAAGATGGGGTTTGATAATACCCATCTCAATTAAAGGATGAGCTTGCAGCTGATGGTGAATATTGCAATTTCTAATATCCAGTGATTTTAAATACTGTACAAACTCATCAAAACAAAAACTATTTTTACGGCTTATATTTCTTCCTAAAAATCTCGAGATTTTGGGATCATCATATCCAGTTTTAATAGCATGAATGTAGCTACTAACTGCTCGATAGAAAGGGTTTCTAACTAAACATAAAATATGGGAATTTAAAATTTCTTTTGTGGATCTGATCTGTTTTTTGTATTTACGATCTTGGGTAAAAACCTTGGCTCTATACCTATGAGGATGACGATGGTAGGATTCTACATCTTGATATAGTCCTGCATGGTAAAAAAACCACTTTACACCAAAGCTACAAGCACTTTTAGCGCAGAAAATTAAAGTTAAATTCAGTGATTTATTGTATAGAGGTTTTGGCTGATGACGAAGCCATATTTGACGAATTTCATGGGGAGATAGATTTTGGTCAAAATTAACATAAGTCACTGATTTTTGGGATTCCCTACTTCCTGATTTACTGGTTCCCAGTATTTCTCCCGTATCTTTAAAGGCTAACTGTATTTGGTCTCCATTTTGTAAATTATAGGGAGATAAATCAAAACAAAAATTCACCCGTAGATTATCACTATTTCTCTGGAAACGTTTAGGTTTAATCTGCTCAGAAGTCAACTTTTGACCATTAATTAAGACAACGATATCAGAAGGGTCACAACCTCCTTGGTCAGGTAATATCCAGCCTCTGACAATTCCCTGGCTTTCTAAATTATTCCAGTTTACAGAACTTTTCATTTATGGGCTTACCTCAATTCATTTAGGAACTCTATAAATTATAACAATCTCCGTTGGGCTTGAAACTTTATTAACCTCTGATTTTATTTAAGTCATCTCTCCACTTGAGCAGATCTTTTTCTATTTGAGCAAATAAAGGTTGAGACGGAGCCTGAGAAGTCAACTCTAAATCTAATTCTGGCTTGTACCCAAATATCTCAAAATCAGCGCGGTAAATATTAGCAATATCCCGAACTAACTCCTCAGAGTAGAAATATTTATAATGTGGAAATAATTGTTCTTCAGTCCACCTGAACTTGGTTTGATGGCACTCCTGTTGAAATCCGTGATCTCTTGGTCTTTTATGAAACTCTAAGGATTTGCTAATTTGTTCAAGTGGAGCCGGACTAAGACCTAAAGTTTTTTCGATGTTTGCAAAATCATTAAATAAGTTCTCAACTTTGAGAAGATGGGGTTTGATGATACCCATCTCAATTAAAGGATGAGCTTGCAACTTATGATGAATATTACAATTTCTAATATCCAGTGATTTTAAATATTGTACAAACTCATCAAAACAAAAACTATTTTTACGGTTTATCTTCCTTCCTAAAAATTTTGAGATGTCGGGATTATCATATCCAGTTTTAATGGCGTGAAGGTAGCTACTGACAGCACGAGAAAAAGGATCTCTAACTAAACATACTATATTTGAATGGATAATTTTATGGGTGGCTCTGAGCTGTTTTCTGTATTTAGGATTTGCCATAAAAACCTTGGCTTTATACATATGAGGCTGAGGATGATAAGATTCCACCTCTTGGTAAAGTCCAGCATGATAAAAAAACCACTTCAAACCAAAGCTACAAGCACTTTTGGCGCAGAAAATTAAAGTTAAATTCAGCGATTCATTATAGAGAGGTTTTGGCTGATGATTAAACAAGATTTTACCAACTTCATGGGGAGATACCTTTTTGTTAAAATTAACATAAGTCACTGGTTTGTTTGATTTCCAACTTTTTGATAATCTTCTCTCAAACAGTTGAACACCAGCTTTGTATAATTCTAGGTCGAGAGCATTATTTTCAACAACCAAATCTAGTGTTGATTGAGGTAAGTTTTGTATAAAGTTTTCAATTTTAGGGTTTTTGTTGAGACTGAGTGATGGTACGGAAGTTTGAGAAATACGATTAAAAAATTCAACGGACTCATTATATTTCTCTGTGATTCCCAAAAAATACAAGTTTTCCAGATCTATATCTTTTAATACTCTCGATTGTAAATTAGGTCGTTGTTTGACAAATGTTTCAACAGTACCGGAATAACCATAATGATCGTACATATGAAAATAATTAGACAAACACCGCCGAATAGGTTCTCTCAGAAATGTAACTAATTTTAAACGATTACCAAAAATATAGCAATAATGCTTTATACCACGTTGATTAGCGTCTCCTATATGTCCTCCTATGACTTTGATTTTTTTCTCATCAACATAGTCTTTAAGCCTTAATGGACTAGCCGATTCCCCGTAAATTGAAGATTTAATTATTGGACTTGTGACTGGAGATTTAATGCCATAATCATAGATAACTTGAGAAGGATTAAATTGTTGTTCTAATCCGATTCTAAAAGATGTACCAGCCGTTTTTGGAATATGAATAAACAAATATATATTATCATCATCTGATTGGGGACTGGCAGCCACAAATTTACTGGTTCCGAGTATTTCTCCCGTATCTTTCCAAGCCAACTGTATTTTATCTCCATTTTTTAAATTATATTGAGATAAATCAAAGCAAAAATTAACCTTTAAAGTGTCACTATTATTATGGAAATTTTTTGGCTTAATCTGCTCAGAAGTCAATTTTTGACCATTAATCAATACGACGATATCAGAAGGATCACAACCTCCTTTTCCAGTTGATATCCAGCCTCTGACAATTCCTTTGGTTTCTAAATTATTCCAGTTTACAGAACTTTTCATTGATAAACTGACCTCAAATTTTTGTCCTTATTTAGGATTGAGAATATTCAAAAAAGCGGTTCGCTCTTTGATGAAACTGTGTTCGGCTGAGGTTTAGCGGACGACAGTCGGCATCAAGCGACAACGGGAGATAATTTGAGAGCCTCGCAAGTGGCATTCAATATTCCTTCCACAGTATACTCCAGCCGGAGACAATTGTAACGGGGAAGGCAAAATGAGCGATTCCCGATACAATC
This sequence comes from Limnospira sp., assembly GCA_050045915.1. Taxonomy (GTDB): domain Bacteria; phylum Cyanobacteriota; class Cyanobacteriia; order Cyanobacteriales; family Microcoleaceae; genus Limnospira. The sequence goes on from JBNGCR010000044.1 coordinate 31,614, forward strand.
TGGACATATGGTTAGGGTTCCCATCGCCATTGCTTCGAGGGTGGGAGGATAACCCCCCCTTCCAGGCAGTCAGGCACGAGTATAGTAATTTTAGCACGGTTAATGTACTCTAGATAATCGATTTTGGGAATTAGGGATGTGAGGAGTTGCACCCCGTTAAATGAGAATGTATAAGTCTACTTTTTAAGTCGGGAAATAAACCATGAATATCTGAGGTTTTGCTTTCTGATTTCCAGAGAATACATAAAAAATCTATAAATCCTGTCTGCGCTTGATAAACTTCCGCCTTAGCAAAATTTACAAGATTATATTTAATTAGTTCAGAGATCACATCATAGAAATGTACATCAGTGAAAATATTGCAATGGGTATCAATATATGAATTTTTAGATTTTTCCGCCGTCGAAATTAGTTGTTTCACATCTCTTGGTATGCGAGAAAGCGACTCGCTGTTGGTTTTTCCAGCCCATACATCACCGGGCTTTAAGGGTCTATTATAATAGTTGGAATTAAATACATGACGAAAAGACGGTCTTTCTAAGTTATTAAAGTGGTTTTCTAAGATCTCTCCCAGGCTAGTTAGGGGCTTGAGACAATCAAAAGTATAACGCTTATCAGGGATAACGAAAAAAGCAAAACCCGTATCTTTTAACAAATCAGAAATTTGATCAAGAAAACCAATCATGTTTGGTGTATGTTCAAGAACATGAGATGCAATGATGTAATCATGTTTTTTGGGAATATCACTCAAATTTATTTTTGACAAATTATATGTGACATCAACGACAAAATTGGCATTGTGACCTGGAGTGTCATTAGCCAGTTTCTTTAATTCTTGTGTTGTCCTATAGTCAGCATAGCTTATATCTCCTTGCCCTGGCGAAAAAAAAGGTCGATCAAAGGCTCCTATTTCTAGTCCTATAGTAGTTTTTACATCTATAAGATTAGTGAGTACACTTTTATAATACAAAAAGCGATGGTGTTCCCGAGGGTTTTTGGGCTTTGAATTAACCGGATTGGGTTTGTAATGATTTTGATCTAAGGGTAAAACAGATTTTTTTGGAGAATTACAGGGGTGATTCTGGGTGCTATGATCTGAATAGATTGACGATTCTTGCGTGATCAAATTAAGCCTCATCGAGAGACTTTCCAAGTCTCCTTTAATATCTCGAATTAAATTTTGATTTTCAATGTGAGTCATGGCAATCAAGTAAGATTCAGTAACGTGATTAAATTTATACCAGCAACTTTTCAGAGCTTGTATTGTGGTCTATAAATTGTTTATTTGCCATTACCCGTTTCATCAACTTTTGCCACTCCGGTAAGTTTGTTAACATTTCCGAATTGAACGGTATATTGTTCTCAGCCGAGAATTTCTCAAAGCTTCCCAGCCAACTCAAAATTGCCTCGGAGGGAGAATCGCTTTGGAGTTTCCAAGCTTGTCTTAAATTGCCCATCATTTTTTCATACTGACCCATCGTATACGAATTCCATGCTTTCCAAACTAAGAATTGGGACTCGACTTCTTCTCTAGTTTTCTCATGATGAGTGAGCGATCGCTCCAAACTCAACCTTACAAGTTCTTCCTTCATCTTTAATTGCTTGTCATGATACTGTTCCAGCTCGCTTCGGGTTTGTTGCAACTGAGTTTGGGAGGTTTCCAACTCCCCTCGGGTTTGTTGC
>JBNGCR010000045.1:0-29127 GCA_050045915.1 Limnospira sp.
GGGGGAAGCCCCCAGAATTGGGGGTTTGGGGGTTGGGGGAAGCCCCCAGAATTGGAGGTTTGGGGGTTGGGGGAAGCCCCCAGAATTGGGGGTTTGGGGGCCAGACATTTTCATGTAAAATAGAGATAGTCTAAACATCTCGGTCCGTCATGAACGATATCAATCACAATGATTCAGAGTCCACGCCCAAAATCTCCCCGATCATCTTTCCCCTTTATGACCAATACGATAGTGATTATAATTGCTATCTGGGGTTGATTTTTCAGCAAGGAAAGCGGCGGATGATTCAAATCAATGTTCGCGCTCAGGATTTGATTACTTTTTTACAGGCTAAACCTTCTCATGGAAACGACCCGGACTCCGGGAAAAATCGCCCGGTGGTAAAAGGTCATGCGGCGGAAATTAAAGAGTATATTCTTCATCGCGTCAATAAAGATAAACCTTGGATTTTGGGGACGTTGACGGCTAATATCGATCCGGAAGATATCGAAATTATCGAATTGGGTCGGGGGATTTGTTTCGCGGCAATTCCCCTAGATAAAAAATTGGATATCACGGACGGACAGCATCGATATCAGGCGATAAAAGAATTAATGTTGAGCGATCGCGCCCCTTTAATTGCCAAAAACCATTTTCCAATTACCCTGGTTTTGGAGGGGAGTTTTAAGCAATGTCAGACCGATTTTCGAGATATGGCGCAAACCCGACAACTTGACCAATCCTTACTGAATTCTTTTGGTGAATATTCCGGCACCATTGGCATCATGAAAAATTTAATTTCCAGCGTTTCCATGTTCGCCGGAAAAACGGAGCGGGTCAAAAAAACGCCCTCGACGAAACACAAGTTAATTTATACGAATGTTTATATCGTCAATTTGGTCAGTTTTGCATTTACCGGAAATCCCGATAGCGTCCTGGAAGACTACGACGTTGACATGGCATCCCACGAACTCGGGCAATGTCTGAATCAGTTTTTTTCGGAATGTCCGATCGCCCAATATATCGCCAATCGCAGCGTCGATGAATTGACCGTCGATGATATTGCCAATTTCAAGGAAAAATCGTTGCTGGCTTGGCGGGTCGGGTTGGAAATTCTGGGGCGGTTACTGTATTTGACTTATGATAAAGAACGACACGAATTCGATCGCGATCGCATCTCCAAACTCTCCCAACTGGACTGGTCGAGAGAAAGTCACCTGTGGAAAAATAATGTCGTCACCATCGACCCCAACCCCAAAAATCCCGACAATCCCTATAAAATTTCGATGGGGGCGACTAATGTTAGGATTGCAGTCAATACGGTTAAAGCCGATTTGGGCTGGATGTAGTCGCAAAAATGTCTTCTGGGTGGAGATTTTGGCAATTTTCCCGTGAATAACTTCCCAGTTTGTTACCAACTTTAACAAACTGACCGACCAATCAATTGATAAAATTGCTATAGTGGTGAGGTATCATACCCCCCACCCTCCACCCCCATGCGCGATCGCACTCCAATAACCATTATCTTTGACTTCGATGGAACCTTGGCAGATACCCTCGATGTCATCGTCACCATCACCAATGACCTAGCCGAAGAATTTGGATATCCAGCGGTCGAATACGACGATGTAACGGAATTACAAAACATGAGTTCCTGGGACATTATCCGGCGATCGGGTGTTTCGATCTTCAAAATTCCCAAATTGCTGCGACGGGTGAGGGAAGAATTGCGGGATAACCTATCCGCGATCGCTCTATTTCCGGGAGTTTTGCGGGCTATCTTGGATTTAAAATATGAGGGATACAAACTTTATATCATCACCTCTAACTCGAAAGAAAACGTCGAATTAGTTTTGAAACAAGAAGGCGTTTTAGAACAGTTCGACGGGATTTGTTCCGAATCCAGTTTATTCGGAAAACACCACATCATCAACCGCCTAATCGAGCGAGAAAAAATTGACAAACGTTATGCCATCTATATGGGGGATGAAACGCGAGATATCGACGCTGCGAAGAAAGCAAAAGTCAATAGTGTCGCCGTCACCTGGGGTTTCAATTCTGTCGATTCTCTCGTCAAACATCACCCCGATCGCATCATCGATTCTCCCGACGACATTCCCGCCGTGGTTCTCTCTTTTCTGTTGCTTCGTTAACCGTCCGATTCCCGATTTAACCCCATCAAAACCGCCTGCTGGCTGACATTCTTATAAACGGTATCCAAATACTGCATCACCACATCCGCCGCCGTCGCCGATCGCCCCCCTTCTTTCGATACCGCCGCCGCCAGCGGAATCGGTCCCAAAACGTCCAAAACCGTCTCGCTTCCCGGCGGCGGAGAAATCACCACCAAAGACGGTTCCAACTGTTGGTTATACTCCCAATAACCCGCCACAGACGGCGGATCGAAATCAATTTTTTGAGTCGTTATTTCTTCAGTTTCTGCGACTTTTTTCCCCTCTCCCGACCCCCTCAACTGCCGCAATTTTGCTATTATATCATCCTTCATCCGCCCCCGCAATTGAAACAACACAAACGGATCTTCACTGAAGCGATCGCCCAACATATAATACACCGCCCCGATATGCTTACAAGGATTCGCCTGATCCGGACAGCTACACTGAGAATGCACCTCATCCAAATTAAACGGAAACAGCCGCAACCCATTCTGTGCAAAAACATCCTCAATATTCTGCGGCATTTCCCCCGCCAACAACTTCGCCGAAAATATCGCCCGCTGCGATAGCGTCTCGATCACATATCCCCACTCCTCATCCCCAAAAACATCCAACCACAACGCCACTTCGTAGGGTTCCGGCTGCGTCCCTTGAACCTTCGCCAAAACCCGGCGATCGCTAAACTCAATACTCAAAACATTACCCTGTCTAGCATAATTCCGCGCCCGTTCCAACCGCTTCTTAAACCGATAGCGATTCAAAATATCCAACCACTGCTGCGTCCACCATTCCCGATCCGTTTCACTATTATAATTAACCATAATTTTAACTCACCAATAATCTCCTCAATCGCCGGAGGGCGAATGCCATTCGCCCCTACAATCCCATCAATCCCCCCCACCCCAATCCCCCACAAAATTAAAATCTGTGAAATCTGCGTAATCTGCGGATTTTTATTCCTCCTCAATCACCGCACTCCGATCCAAAATCAACAAATTCCGCAACTGATCCGTATCCATCTCCGTCAGCCAATCCTCCCCAGAACCCACCACCTGTTCCGCCAACGCCTGCTTACTTTCAATCAAATCGTGAATTTTCTCTTCCAACGTCCCCGTACAAACAAACTTATGCACCTGCACATTGCGAGTTTGTCCAATCCTAAAAACGCGATCCGTCGCCTGATTTTCCACCGCCGGATTCCACCAGCGATCGAAATGAAACACATGATTTGCCCGGGTCAAATTCAGACCCACACCGCCCGCCTTCAATGATAATATCATGATCGGCGGCCCCTGCGGATCTTGCTGGAAGCGATCGACCATTTCCTCCCGCTGTGCTTTGCGAGTCCCCCCGTAAAGAAACAAAACCTCCCGCTTCAACTGTTGTTCCAAATAGGGTTTCAGCAGCTTTCCCCACTCCGCAAATTGGGTAAAAATCAGAGCGCGATCGCCCTCCGATAAAACCTCATCCAACATTTCGTTGAGTCGCTGCAATTTCCCCGACTGCTGGGGCGGCAAACTCTCTTTTTTACCTTTCCCCTTAGATTTCGCCCCCAACAATAGCGGGTGGTTGCACACCTGTTTCAGCTTCACCAACAAACCCAAAATCATCCCCCGTCGCTGAATTCCCGTGGCGGACTCGATTTCCGATAAAGATGTATCCACCAATTTTTGATACAAACTCGCCTGTTCCACCGCCAAAGAACAAAACACGGTATTTTCCTGTTTTTCCGGTAAATCTTGGATGATATCTTTGTCAGTTTTCAAACGCCGCAAAATGAACGGCTGGACGAGCGATCGCAACGTTTGCAAAGACTCCGTATCCCCGTACTTTTCGATGGGAATGGCAAATCGGCGGTTAAAAAACACCTTCTGTCCCAAATATCCCGGATTCAAAAATTCCAAAATCGACCACAATTCCGACAGGCGATTTTCCACCGGAGTCCCCGTCAGGGCGATCTTAAAATCCGCCTCCAACATCCGCACGGTTTTGGACTGTTTCGCCTCGGGATTTTTGATATTTTGAGCCTCATCCAAAACCACCCCCTGCCAGTTGACGCTTTGCAATTCTTTCTCGTCCCGGAACGTCAAGGCATAGCTGGTAATCACCAAATTTTTATCCTTAACAACCTTGGGGAAATTTTTCCCCTTCGATCGCTTGTCGCCGTGGTGGACGAGGGTGGAAAGCGTCGGCCCAAACCGCTTCACTTCCCGCTCCCAATTGCCCAAAACCGAAGTCGGACAGACCAATAAAACCGGGCGTTCCAAGATTTTTTGTTCCTGTAAATGCAGCAAAAAAGCGATCAATTCGATAGTTTTTCCCAAACCCATGTCGTCCGCCAGACAGGCGCCCAACCCCCACTGTTCTAAAAATGATAACCAACCCGAACCTCTGGCTTGGTAGGGGCGCAATTCCCCCCGAAATGTTTTGGGAGTTGCGATCGCTTTAATGGAGCGATTGTCCGTCAACGCATCCAACAACTCCTGCAATTTTCCCCCCGCTTCAAAATTAACCACCGGCAGCCGTTCCACCGTCTGGGTGTCCCCCGTCGCCAGCCGCAGGGCATCTTCCAAAGATAGAGTCATCTGGTCTTTTCGGGTAGCAAAAAAAGCCTGGGCGGCTTTCACGTCGCGATCGCGCAATTCCACCCACTCCCCGTTAATTTCCACCAGCGGACTTTCTCGGGCGACTAGGCGATCGAATTCCGCCTTAGAAATCCTCTGTCCGCCGATGGAAAGTTCCCACTTGAAATTCAACAAACTTTTCAACCCCATCCGCCCGTTCGACTTGCCCTTGGGGGCCGTGGCGCGGATACTCAACCCCAGGCGACTCGCCCAGCCCTCCCGGTTCGTCAGTCCCGGCGGCAAAATCACCCCCAAACCGCTGTCAGTGAACCGCCAAGCCACGCGGGTGATAAATTCGTAGGCCTGCTGGGAAGTGAGGGTGCAGACCCGGGGGCGGGCCTCCTGCAAGCTGGATTCGATCGCCGGGTAGAGTTTCGAGGCCAGTCCCAGCCCCCCCAACAGCGTCTCCTGGGGATTGCGGACCGTCCGCCCCTCCCAGGTGAAGCGTTCCACCGGATGATTCCAGACGGTTTCGGCATCCACCACACAATCGGAATCGTCCATCGCCTGCAGGCCGTATTCCAACCGCCAGGTTTTGGTTTTGCCCCCGGGGGGTTTGAGGGAGAATCCGGCGCGAAATTGGGTCAGATCTGCGACGGACTGTTGCAGGGGCGAGGTCCAACTCTCCAGGCTGGCGCGGAGCCCTTCCCGGTCGGAATTGGAGGCCTCCACCCCGGCGGCATCCCCGGCCAAACCCCGCAGCCACCCTTCCACGGCGGGTTGCAAAAGGGCCGTGTTGGCGAGGGCCTTCCGTTCCACTTCCCGGGCCACCGGGCGGATTTGGGTATCGACGATTTCGCCGAGGACCTCCAGCAGCAACTCCCGGGCGGGGGCGGGTCGGGGGATGCAGGGGCCGTTCGACCGAAATTCGGTTTCGAGTCCGTACATCCGGCAGGCGGCGGGCATTTGGCGGGCGAATTGCAGCAGTCGGGCGCGGTCTGTGGCGCTGTCGAGGAGGGGTCGCCAGCGGGCGATATTATTTTCCGTCAAAACGGGCAAAAATTTCCGTCGGGCGAGGAGATCGAGGGCCCAGCGGGCGACGTGGGACCAAAATCGCAGGTCGGCCCCCAGCCAGTCCGGATCGATCGCCCCCAAGGGCAGGGATTGAAATAACTTAAAGGCTTCGGCGGGGGCGAGGCGGAATGCTTCGATTTTCCAGGGGTAGAGGCAGACGTCGCCATCTTCCGGGGCCGCGGCCGAGTGGAGGGGCGAGATTTCCCCCGTGGCCGGGTTCCATTGGGTGGGTGCGGCGATCGCTTCTGTAACCGGTTCGGCGGAAGATAATGTCAGGTCCAACTGGCCGATCGCGGGCCAATCCGACAGTTCGTCCCGGCCCATAACGAAGGGGTGGGGGGCAATTTCCCCGACCTTCAGACGGTCGCCGGGGGCGAGTCGGCGCCAGGTTTCCCCCCAAATCAAAACATAATTTTCTGGGGGTTGAATCCGCCAGGTTCCGTGTAAAATTGCCATCCGAATTAATCCTGTGCACTCCCAATTGGGTCGATCGGTCGAGATCGGTTCGGCCGGAGAGTTGAGTCGATCTCCGACTCGACTGACATCAAAAAATTGCCCCCACTGCGGCGATCGACGGCTTTATTGTAAGTTATCATATCTGTTTGCGGGCGATCGCGGCCGTTTGTCTCGGCGGAAATAAACGGTCAGATTTCCCCAAAATCCGCTTTTCCCAATGGTGAGCCCTCGTGTGTTAACCGGATCGAAGCCGCCCCGAAAACTCCACAACCTTTATTTTCAGGGGGTTTGAGTTCTCAAGGCTCCCGAATACCGATTCTCGAGAACCACGCGCAGCGCTACACTCCCCCGAGGGCGATGGGGCGGGCGATCGATGAGGTGGCGATCGCTCGAGCCGAAATGGAGGAGCGACTTCCGGGGCGAAAATTCCCGACTTTCTCAGGAATGCGATCGTCGCCGGACTCCGCGTTGAAAGTTTCAAGAAATGATCTAAAATAGATGCCAATATCTAAGAGCCGACCCCTAACTGCTGGAAAAACACCCGATCGCCCCAATTGTTTGTAAATCTTGCAAACGGCGGACATCCGGGTTTCAGGATTGAGTCTGACCGACAGTTAGCCCGACATCAACCTTGAAAATGCCAATTGTGTCAAGATGATGGGGGATGTCACGAGAGCTCGGGGGGGGTGCGGACACTTCTCGACCCAGGTCAACAACGGGGGTTCCGATCGCCGACGACGGAATTGAGAAGTATGGAACCGACCCCGGGCGCACGACGACCGCACGAGTGGGAACCTGGGATGGCTCCCCCGTTTCGGGTCAGGTGCTCCGATGGCGAAAATGTGAGAATTTGTGGTAGAAGGAAGACAGAATACATGGAAGAAATTGAAAAGTCAATATCCTTTGATGGACGGGATATTCGGCTGAAGATAGGTTTACTAGCGCCTCAGGCGGGTGGAGCCGTCTTGATCGAATCGGGAGATACGTCAGTTCTCGTCACCGCAACCCGTGCCGAAGGAAGACCGGGAATTGATTTTCTCCCCCTGTTGGTGGACTACGAAGAGCGACTGTACGCCGGGGGGCGCATTCCCGGCGGATTTTTGCGTCGGGAGGGCCGTCCGCCCGACCGCGTCACCCTGACGAGTCGTCTGATTGACCGCCCCCTGCGTCCGTTGATTCCCCAGTGGATTCGGGACGACATCCAGATCGTGGCCACCACCCTATCGATGGACGAGCAGGTGCCGCCGGATGTCTTAGCCGTGACGGGCGCCTCCGTGTCGGTGTTGCTGGCTCGGATTCCGTTCTACGGGCCGATGGCCGGGGTGCGCGTCGGGCTGGTGGGGGACGATTTTATCATCAATCCCACTTACAAAGAAATCCGCAACGGCGACTTGGATCTGGTGGTCGCCGGGTCCCCCGATGGGGTGGTGATGGTGGAAGCCGGGGCGAACCAATTGCCCGAACACGACGTCATCGAGGCGATCGACTTCGGCTATGAGGCGGTTCTAGACCTGATCAAAGCCCAGAAGGAAATTATTGCCGAATTGGGAATCGAACAGGCGGTGGAAGAACCGCTGCCGGAAGACCCGACCCTGATCGAGTTCATCCGCGAACGGGTGGCGGAACCGGTGAAACAGGTTTTGTCCCAGTTTGAGTTGAGCAAGGTAGAGCGAGATACGGCCCTCGACGCCATCAAAGAAGAACACGTCGTCAGCGCGATCGCCGAAAAACCCGAAGACGACCCCCTGCAACTGTTGACCGCCGAAAACCCCAAGGCGGTGGGGACGATCTTCAAGGACATCACCAAACAACTGATGCGCCAGCAAATCGTCGAAGAAGGCGTGCGGGTGGACGGCCGGAAGTTAGACCAGGTGCGCCCCGTCTCCTGCCGGGTGGGCTTCCTGCCCAAGCGCGTCCACGGCAGTGGCCTGTTCAACCGCGGCCTCACCCAGGTGCTCTCCATCGCGACGTTGGGAACCCCCGGCGACGCCCAGGATCTCGACGACCTGCACCCCCAGGACGAAAAGCGCTATATGCACCACTACAATTTCCCCCCCTACTCCGTCGGGGAAACTAAACCGATGCGATCGCCCGGTCGTCGGGAAATCGGCCACGGCGCCTTAGCCGAACGGGCCCTGCTGCCCGTGTTGCCGACCCGGGAACAGTTCCCCTATGTGATCCGCATCGTGTCCGAGGTGCTCTCCTCCAACGGCTCCACCTCGATGGGCTCGGTCTGCGGTTCCACCCTCGCCCTCATGGACGCCGGCGTCCCGATCGCCAAACCCGTCAGCGGCGCGGCGATGGGCCTGATCCGGGAAGGAGAAGAGGTTCGCATCCTCACCGATATCCAGGGCATCGAAGACTTTTTGGGCGACATGGACTTCAAGGTGGCGGGTACGGATACGGGCATCACCGCCCTGCAGATGGACATGAAAATCACCGGCCTGCCCCTGAAAGTGGTCGCCGACGCCATCGGCCAGGCCAAACCGGCGCGGCTGCACATCCTCGAAAAAATGCTCGAGGTGATCAGCAAGCCCCAGCCCGACCTGTCCCCCTACGCCCCCCGCCTGCTAACCCTCAAGATCGACCCCGACCTGATCGGGCTAGTGATCGGCCCGGGTGGCAAAACAATCAAGGGGATCACCGAGGAAACCGGCGTCAAGATCGACATCGACGATGACGGAACCGTGACGATCGCCTCCACGGACAGCGAAAAAGCGGCCCGTGCCTACCAGATCGTCCAGGGCATGACCCGCAAGCTCAACGCCGGCGACGTCTACGCGGGCCGGGTGACGCGGATCATTCCCATCGGCGCCTTCGTGGAAGTCCTGCCCGGTAAAGAGGGGATGATCCACATCTCCCAACTGGCGGACTACCGGGTGCCCCGGGTGGAAGATGAAGTGGCGATCGGGGACGAGGTGATCGTCAAGGTGCGGGAAATTGACAGCAAAGGCCGCATCAATTTGACCCGCCTCAACATCCACCCCGACGAGGCCGCTGCCGCCCGAGCCGCCGCCAACGGACCGATTCCGTAACGTCGGGAGTCGGGGAAGAAAACCAATTGATAATTAATAATTGACAATTGATAATTATCAATTGTCAATTTTTCCTTAAAAATCCGACTCGAAGGCTCCGATGTCGATGACATCGTTGACGATGCGGGGGAATCCCGGCCCGCGCTGGTCGAATTCTCCCGGATCGACAAAGGGATCGCCGAAGGTGCCATCTCCGGCGTTAATAGCCGGGGAGCCTTCCAACAGGGCGATCGTCGGGGTCAGCCCCCCATTGTCCTGCAGCGGACCGATCAGGGCGTTGATGGGTTCCTCCGCAGTTCCTACAATGTCGCCGTCTACCCCGTCGGTCAAACCCGCCGCACCGCTGCCGTCCCCGATCAAATTACCGCCACCACTGTTGAACGCGAATTCCGCCGCCGCCGACGCATCGGGGGCGTTGCCGTTTTCGCCCACCGTATTTTGGGCGATCAGGACATCCCTCAAGTTGGCAGTTCCGCCGATGTTGCGGATGCCCCCGCCGTTGGTGATGGCCCTGTTATTGGCGATCGTGCTGCTGGTGACGGTGAGGTTGGCGACGGAGTTGAAGATTCCCCCCCCGATTTCCGCGTTGTTGCCAGTAATGGTGCTGTTGGTGACGTTCACGCTCCCGTCGATGACGATGATGCCGCCACCGTTGACCCCCAGGTTGTCCACGATCGCGCTGTTGACGACGTTCAGGGTGCCGGAGTTGGCGATCGCACCCCCGTTGTTCGCCTGGTTGTCCCGAATGACGCTGTTTTCAACCGTAACGTCACTGTTTGTAGACGTGATGCTGACGGCCCCCCCCCGACTGCCGGAGGTCGTCCCCCCCTCGGTTTCGAGGTCAGTTCCGGGTGCCAAACCGTTGGTCAGGGTCAACCCCTCGATGACGATCGTCCCGCCGTTGACGGTGAAGATGCGGAATTCCTCCGTGGCATCCGCGCCTCGTCGAATCGTCAAATTGCCGGCTCCGGGGCCGTCGATGAAAATGTCGCTGTCGAGATTCGGCAGGGTCCCCACCAGGTCGAGGGTACCCGAGAGCGCCTCGCCCTCGAAGGTGATGCGATCGGAACCGGCCAAACTCTCGGCGTTGGCGATCGCCTGCCGCAAAGACCCCTCGCCCCTCGCGAAGTAGGCCGTTTCGCCGGTGTCCGTCGTATCCGTCAACCGCGTCACCGCCGTATCGTTAGCCAAGATGGTCAGGGTCGCCTGGTTGAAGTCCGGATCGACGGTGTAATTCCCCGCAGCCAAACGGAAGCTCAAGGATTCGTCCGCTTCCGCCTGGGAGTCGTCAAGGGGAACCAACTGGACATCGACGCTGGTGCGATCGGCCGGGATCGTGACCGTCGCCGTCGAGCCGTCCGTGGGAATCACGGTGTCACCGACTTGCAGTTGGTAGTCATCCAAGGAAATACGGTTGCCCGAGAGGGTCAAATTGACCGTTAGATTGCCGAACGTATCCGGGGCGCGGTTGATCCGGATCGCCGCGCTGCTGCCTTCCGTGACGACCGGCGGCGTCTGGTTGTAATCGATGGTCGGCTCGATCGCCTCAGCCGTAATCGCCTCCAGCGTCACCGTCTCCACGTCGTCATTGAGAATCGTCAACTCCGTCGTCGGGTTCAGCGTTCCCGCCGCCCCCTCCATCCGCTCCTGTCCGTTCACGATTTCCCTAAAATTGGTGAGGCTCAGTTCCAGGGTTTCGTCACCTTCCACCAAGGTATTTCCGAGGATCTCCACCGGGACCATCTGGCTGGTTTCCCCGATGCCGAACTGGATCGGAATCGGACCCTCCGTAAAATCGCTGCCGGCGGTCGCCGAAATTCCCGTCAAAATGACATTTAACGACGATTCGATAGTCACGTCCCCCGATCGCAGCAGTTCGACGACGTTGACGGTGTTGGTGTCATCTCCCTCCTCCACCGCGTAGGCCGGTTCGGCAAAATTGTAAACCGGGGGCGAGTCGTTATCTTGGATCAACAACCTCGAAGTGGGAGTCGTACTGCCACTCTGTCCGGTCGGCTCGAAGTTGTCAAAAGAGAGGGCGATCGCCTCCGTGGGTTCCGCCGTTTCGTCGTCAATAATTGTGATCGGCGCGGTTTGCACCGTTTCTTCCGGGGCAAAGTCCACGGTCACTCGCGTCTCGACCACATCCTCTCCTGGCTGACCGGCAGCTCCCGTCCCGGCTTCCAGGATGACATCGACGGATGAAGCCTCCGAGGTGTTGCCCGACCGGGTCACGGTCACGACATTACTGATACCCGCGGCTTCACTCACCGTAAAGGAATTTTGGCTGAAGTCATAGGTGGGAATGTCGTCGTCATCGAGAATCAAAAACTCGGCGGTGGGATTGATTTCCCCGACTTGCTGACCCTCCTCGGGAATCAGAGACAGATTCACGCTTCGGTTCGACTCGACAATATCGTTGCCGAAAATAGTGATGGGGACGGTTTGGGAAACCTGATCCGCCTCAAAATTGAGAGTGACTGATGCCGGCTCAAAATCCTCTCCCAGAACCGCACTGCCGCCCCTCAACTGGACCGTCACGAACGAGGGTTCGGAAATTTTTCCGGTGCGATTGACCGTCACCACATTCGTAGTATTCGTGTCGATCCCTTCCAGGGCCGTAAACAAATTATTGCTGAAGTCGTAGGTCAGCGTCCCGTCATCGTCATTGATCGTCAGGATCGCTTCCGGATTGGTCAGGCCGGATTGTCCCCCCTCGATTTCCCCCAATGCAGTGTCGATGAAGAAATTGTCAAACGACAAGCGGGCCGTTTCTGCCGGTTCCTCGTCCTCGTCGGGAATTAGTTCGATCATCACCACCGCCTCGGTTTGGCCGATCTCGAACCGGACCGGGGTCGGCACGGGGGTGGGGACGTAATCCTCATCCGGAGTCGCCGTTAGTGGCGTGATGACCACATCGACCCGGGATTCGATTTCCGTATCGAAAGAGCGCTCGATGGTAATCTCGGCCGTCCGCGGATCGTCGGGATTGCCTTCAAAAACGGTGAAGTTAGTTTGAGTGAAATCGTAGGCCGGGGGATCGGGGGGCGGGTCGTCGTCGGCGATCGTCCCCGTGGCCGTATTGGCATCGGGATTGGCGGTATATAAATCTCCCGCTTCATCGAGTTCGATCTCGACGATTTGATCGAGCTCGAAGGCATCGTCGGCTATGGGGGTAATCTCAATTTGAGCCTGGGCTTCAGTCGCGTCGAACCCGACCCGACCCCGCTCGCCGTCGAAGGCGATCGCCCCGGTCGCGGTGTAGTCTTGCTCGAAAATGGCATTGCCGCCGATGCTAAAATCCACGGCGAGGGGGATGCCCATCGAACCGGCAGTCCGGGTGAAGGTGTAAACCAAACTATTGCCGCTGTCTTCCTGCACGGTTCCAGGGGAGACGGACACGCTGACGGTGGAACTCGACGGCACGGTGCCGGAAAAAAATTCCGGTTCAGGCAGGGGAGGCGGGGGCGGTTCCGGAGGCGGGGGCGATTCGTCGTCCTCGATGTTGATTAAAAACTGATTTTGTTCGCCGATGGTGGCTCCCCCGATCGGATCGGCTAGGGCCAGCGTCACCGATCGCGTCCCCTGAAATGTGTCGTTATCCACCAGGGGTACCGTGACGAATTTGAACGTTTCAAAGGGTTCAAACACCACGGAGACGTCGGCGACAATATCCTCGTTCGAGGCAGTCACGACCAATCCGGCGCCCACCGTATCCAGGGGAGAGCCGGTGCGGACGATCGGAACCTGCAAGATCGAATTTTCATCAACCTCGGTCTGGTCTTCCCCAAATTCCAGGACGGCTGTGATGGTGCCGATGGATTGGGTGAAGTTGGCGCTGCTCAGGCTGGTGCTGTCCGTCGCTTGCAATCGGATCAGTTGCTCTCCCGTTTCGCGATCGCGGATGAGGGTGTCGTTTCCCTGCTGCAGGAATTCCAAATCGGCAAATTCCAGGTCGTCGGCCAACCCGATCAGGTCGAAGCCGGAGCGAAAGTCGGTGATGATATCAGCCCGGCCCCCGTTCAAACCCAAACCGATGACAAATAAATCGGCTCCCGCCCCCCCCGTCAACGTGTTGAGTCCGAAACCAGTATAAAGAATATCGTTGTCGCGATCGCCGAACAGTAGGTCATCTCCGGAGTCGTTGAAGAGGGTATCTGCTCCTTGGCCTCCGTAGAGGGTATCGCTTCCGCCCCCGCCCCGTATTTCGTCGTCCCCTACGTTCCCGAGGTTGAAGTCGTCCCCTTCGCCCCCGTCTAGCGTATCATTTCCCAATTCGCCGAACAGGGTATCATTTCCGCCCCCCCCTTCGAGACGGTCATCATCTCGACCCCCCAAGAGCGAGTCATTGTCGTCACCTCCAAACAGAGAGTCATTCCCAATCAACCCCAAAAGTAGATCGTCTCCTTCCAAGCCTTGAATCCGATCGGATTCCGAGGTTCCAAATAATGTATCCGGGCTAGAAGTACCGATGATGTTTGCCATTTGAAGGACACCTTCCTTGATGAATCACTGGTCGTCGTCTTTAAAACTGAGCCTGAGCCACTCTCAAAAAACTGGGAAAAGAACACTTCACCCAGACCCTCATCTCAGCAATCCGGGCCAACCCCGATAAAATTGGGCATTTTGTTGATTTTCGGGGTTCTTCGGCAGTCCGGCTATTCTAAGTTGACTTCAGTTTACCCAGAAAAGTTTTGGGTTAAACAGGACTCGGGCGTTTCGATTCCAATTCCTCGCCGGCGGGTCAAACGTCGGTTCGGCTTGACACCCACCGTTGAAACGTAAAGGATTGTAACCGAACGAGTCGCGAAGATTAAAGATCATTACGAGGATGGTTGAGAGCTTTGACAGGCATGATACCTTCTATAAGTGATTCGGAACACCTTAAGATTGAGAGACGAGAAGCACTTTGAACTCAGATATGGACAGATACCCAGCTTGTTCACTTCGTCAAGATGTTAGCGAATATGTGGCTGACCTTCAGCTCCACATGACGTTGCAGGCTCGCAACCTGGTTCCGCCGCTGACACAAGCTAAGGATAGTCGCGAGCAGTTGCTCCAACAAACTCAAGCTTATTTTGAAAAAATCGCCTCTCGGCAAGCCAGTTAAGGGGCGGCAGAGAATTGGGAGTCGGGCGTCGGGAACGGCCGGCTTCCTTGTCGTTTGACGGCTTGGCAGAATCCGGTGCAACCGCAACACCTCGTCGGCGAGATCAAAATCCTCCGGAACGATACGAATTGCCGCCAGGGCGATCGCCCCGGTGCGGTGGTCGATGTTGTCGATCGACACCACCCGGGGAGTGGCCCGTCATGCCGGGGAAACGATGGCAGTGCGGGAGCGAACAAGCCTCGAAACCCTATAGCAACGAGCGCTGGCGTGGTTACACGCCGGGAATGATCAATCTCTCTGGGAGTAATTGAGATTCGTCCTCAGCGTCGTGGCGACTGCTATATCTCCAACTCCGCTCCCTGTGAAGCAAGAATCCTCGTCCGTGCGAGGGCGAGGAGTGTCAACCCAACATTATCCATTCAACGGGTCGGGGTTTCAGATCAAGAAACCCGGGGGACAATCTTAGCGAATTAGCGAATTCGATCGAGCGCCCGCATCCCTCCCCACCGTTCTACGATTTTGTCGTCGTAATCGTCGGCGATCTCCAACACCGCATTCACGGACGCCTCCAGTTCGATTTTGTCGCAGGTCGAGCCGACGATGGTATGCTCGAACAACACGTCGCCCTGCTCGTCGATGCCGAAGGCACCGAATCTCATGTTGCTATTTTCTCGGAGCAGAAACCGCATCAAATCCGGGGTGATTTCCGTCCCCGTGACGACGTAGGAACGGGCGTTGATGATGGCGTCATCTTTCCCCCAGGGGAAGACGAACACCTCAACCAAGGCCGACCCCATAAATAGAGCCAGTCCCGGGACGTCCTGTCTGGCGCAGGGAAACTTGCCGTAAAGTTCCCGCATCCAGGTGGTCACTTTTTCGTAGCAGGCTTCCTGCATGACGGTCTGGAATTGCATATCGGTATCTCCCGTGTGTTTTCCCCCGTTGTACCACCTCCGGGGTGGTGGCAAGGTGAATTTGTATCATTTCTCAACTTGTCCGAAGTTTGGGGGCCTACACAACGATCGCCTCGGAGCGATCGCGCAATTTCAATTCCACCCTCGGGGGACTCTCCCGGTAAACGATCACGCCGCCGCAGCCCTCGGCCGGCCCTTGAAAGAACAGGCGTTCCCCGTCCGCCGCCCCCACCAGCACGTTTCCGATTTGCACCCGCCCGCCGCGGCCGTCCACTTCAATTTTCAAGGTTTTCAACGTTTGCAAATCCGCGATCGCCACCCACAGCCGATCCTCCCGTCTGGCGACCCGCACCTCCACCGCGTCGATGCGGAAACTGTAGGAATTACCGTCTTGATCCAGGGGCATCACCTGGACCTTAGGAGGCAACCCCCGAATCCGACGGGCTTCTGGCGGTTCAGAATCCGCCTCAGACGGTCGCCCCACCCGGGGTAAATCCGCCGGCAACGCCGTCACGCGGATGCTCCAATCCCTCGCCCTGCGGTCGATTTCCCGGCGAATTTCCGCCACCCGAGCCGGCTCGACCTTCATGGCATACTGTTGTTGCTTAATTTTATTGACCATCCAGCGCTCCCGGGCGAAGGTCCGCAAATGGAGGTCGTTGGAGGTGACGAACCGCTCGTAAAACCGCAGCGTCCGCACCAAATCCCCAATTTTTTCCAAAACGATCCCCACCTCGGGGACGGCGAGATAGTCCGTCCAGTCGGCGCCCGACAGGATGCGATCGAGCAGCGTCATGTAACGGGAGCGGGACTCCTGCACCTGTTCCGGGGTCAAATTTGATCGCGCCAGTTGCCGGACCAAATCGAACTGCAAGACTTTCATCTCCGACTTGGGACAGCGATCCAAGGCCGCGATCGCGTTCTCCCACTGCCGGCTCCTGGCCAAATATTCCACCCAATCCCGGTGTCGGTTCTGCCGCTCCAGGGCCCGCCCCACGCATTCGCCGTACTTCAACCACTGCTGGGTAACGGGCCGCCGAGCCCGGTCCCACTCCGCCACGATGCGATCGCCATTTCCCGCCCGTTCCAAATAGGGCAACCCCTCCGGAAATCCCAACAACTCCGCCACCGCCAAATTGTACTCCCGGCGATCGGTCGCCGAACACCCCTGCCAGCAGCGTACCGCCCGCCGCAGATTCTCCGCCCGATAAAAACAATCCCCCGCGATCTCCAAAAGCCCCTCATACTTCGCCTCATCCAGGGCTTCGAGAATATCGCCCAAGCGCTGCCACTCTCCGCGAGACAACCGCTTTTCGCCCAAAAACCGCTTCACCTGGGCCGCGTACTCCTTCACCGCCGCTTTCCACGGTTTGGACAGGCGATTCTCCGTCGGGCGATTTTCAGCCAGGGCCTCCTCCAAAAATGCGGTAAATTGCCAGGTATCCTCCGCCGTCTTGGTCGGAGTCGCCATGAACTCCACCAGGGGGCGTTCTGTGCCCCGACGCCCGGGAAACTGCCGGTACCAGTCCTGCAACGCCTGCCAACATGACCCCTGCCAGAAACACTCCCACGCCTCATCCTCCCTGAGACGGCGCAGGAAAATCAATCCAGCCTCCAAAAAACGGCGATCGAACCGCAGCGCCCACGCCTCGCACAGATCCGCCGCTTCGGGCTTTCCGAGTTCCCGATAAAACTGTTTCGCCCGCCGCAGGGAAACGGCATCTTTTTGGCTGCGCCCGTTTTCCTCGAATTCCTTCGCCTGGGATTCTCGGTTGTCGAGATCCAAATCGCCGAGATTTTCACCCCAGCCCAAGCCCCCGATATAGCCCTCCCAAATGTGGCGATTTTCCACCCGATCCAACCACTGTTGCAAGTGAGAGTCGCCGCCGTTTTCTGTGGCAATTGTGGCGTATTGCCAGAGCCGTTTTTCTCCGGCCTCCGTATCGACGACGACGAGATCGGACATTCCCCGGCTGGCCGCGACGTACAACTTGTTGAAAAAATACTCCAATTCCAGGGGATGATCCTCGGTCATCGCCAAGCAATCCCAGAGCGATCGCCCGAACTCTCTGGCAAATTGTTCCCCAAATTTGTATAAAATCACCAGGGGAAATTCCAGCCCCTTCGCCTGGATGGCGCTCAATACATTCTTGGGGGGATTTTCTTCCGTAACATCGGGAAATAGGGGCGCTAAAAATTCATCATTTTTGATATATTCCAACTCGCCTCCCGCTTCGCAGGGGACAATAAAAATCGGCGATTTTTCGATATGGTGTTTGAGAGCTTCCGGGGAAAATTGGCGTCGTCCAAAGATAAATTTTTGGGGGTTTCGGGAATCGATAATCGGTTGCCATGCTTCCTGGGGTTTCAACTTGGGAATGTGGAAAAGAAGGTGCCGCCACAGGTGGATGAGATTCGTCATTTTGACGATCGCAGGACTGGATCGGTAGTTAGATTCCAACTCGTAAAACGACATCCCCAAATTGAGTTGTCGATCCGGGTCGAGGGTGGAGATCACCTGGTCGAAAAAGGTCGCTTTCACGCTCTCCCAGCGGAACCCAGTCGGGTTGAGGGTCTGAAACGGGTCGCCGGCGAAGGCGAAGGGCAAGCTAGGGACGGGGGGATACAAATCGCACTCGAAAAATAGGGACAATTTCACGATCAGCAGCAATTCCAGCTTGGTGAAATCTTGGGCTTCGTCGCAAAAAATCGCCGTGTATTTGGGCAGTTCGTGTCCTTTAAGTTCCAAAACCCGCCGGATCAAATCTTGGTCGTCCCAGTGGCCGTTTCGGGTCAGTTGGTGATACCAGGGCCAGACCTGTTTGTAGATGGCGGTAAACAGTTCGTGGGAGATGGTCTGTTCCCGGCGGGGGACTTCTTGGTAATCGTCGGGGGTCATGTACCCATCTTCTTGGCCAGACAGACTGTAACCCTTGATAAAGGTGCGGATGATGTGCCAGCAGAGTTCTGGGGAGTGGCGGTTGTGGCGGCGGGAACAGTGGTGTCTGAAGTCGTAAAAGGAGATGTAGCGATCGCGGTCGAAGCGATCGCTTTCTTCGGGGGGGAGGAGGTGAATTAAAAACTCTTGAAAGGATTGAAAACAGGGTTCTAGGGGCGGCAATTTTGCCCCGCCGTTATAACTCCCGTCGATCAGAAACCGGTGGTGATTGGTGAGGAGTTTTTCCACCCCCTCCCGGGCGCGGGCGAGGAGGCGTTCGTTATAAGTCAAAAAAAGCGGACCCAAAACGGTATCCTGTTGCTGTCGGGCGCAAGTTTTCCGGTAGCGATCGCAGTAGTCGGCGAACAAATACACCAACATCGTCGATTTTCCACTCCCCGCCCGCCCGTTGATAAACAGGGGCAGGGAAGCTTCTTCGACATCGGGACTCGAAAGTTCGTGGAGGATCTTTTCTTCTTCGACGGACAGGGCTAAATTGATGCCGGATTCCCGTTCGACTTCCAGCCAAATTTCGGGTTCGATGACCAAATAATCTGGGTAAGCGCGGCGCGTGTAGCGGGAGAGGATATCGAAAGTTATGGGTGAGGAAAAGATGCAATTTATACCGTCCGGCGTCAAAAGTTTCGTGAGTTGGAGGACTTCTTCCAAGCCTTCCTCAGAGGGGATTTCGGCGAAACTGGCGAGTAAGAAAACCACGCCCCGACTGGTGCGATCGGCGGTTTCGAGAGTGCCATAAAAGACGGAATAATGGCTGTTTTGACTCAGGAAAAGATTCGTCCAGGGGGTGGGTCGGGAGGGGGCAATCCCTTCCACGATCCCCACCACAATTTCATAATAGCTTTGCCAGTTGTCGCGGACGTCTTGCCGCTGGAATTGTCGGACCCAAACTTCGCTCTCGCAGATGATGCGATCGGTGGTATTTCTCGCCCAGGTGGGTCGCTGCAGCCAACTTTGGTACAGGTCGGGGAGAAATTGTTGGCGGAACGGATGCCGTTGTTTTTCCTGCTGCGCTCTGATACAATTTTCTAGGTCGGCATCGCTCACCAAAGCGTCCAAATACTGGCGTCCGTAGTCCTCCGGGTTACGGAGAAAGGCTTCGTATTCTTTTCCCCCCCGGGTGAAAACGTCGAGCAAACACAACACCCGCTCGTCCTTGAATCGGATAATTTTTCCCAACAATCTCAGGTTTCTGACGGGTCGCTTCAGGTAGGGATAATTCCACTCAAACAGGGCTCGGACGGCGGTGTTTCCCTGATTTCGGATCGCCACCAACAATTCTGCTACCTGGCTTTGAATGCCGTGCTGTTTCGCCTGTCCGTCAAACCTGGGGGTGGTGTAAATGTACATAGATCTCCGCGATTTGCTCTGAACCCAGGGGCTGAGATTCACCTATAGCTATTGTGCGACATTGGGACCCCGGTTAACAAATCTGGCGGGGGGAGGAAACCGGAAACCGTCCGATTTCCCCTCCCGACGACGATCGCAGTCATTTTTGTCCGTTTTCAGTGATCTCCAGGGCGTAGCGGGCGATCGCGAGGCTGAGGCGGGCCTGTTCGACGGCGGAGAGTTCCTCCCACCGGGCCGATCGCACTTGGGCCCCCCCATTGTCGTTTCCCCGCATGGCGTAGACCATCGGGCGGGCGAGAACTTGCAAATCCTCCTCGTCCCACCGGGGCAGAATTTCACGCACGCAAAACACCAGGCGGTCGGCCAGGGATGTGCTTTGGGTACGGAGATCTCGGCTCAAGTCCGTCGCGGCTCTCGAGAGCCGATGTAAGATTTCCTCGGGGATGCGATCGCAAAAGTGCTCCCGTAAGGATTGATGCAGGGAAACCGCCGGCCAGAGCCGTTCGACGCGATCGAAGAAAATTTGAGATCGGCCGGCGAGATCGTCCTCGCCCAAACCGTCCGAGAGCGAAAAGTCGGCTTCAGCCGCCTCAAAATAAGCCTCCGATTCGGGTTGTTCCAGGTTCCAGGGGTAGGGTATCTCGTCGGAGTCCAGCAAAACCTCCAACAGGTCCGACTCCGCCTGAGATTGGGGAAATTGAGAGTTGGTCATCGATCCGTTCCTTTGTCGGTCATCAAGAAGTTACTCAAGGCCAGTGGGTGTATGGGGTCATCATCAATTTAAGTTCCTCACCTCGACCAATTCAGTCAATGGCGTAACTGAACAGAAGGGGAAAAATTCCGAGAAGTCAAAAACCGGCGGATGACCGCCTCATTGCCTCACCCCCATAGCTACAGCCCCCGTCCAGAGGATTCCGCAAGCGACGCTCTTAAGGATCTGCGGGTGGCGTTTCGATGATAAATTCCAAAACTTGACCCTGAGAACTGCCAAATTTTAACCGGGTTCCCGATCGCAGGGCAACTTCTTGGTGATGGACCCGCTGCCAATCTTGGCGGTCGAAGACCAGAGTACCGTAGCGGGAAAAGTCCCGGAGAAAGTAGGTCGGTTCGTCCCGGGTTTCCGGATTGCCGTTGCGGTAGAAAATCTCGGCGTGTTTGCTCGAAACCCACTGTTCCCGGATCACGATATCGTTTTCTTCCCCCCGTCCGATCCGCACTATCCCTGCCTCCACCGGTAACGGGGGGACATCCGCCCCCTCACAGAGTCGTAGCCAAGCCCGGGGGACGGCGTATCCCATCCAGGTGGTGGAGTTGGGTGGCAGTTCCGTCTGGTTCTCTGAGGCCGGTTCGATGAGTTCGCCGTCGAATTGCGGGTGCATATAGAGGACTGGCAGGGTCCAGGCGGGTTGGTTGAATTTGAACAGGGTGAGCAAATGCTGTCGGGCGAGGGCGACGGCGCGATCGATGGGCATCCGCTCCGAGAGGGCGCGGGCGAAAACTTGGATGAAGCTGAGGGCTTCGGAGTCGGTGATGGCATCCCGCATCCCCAAAACGGCGGGGACGCCGTGGTGGATCAGGACTTTCGCCAAGCTGCTGCCGGGGATGGCGAGTAAGGGGACTTCGGGAGTCCGTTCCCGGGCGGGTTGGGCGCTCCAGCAGGTATTGAAGAGGGCGAGGGTGATGCCGCAGCGGACTAGGACTTGGGCGAGTTCCGTGCCGTTAATTGCCGTGTCCGGTTGTAGGAATAACAGACCTCCGTCGGGGGCGGGGACGCCGTGTCCGGCGTAGAACAGGACGTTGTAGGGGGTTTGACCGGATTCTCGGCGACTTTCGAGTTCGGCGATCAGTTCGGCGACGCTGGGCCGGGTCAGGGTTTTGACGATGCAGGACACGCGATCGTCCCGCCGGGAGTCGGATTCGGACAGGTGAGTTCCGGCTAACACCCGGGTCAGTTCTTCGGCTTCCCCCTCGATCTCCAGCGGGGGGCAATGGTCGGGGAGGAATCCGATCGCCTTCCCTGTCGGTTGGGAGGGGGGGAGGTCGTTGTGTCCGAGGACGAGGAGGATGTTGAGGGATTGGGCGACGGGGCGATCGCTGAGGGGATTGACGTCGCAGGTCGTCCGGCTGAATAATAGCAGCGGATTGAGGGAAATGGCGGGTTGGCCCGGTTGTGGCTGCATGATTTCCCAGGGGAGGGGGATCAGGTCGGTGTCCCGCACGTCCAATCGAATTCGCAGGGGGCTTTGGAGGCCGATGGCGATGCCCTGGGAGCGGTGGAAGCTATTTTGGAGTGGGCCTTGAAAGAGCCACTGCCACAAGTGGATGCCCAGGTGCTGCATCAGGCGGCTGCTGTAGCTGGGTTTGGGACCCAGGTGGGGGGAGACGGGCGGCAGGGTCAGCTTGGCGGCGGTGCCGCCCGGTGAGGGGGGGGCGCTTTCCGGGGAAAACATTTCCAACCAGGCTTGCCAGAGTTGGGAGAGGGATTCCGGCAAGATGCAGTCGTGGTGGACGTAGCCACTCGGCAGGGGAGAGTCAACCACCCAGGTGGCGAAGTGGTTGGCTGTGGGCGGATTCAGACGGGCGATCGCGAGACTTAGGGAGGGACTCTCAGATGGCATTCAGATTGGGTGAATAGCAGCTCGGGGAAGGGTTGATTTGGGTAGAACTTCGATCACATCATTCAGTGTATCGCGTTTTGAGGGAATGGGGGTCGGCTGGAGGAACTCCGCCCGATCGCATCCTTTTTTTCGGTTATCGGCCGCAGATAAAAAACCGATCACGCCCCCCTTCTTTGGCCTGGTACAGGGCCGCGTCGGCCGCATTTAACAGGTCGATCGCGGTGTCCTCGGCGGTCGGAATTCGGGTGGCGACGCCCATGCTCAAGGTCAAATAGGAGGCGATTTTAGAGCCGATATGGGGGAGGTTCAGAGCGTGAATTTCCGCCCTCAAAGATCGGGCAGTTTGAAGGGCTCCGCTGCTATTCGTATCGGGCAGAATCATCACGAATTCTTCGCCGCCGTAGCGGGCGACCAGATCGGATTCCCGCCGCGCCACCCTTTGCAAGGTGCGGGCGACAATTTTCAAGCATTCGTCGCCGACGAGATGTCCGTAGGAGTCGTTAAATTGTTTGAAATAGTCGATATCACAAAGGATGAGAGATAGGGGCATTTTTTGGCGCAGTGATCGCCACCACTCGTGATTTAAAGTGCGATCGAAACAGCGCCGGTTGGCGATTTGGGTGAGTTCGTCCACCAAAACCAAGTTTTCCAATTCTTGATTTTTTTGTTGCAATTCCCGGTGCAGTTCGGCCTGTCGGATGGCGATCGCCACTTGGTTCGCCAACTGTTCGAGCAATTCCACTTCCAAGGGTTGCCACTGGTGTGGCGATCGGCAGTGGTGGGCGATCAGCAAACCCCAGATTTGGGAGTTCTGAAAAATGGGGACGACGAGTTTGGCGCGAACTTGCAACATTTCTAACAGTTTGATGTGGCACTCGCTGAACCCCATGTTGTAGATATCAGGGACGTTATTAACCTTGCCTTCGTGATAATTTCCCCCTTCGGTTTCTACAAAATAAGAATCGGTAATTTCCATGTTGAGAATTGCCAAATATTCCGGCACGACGGACTCGGTGACGACGATGCCGCTCCAATCCGGGTTGAGGCGGTAGATAATCACCCGGTCAGTTTCCAGAAAATTTCGCACCTCATCGACGGTCGCCTGAAGGATGAGTTCCAGGACGAGGGATTGGCGGATGTGGCAGGCGATCGCGTTCAGCATCCGCTCCCGTTCCGCCTGTTTTCGGACTGTGATTTCCGCCCATTTTCGCGCCGAAATATCCACCGCGATTCCCACGGCGTACCGCAATTCTCCCCGCACGTTGTAAATCGGAGAAACGGTCAAATTGACCCAGACAATCTGTCCGTCTTTGTGCAGGTAGCGCTTATCGACCGAAGTGGATGTTCCGTGACTCCAAAGATTGCGGTGATAATCCAAACTCAGGTCGCGATCGTCGGAATAGGTCAGGTCTAGAAAGGTCATCTGCTCGAGTTCGGCCACCGAATAACCGCTCAAATTACACATTCCCTCGTTGACCTTCAAAAACCGGCACGCAGAGCTGAAAATTCCTACCCCAACCGTCGCCTGTTCAAAAATTCCTCGGAACAGTTCTTCACTTTCCTGAAGGTCAATTTCTAACTGTCTTTTTTCGGTGATATCGGTGAAGGATGTGACGACGGCGTAGGGCGAGTTTTTTTCGGCATCAAATAAGGGTTGGGAGTTGATCGAAATCCAAACCAACGAACCGTCGGGTTTGTGAACTCCCATGATCACGTCGGTTTGGGGTTCTCCCGTCCTCAACGTCACCATCGCCGGGTGTTCTTCTCCGGGAAAATCTGTGTCATCTTCGCGAATCGCCCGCCAGCGGGGATCGACGGAGGTGCGGCCGTTCATTTGCGCTTCGGTCAATCCGAGGATGATTTCCGCGCTTTGATTGCAGGCGAAAATATGACCGTCTGAATGCTGCAATCGGCGATCAGGGGGATGCAGTCGGGGATGATATCATTATTTTTGAGTTCCCCCGATTTCATCCCCGCCTCCAAATGTTTGATCGCCCAAATTTTGCAAAACTGGCGGTTAAAATAGAGGATGTTGTCGGTGCGGTTATCGACGACATAAAATCCCAAAATAGAACTGTTCATTACCGCTCTAAAAAGCGCCTCTTTTCGCCTCAATTCTTCTTTTTGTCGGGCTTTAATTTCCGCCGATTTTTGCAAGGAAATTCCGATCTGGGCGGCGATATTTTGCAATAATTTTATTTCCAGAGGATGCCACTCTCGATCCACGTCGCACTGGTGGGCGATCAGCAAACCCCACAGGTTCACTTCCGGTTGTTTTCCGATCAGTATCGGCACGACCAAATTGGCGCGGACTTGAAACGATTCTAGCAGCTTGATATGGCAAGGTTGGAGCTGACTTTGATAAATGTCGGCGATCGCGCTGACCCGTCCCTGACGGTAGGGTTCGATCATTTTGTCCTCAAAACACGGGTCATAAATCAGTTGTCCGAGTATCGGCTGAAATCGAGTTTCGACGGATTCGGCGATAACGACCCCATCCCCGTCGGGCAAAAACTGATAGGCGATCGCACGGCTGCAATTCAGGATATTTCGCGTCTTATCGACGGCGAAATTTAAACTGTCAATTTCCCCCACAATTTGGCGGATATTGACGGCAAAAGATGTGGCGAAGTCGAAAAAATATTCGGCAATTTCTATGTCGGATGTAGATCCATTAATATCCCGATCTTTCATGATATTTTTAAAAATTTTAAATAAAAAAAGTCGTTCCGAGAAAGAATTTTCGGCCCCTGGGACTTTGGGCAGATTCCCTGACAACCCCAAATCGGGACTGTCCGATATACCTTCTGTTATCGTTCTGTTATCGCAGGTGGTATATCGGGGCTCGACTTTCCTTCCATTATAAGTCACGTTTTGAGCGGTATTTACTAATGGCTCGAAATTCAAAAGAGCGATGGGATGCTGTCACCTCTGGGGAGAAATGGGCGTTTCGAGTTCGACAATATAGCAATCACCAGGGCACTTGGGACAGATCTCCCGATTCGGGTGTGGGGTGACTGGGTGTGAGGAAAATCTATTCCCGATTCCCTAAATCCGCCCCTTCTCGGACGGACTGACTTATTGAGAATACTTTTCTGTCGTCAAAGTCAAGCCGGCGATCGCGTCCCAATTGCGGCTGAATGGGCATTTTTCCGACCGCCCAAATTGCCATCATTTCCCTTCGGAATGCGATCGCCGGAACCCGACTTTTCACTTCAAATCGCAATTGGACTTCCGAAAAATCTCATTATCCCTTAAAATCTTAACAGATTTTTTCGACAAAATCTTGGAATCATCCCCCAAATCATCGGCATCTGCCTGCCCCCGACCATCTGTCCTGAAATCTGATAAGGAGTCCACCTAAATGAATCCCGAGATTTTGCGCGGCCAGAGTTTTCCCCTGGGTGCGACCGTTTACCGCGATGGCGTCAACTTTTGCGTCTTCTCCAAAACCTGCGCGGCTCTGGAGTTGCTCTTTTTTGATGAACCCGATGCCACCCAACCCTCCCGCGTCATCCCCTTTGACCCCCAGTGGAACAAAACCTTCTGCTACTGGCACATTTTCATCCGGGGACTCAAGGCGGGACAGATTTACGGATACCGCGCCTACGGGATGTTTGAGCCGGAAATGGGCTATCGATTCGACAAAGAAAAAATCCTCCTCGACCCCTACGCCAAAGCCGTCGTCAACACCGAAAATTACAGTCGTCAAGCTGCCTCCAAGCGCGGAGATAACTGCGCCAAAGCATTAAAAGCGGTGGTGGTCGATCCCACGGTTTACGATTGGGAAGAAGATAAACCCCTGGAAATCCCCTATTCTGAAACCGTCATTTACGAACTTCACGTCGGCGGTTTCACCCGCAATCCCAACTCCGGCCTCCCCCCGGAAAAACGAGGAACCTACGCCGGATTGATCGAAAAAATTCCCTATTTAAAAGATCTGGGAATTACGGCGGTGGAACTGATGCCGATCCACCAATTTGATGAACAGGATGCCGTCCCCCCCAGGAAGAATTATTGGGGTTACAGCAGCATTTCCTTTTTTGCCCCCCACCGCCAATACAGTTTTCGGAAAGACCCCCTCGGGCCGGTGGACGAGTTTCGGGATATGGTGAAAGCCTTTCACCGGGCGGGAATTGAAGTGATTTTAGATGTGGTGTTCAACCACACCGCCGAGGGGAATGAAAAGGGGCCGACCCTATCATTTCGGGGCCTCGACAATCCCATGTATTATATGCTGGAAAACGACAATCCGGCTTATTACAGCAACTACAGCGGCTGCGGCAATACGATCAAAGCCAACCACGAAATCGCCGGTCAGATGATTGTCGATAGTCTCCGGTATTGGGTTTCGGAGATGCACGTTGATGGATTTCGGTTCGATTTGGCTTCTATTTTTTCTCGCGATCGCGATGGAAAACCGATGGAAAATGCCCCAATTTTATGGATTATCAAATCCGACCCGGTTTTGGCGGGTGCCAAACTGATCGCCGAAGCCTGGGATGCCGGCGGACTGTATGAAGTGGGATCCTTTGCGGGCGATCGCTTCACCGAGTGGAACGGACAATATCGCGACGATATCCGCAGTTTTGTCAAGAGCGATCCGAAACAAATCGAACGTCTCGCCTATCGGATCATGGGCAGTCCCGACATCTACCCCACACCCGATCGCGAACCCCATTGCAGCATCAATTTTATCGCCTGCCACGACGGTTTCACCCTCAACGATCTCGTCTCCTACAATCAGAAACACAACGAAGCCAACGGCGAAAATAACCGGGACGGACACAACGACAATCGCAGTTGGAATTGTGGCAAGGAAGGCCCCACCAATGATGCCTACATCGAAGCTCTGCGGAACCAACAGATCAAAAACTTTTGGACGATTTTACTGGTTTCCCAAGGGACACCGATGTTCCTGATGGGGGACGAAGTGCGACGCAGCCAGCGGGGAAATAATAATGCCTATTGCCAAGATAACGAGTTGGGTTGGTTCGACTGGAGCGACATCAGCAAACACGCCGATTTGCTGCGGTTCGTCAAAAATTTAATCCGCCTCACCCAAAAACTGCATATTTTCCGCATCGATAGCATCTTGGCGATTGACTCTAAAAGCCAATTGCCAAACATCACCTGGCACGGCGTCCGCCTCAACCATCCCGACTGGGCTGACTACTCCCGCACCATCGCTTTCAGCCTCCGCCATCCGCAATCTGACGAGGACCTGCACATCATGCTCAACGCCTACTGGAAACCCCTGCTCTTTGAACTGCCCCCCCTCCCCAAAAACAAGCGGTGGCACCGCATCGTCGATACCGCCTTGGCTGTCCCCAACGATTTCTGTAACGAAAAAACTGCCCCCTCCGTCCCCGGAAATTACTATCGAGTTTTGGCGCGATCGTCCGTTGTGCTGATGGCCAAATCCTATTGAGAAGGGTGTAGGGTGTAGGGTGTAGGGTGTAGGGTGTAGGGTGTAGGGGATGGGGAGTAGGGAATGGGGAAAAAAGAGAAAATTCTTACTCCTGACTTCTCACTCCTCGACTCGGGGGGAATCTACAATCTCAAATCAGGGTCCCTGGCTCGCGCCCCTACAATCCCGACACCCGACACCTCAATTATCGTAAAATTAGCAGCAAATCATTCGACGCAAAATTGATATGTCCGATCGCCAAAAACTGTACGAAGGCAAAGCCAAAATTATCTACCCCACCGACGACCCGGAGGTGTTGCTGGCCTACTATAAAGATGACGCCACGGCCTTCAACGCCCAGAAGCGGGGGACGATTGAGGGGAAAGGGGCAATCAACTGCACCCTTTCGGCCCACCTATTTCGACTCCTGGAGTCCAAAGGAATTTCCACCCACTACATCGACACCCCCGCCCCCGACCAGATGCGAATCAAGCGGGTGAAGATCGTCCCTGTGGAAGTGATCGTCCGCAATATCGCGGCGGGGAGTTTGTGCAAGCAGACGGGAATTCCGGCCGGGACGGTGTTGGAACCGACTTTGGTGGAATTTTGCTACAAAAATGATGAGTTGGGCGACCCCCTGCTGACCCGCGATCGCCTGTTGTTGATGAAGTTGGCGACTCCCGAACAACTCGAAGCGATCGAAACCTTCAGCCGCCAAATCGATGCCATCCTGACCGAATTCTTCAACGAATGTGGCATCACCCTGGTCGATTTTAAGCTGGAATTCGGCATCACTTCCGACGGACAGTTGGTGCTCGCTGACGAGATCAGTCCCGACACCTGCCGCCTCTGGGACCGATCCGAAACCGATCCCAACCGCCGCGTCATGGACAAAGACCGCTTCCGCCACGATCTCGGAAACGTGGAAAACGCCTACGAACAAGTTTTGTCGAGGGTTGTCGCTCGCCTGAGTTGAGCGGATTGTCACAATCTTGTGAGACAATGCCACAGAATGCGGTAAAATTTCACAGTTTGTCAGGTGTCAGGTGTCCGAAAATCGGGTAGCCCGTCGGCGATCCCTGCTTCAGGCTCGTGACCGATGACGGATGGGTGATTATTTGGTGTGTGGATGTCCAAGAGTGTGAACGACATACGCTTCTCGTCTTTTTTTGTGGCGTGTTTTGCCGCCTCGGCAACGTTTGGATTGGCAAATTCGGCAAGGAGTCAAACATCTGCACTCCCCCCGACGGAATCTCGAGAACCGTCGGGAGCATTTGATGGATACCTAGATTTTCAGAAGTCCAAAGCGATCGCCGATGGGACTCTGGCTCGTTTGGGAGAGGCGAAAACCGCCCCCCCAGAGGTGCGATCGCCCTTATTTGAAGTTAAACAAAACGAGAGTTTGGCTTTCAATAAACCGCCCCACACCCTTCCCCCAGAGGTGCGATCGCCCTTATTTGAAGTTAAACAAAACGAGAGTTTGGCTT
>JBNGCR010000045.1:29227-33030 GCA_050045915.1 Limnospira sp.
TCAATAAACCGCCCCACACCCCAACGACACCCCACACCCCAAAAGAACCCGAACGAGTCGTCCGCCTGTTGGAATGGATTGACTTCGAGGGGGCGATCGCGAATAACTTCGAGCTGGCCCAGGAAGCCGTCGATCCTGGGGAGGACGTATCCCCCCCCGAACCTACCTTTCAACCCCCTTCCACCGTCCCACCGTCACCCGCTCCCGCCCAAACGCAACCGGAGGTATTAATCGCCGAGGTAGCCGTAGCGGGGACGGACAATCCAGAATTGGTGGATGTGGTGTACAATGCGATCGCGATCGAACCCGGACGCACCGCCACCCGTTCCCAACTCCAGCGGGACATCAACGCCATTTTCGCCACCGGCTTTTTCCGCAACGTGCGGGCCGTCCCGGAAGACACGCCCCTGGGGGTGCGAGTCACATTCGAGGTAGAACCCAACCCCCCCTTACAAGCGATCGTCGTGGAAGGCGATCAAGTTCTGCCTCCCGAAATTGTTGAAGAAAGTTTCGAGGGTCAATTCGGCGAAATTATCAACCTCAACCGCATCGAAGAGGGTATCGAGGAAATCGAAACCTGGTATCAAGAAAACGGCTACGTCCTCGCTCAGGTCATCGAGGCCCCCGACGTCACCACCGATGGCATCGTCACCCTGGAAGTCGCCGAAGGGGTGATCGAAGATATCCGAGTGCGTTTTCTCAACGAAGATGGGGACGCGGTAGACGCGGAAGGCAACCCCGTCGAAGGCCGCACCCGCGACTTCATCATCACCCGGGAAATTGAGCTCGAACCCGGGGACGTGTTCAACCAACAAACCGCCCAGAACGATCTGGCCCGGGTGTTCGGATTGGGGATTTTTGACGACGTGCGGCTACAACTCGAACCGGGAAGCGACAATCCCCGCCGAGCCACCATGATCGTCAACGTGATCGAGCGCAGCACCGGTTCCCTCGCCTTCGGGGGCGGGATCAGTTCCGCGACGGGTTTATTCGGAACCCTGAGTTATCGGGAAACGAACCTGGGGGGCAACAACCACCAGTTGGGCGCGGAGCTACAGGTCGGGGAACGGGTGTTTCTGGTGGATTTGAGCTTCACCGACCCCTGGATCGCGGGGGACCCCTACCGCACCTCCTACACCGTGAATGCCTTCCGGCGACAGGGCATTTCTGTGATTTTTGAAGAGGGGGATGAGGACGTGCGCCTCCCCAATGACGATCGCCCCCGGGTGGTGCGGACGGGAGGCGGCATCAGCTTCACCCGTCCCTTGGCGGAAAATCCGTTCGTGCGGCCCGACTGGATCGGCTCTTTGGGGTTTCAATATCAGCGGGTGGAAGTGACGGACGCTGACGGCGATATCACCCCCCGGGACGACAAGGGCAAACTGCTCACAGCCAGCGAGGACGGCGAGGACGATTTATTTACGTTCCAGTTCGGATTGGCCCGCGATCGGCGCAATAATCCCCGGGTTCCCACCTCGGGCTATGCGTTCCGACTGGGGACGGAACAGGCGGTCCCCCTCGGTTCCGGGAGTTTATTTTTCAACCGGGTCCGGGGCAGTTACAGCCACTATTTCCCGGTCAATATTTTGGATTTCGTCCCTGGCGCACCGCAAGCCCTGGCGCTCAATTTCCAAGCCGGGACAATTATCGGCGAGTTTCCCCCCTACGAAGCGTTTCCCCTCGGGGGAGCGAATACCGTCCGCGGCTGGCAGGAAGGGGCCCTGGGGGCGGCCCGCAGTTTCGTACTGGCATCCGTGGAGTATCGCTTTCCCGTTTTTTCGGTGGGCAACTTTTTGATTGGCGGGGCGTTATTCGTCGATGGGGCTTCGGCTTTGGGGACTCAGAGCACCGTCCAGGGGAACCCCGGCGGCATCCGCGGCAAACCGGGCGACGGCATCGGCTTCGGCGCCGGCGTCCGCATTCAGTCTCCCCTCGGTCCGATCCGGATCGACTACGGGATCAATAACGAGGGCGGGAACCAAATTCACTTCGGAATTGGGGAGCGATTTTAAACAATTGATAATTGATAATTGACAATTGATAATTATCAATTGATTTCTTTATCCCTATCGGCGATCGCTTTTTGTGTCAGAAACAAAGAGCCAGAAACCGAGTTTCTAGGGAAAATCTCTGTCATCTCACCAAAATTGTTATAGAAACCCGGTTTCTTTTTCGGTGGCTAAGGAGCGATCGTCTTCTGGGGTGTAAGAAAGCGATCGTTTTTCTTTTACTCGGGTTGGCAAAAGCGGCCTGTGACTCGCTCGTATTCATCCTCTAGCAGCCACATTTGGCTCTCTTCGTAAGTCTCGCTGGTAAAGATAGATTTATAGTTTTTTGCGGGATTTTGGATGGAGAATTTACCCGACTGTTCTTTAACTAACATCAGAATATAGGGTGGGGAGAGCCAAGGATCGACCCAGATCTCCGCAAACTCCCATTCTGGTTCTGATGCTCTCTCGATCTGGGTTGTTGTCTTCTCAGGATTTTGTTCTGCGCGGTCCGGTGCGAGGGATGACATGATACTTACCTGTAGTCTTTTTGATTTTTATTTCCCCATAGTGGAGAGGAATTTGCGATCCATCTAATTTTAGGATATAACCGATTGGCTCGGCAAAAAATAGTCCATAGCGTTCATATTTGTCTTCTAAATCCTCTGCTCCTGTCCTCTCTCCTTTTTTCTGGATTTCCTCTGCAACTCGCTCCATTGTCTGGCGATTGTTAAATAAATAGACGATTCCTTCTGTTTCCAGTTCTCTTTGGGATTTTTCGGTGGCGGGGAGATGTTTGTTAATCAGGCTGCTTCGAGTTTCCAGGTGGATTTCTCGATCAATGCCACTCATATTATTTTTTAGCGAATCATCTAACTCTAGCATAAAGCGATCGCCTTCTGGGGGATAGGAGAGCGATCGCACCATCATCGAGGTATAATTGTAGAGTGCATCGGAGTGAAGCCCAACCGACACCCGCTCAAAATGTAGCAGTGAAGAAACCGGTTTTTTTAGAGAGTGCTTCGGTTCCCATCCAAAATTTTGGTAAAAACCCGGTTTCTAAATCCCTGGTGTTGATAAAGAATGAGAGGCTACGGACACCAAGTTTCCGACGTGATCGTTAGCCTTGAACCGCGTCCGAGTAATATCCGTAATGTCCGCGATATTGTGCAGGAGGTTGCTCAAAGTGGCAGGGGTCAGATCGTATCTGGAGAGTCCGGCTTTACGACGATCGCGGGACGGGAGGCTGTGGTTTATACGGTGCAAACAAGTTATCCTCATCGTTCTCGGTCTGCGCGGCTCATCCACCCGAATGGACGATATATTGTCAATATTTCGACCGGAGATTATGGCGAAAGAATCGATCCCATTGACTTGCAGGTGATGAACCTGATCGTGTCTTCGATGGCGATCGCGTTTTAGGTAAACTACAACGCCCAAGCTGAAACATTGTTGATCTCAATATGTCTCCACATCAACAATTATTTTTCATTAGGTAATAAAGCTGTACAATTTGCAGCTTTTGATTCCCAGCAGCACGATGCCTCCCATTATTCCACCCGGCCCCAACATCGCCAGTGCGGCGGTGATAGCCGCGGCCCCCGTCAGTCCCGTCGCCGCCATCGCCACCAACAGCGCGATCGCATTTTACCCGAACCCCGAGCCAGAGGCGATCGGCTTTAACTTTACCGGACGTCTGCTTATTAACATCCTCCTCGCCGTAATTTGTCGTCTCAAAGCCCCCAGAATTGGGGGTTTGGGGGCCGGGAATCAAGAATCAAAGCCCCCAGAATTGGGGGTTTGAGGGCCGGGAAT
>JBNGCR010000046.1:0-2268 GCA_050045915.1 Limnospira sp.
CCGATGATATCGTCGAACGGGTTCTAGAAGTCGTTTTGAGGAATTAAAAATTATTAATTGTTAATTGTTAATTATTAACTGTTAATTTTTCGTCAGAATTCGGCGCGATCGCGTACTGATTCCGGCCCCGTTCTTTAGCTTGATAAAGAGCCGCGTCGGCCCGGTCTAACAACGTTTTAATGGGGGTAATATTGTGAAAATCGGTGGCGGTGATGCCGAAGCTGAGGGTGACGTGGGAGGCGGATTTGTGGGCTTTGTGTTCCCGGTTGAGATCCGCGATCGCCGACTGCATTTTCTCGACGATGAAAACCGCCCCTTTCAAATTAGTATAAGGTAAAATAACGACAAATTCTTCGCCGCCGTAGCGGGCCAGACAGTCCGTTTCCCGGTTGATGCAACGCTGCAAAGTTTGGGCGACGGCCACCAGACAGGCATCCCCCGCCGGGTGGCCGTAGGTGTCGTTGTACTGCTTGAAATAATCGATATCGCACAAAACCAAAGAGAGCGTCATCCGTTCCCGCCGGATGCGCCGCCACTCCTGTTTGAGTCGCTCGTCGAAGTGGCGGCGGTTGGCGATTTGGGTGAGGGAGTCGGTGTTGGAGAGGCGTTCGAGTTCCTCGTTGGCTGCGTGCAAGCGCCGGTACAATTCCGACTGTTGGATCGCGATCGCCAACTGGTCAGCTACCTGTTCCAATAATGCCAGTTCCTCCGGCTTCCACCGCCGCCGTTCGCCACAGGCATGGATGACGATCAACCCCCAAACGAGAGTCGCACGATCTTCCCCCCGCTGCACGATGGGGGCGACCATTTTGGAGAGCACGCCGATTTCCCCCATGAACTCCACCAGGCAACTCCCCCAGTCGTCCCGGGCGACATCGGGAACGATGCGCCCCCGTCCCCGCCGGTAAAAGTCGTAGCACTCGGAAGGGAAACACTCGTCCTCCCAGCACAGGGTGGCGGTGGCGGGATATTCGGGGCTGACCGCCTCTTGAATGACGACTCCGGCGCGGTCGGAGGTGAGTTGAAAAATAATAGCGCGGTCGGCGGCGAGCGATCGCTGGATTTCGGTGACGGCGGCGGATAGGATCGCGTCGAGTTCCAAAGTTTCTCGGATGCGTCCGGCGATCAGCCGCAGGGTGTGTTCCTGTTCAACCTGCTGTCGCAGGGCATTTTCGGCCCGTTTCAAATCGGTGATATCCCGGGCGACGACCAACACCGACGCCACCTCCCCATCCGGCCCGAGTTCCGGCGCGATGCGGGAGTAGAAGACGTGATTTCCATCCGGCAGCGACATTTCGTATTCCAGGGACTGTTCCTCTCCGGCGGCAAAGACGCGATCGATCGCCTCGTGCCAAACCGCGACCAGATCCGCCGAAAATCCCAACTCCTCGGAGGTTTTGCCCCAAAAGGCGGTATCGGGCAACCCCGCCAAACTGGCGACGGTGGGGTTGACGTACAAAAAGCGGTAGTGGCGATCGCAGCGCATGATGCAATCCGGCGAATTTTCGGCTAGGGCGCGAAACGCCTCTTCCCGCTCCCGCAGGTCATTTTCCGCCCGTTTACGGGCCGTGATGTCCCGCTGGATGCCGAAATGTCCGGCGATCTGGCCCCGGTCGTCGTAGATGCAAACGTAGTCCCCCTCGACGATCATCGGCGTGCCGTCAAATTTGCGCTCGTCGGTTTCGATTTGCAGGTGTCCGGTATCGAACAGGCGTTTCCAAACGTCCCGCCCATGTCGGGGGTTGTGTTCAAATAAATCAGCCGGAGTCCGACCCAAAAATTCGTCGCGGGTGGCACCGTATTGCGCCAGCAGGGCATCGTTGACCCGGGTCATTCTTTGATGAGTCAAAACGTAATCCAAAGCGGCTTCCACGTCATCGACTTGCTCCCAGGCGATCGCCTCGTCCAACATCATAAAAAAGAATCCGTCCAAGGATTGGGAAAAAAACAAATCGAGCAGGGCTTCCGACGCCTTCAATGCGTTTTCCAGTTGAATCCGTTCCGTCACTTCCCAAAAGATGCCCTGGGTGCCGACAATATTGCCGTCTCCGTCCCGGATGGGAGATTTCACCACCTGCACATAAATGAGCTCATCTCGATGGGGGACCCGATGTTGTTCGACGGTATCCAAAATGTGACCCGTTTCCAACACCCGGGCATCGTCGGCGGCATATTGGGCAGCCAAAACCGGGGGATAGACATCGTAGACGGTTTTGCCTAACAGATCCGCCTCGGCCATCCCGGACCATCTCACCAAAGCCGGATTGA
>JBNGCR010000046.1:2368-8949 GCA_050045915.1 Limnospira sp.
ATGTAGTGTCCCTGCCGATGTCGCATCCGCATTTCGCCCCGGAAGGGTCGCCCGGATTCGATGGACACCTGAAATTCGCCGTAGAGCGCCCCCCGGTCGTCGGGGTGAACCCGCCCCATTTCCGCCTCGAAGCTGGTGTCGGGTTGGCGTTTGGGGTCGTGGCCGAGAATTTCCCAGTAGCGGTCCGACACCCGGACGCGATCGCAGGTCAGATCCCGGTCCCAGATTCCCTCGCCGATGCTTCGCAACACCAGGGCATATTGTTCGTGGGAGTCTTGGAGTTGCCGGTAGAGGTTGGCTTGGTGGATTGCGATCGCCAGTTGATCGGCCACCCGCCGCCCCAGGGTCAAACTGCCCCAAATTTCCCCGTTGACGGCGATGGGAACCAGCAACCAGGCCCCCGGAAAGGCCCGGGCCAGTTCCCGGTTGATCGGGTCGGCGACTGTCGCTGTATTGTCGATCTGCACCACCTGCAACTGTTTGAGTCGCGCCGAAAACGGGTTGCCCGCGTCGGGGATGTCGGTTTCGAGTTGCTTGGGATAGCTGCTGCCCTGATTCCGGACGATCCGATTCCGCCAGCACTGCCGTTCGGGCAAATACTGCACGATGGAAACTTCGCCCTTCAACAGGTCGGCAATTTCGACCGTCGCCGCCTCGAAGATGGCGTCCAAGTCGAGGGATTGGCGGAGGGCTTTCACCACTTCGTTGAAAGTCCGTTCTCGGCGGGACTGCTGCTTTAAGGCCCGTTCCGCCGCCTTGCGATCGCCGATATCGATGTAAACGATGGCGACACCGTAATTCGGCAGGGGGATGGGGGCGGCACTGACGGATATCCAGGAGATCCCGCCGTCCGGACGCACGATTCCCTTTTCCACCCCGGCGACGACTCGCCCTTCCCGCAGGGCCCGCACGCTCGCATATTCGTCTCGGGGCATCGGAGTGCCGTCGGGGTGAATGATTTGCCAAACGGGGGCGTCGCAGGTGCGCCGGTCGTGTTCCGATCGCGGAATGCCCAAAATCCGCTCGGCGGCGGGGTTGGCTTCGACCAGATTGCCCTCGGCGTCGGCGATGGACACCCCCACGGGCAGAATTTCAAATAGGGTATGGTATTTTTGTTGGCTTTCCCGCTGAGATTCTTCGAGTCGTTTGCGCTCCGTGATATCGATGGAGGTACCCACCACCCGCCGCGGTCTGCCGTCGGCTTTCCGGGTGACGACCTTGCCGCGATCGAAAATCCACTTCCAACTCCCGTCTTTCGCCAAAATCCGATATTCGCTTCGGTAGGTGGGGGTGCGTCCGCTGAAATGGTCGCGCATCTGGTCCCGGACGCGATCGCGATCGTCGGGATGAATCAGACAGACCCACCCGTTCCAAGTCTCGCCGATCTCGTCCCCGTCGTAGCCCAGCATGGCTTTCCAGCGGTGGCAAAAAAAGACTTCGCCGGTTTCAACATTCCAATCCCAAACCCCATCCCCTGCCCCCTCTAAAGCCCCCTGCCAGCGGGATAGTTCGTTGCGACTCGCTTCCAGGTGGCGTTGCATTTCCAACCGTTCTAAGGCTAATCCCATTTGGGTGGCGACGTGTCGGATGGCGTGGCGGTGGATGGGGGTCCCAACCCGGGATTTGCGGCAGTTTTGCGCGATTAACAGGCCCCAAAGTTGGGGTTCGTCGTCGGCGACGGTGGGCGATCGCACCCACACCGGGGCGACCAACAGGGCTTTGACTCGGAGATTTTGGAGCGATCGGATGTGGCAGGGTTCTAAGCCGCTTTTTTCGAGATCGGAAATTGCCCAGATGTCGGGCTGGCGATCGCGCTTTTTCCACCGAGTTTCTAAAGCCAACAACCAGCCATTGTCCGCCGAGGGTTCCGGGTTGGAAGGGTGGCGGAGTCCGGCGGACTCCGCCACCACCGCACCGCCATTTTGTCGCCCCCGATACATCAACACCCGATTGGCTTTGAAGCCGGCGCGGACCTGGGCGAGTCCGTAATCCAGGATACTCTCTGCGGTTTTCAGTTGATGTAAGTTTCGGGTGACATTCCCCAACCATTCCAAGATCGGTTCCAATGTAGTTACCCCTTGGGCGGACTGACTCAGTGGTGGCATTGAGTTGAACGGATTATTATCAATTGCAAATATACTATCACGGCTCTTTTTGACCGGCTATCCGCCTTGAATTTCGGGCGACTAGCATCTGCCCGCCGGAATGATTCTCCCGCTCGGTCGCGATCGCCCCGGCTTCAAATCCGGTAAAATCGATCATTGATAATCGATAATTAAGATTGGAATTCCGCTACAATTTGAGGGCAAAAATTTACAATCCCCCCCCAAATCCCAGCCTTAAATCCAATAAAATTCTTAATTATTAATTATTAATTATTAATTGTTAATTGTTTTCCCCTGACTGGTGAACGCCAATCCCTGAGTCCCCGAAACGCCGACCATCACCGCTTCGATGACGGGTTCGGATAGGGCTGTTTCGGATATCCACTCCACGATAAAGTTGGCGCCCGATCCCCCCCGGGTGTTGCTTTGTTCTACGAAAAAATCCATGCTGCCCAGGGGGGGCAGTTTTAACGCCTGTTCGAGATAGCTGTTGACCAAATTTCCTTCGGTATTGTAATATTTTACCGCCGTCACGATCAGCGGATTTTCCAGGTCGGTATTGCGGACACTCAACGTGGTCGCCAGGTTGTAAACTTGCTGGGTATTGCGATAGTAAATGTGCGAATAAACCGGGACGTAGACCGTCTGACCGGCGATCGCTTCAATTTGTGTAATATCAACGGGTTCCGCCGCCCGGGTCAACTGTTCTATCGTCGGGCCGGAAGATTCCGAGGCGATTGGCCCCCCGGTTGGCGGGGATTCGCAACCCGTCAAAATTGAGAAAGCGATCGCGATCGTAAATAAAAGAGATAATTTCATCATGATTCTAGGGTGACTCCTTAACCATTTGAAAATTGTCTCGCCCCCAAACCCCCAATTCTGGGGGCTTTGAGTGGAGCGAAATTTGACGAATCATTTCACACGGCTATATTTTCAATTTTCGCTCAATTATGCCTCCTCAGCCGATGCCATCAGACCTAACTTTTTCGCCAAGGGTGACAGCGACAAACCCTGCATCAGCAGGGAGATGAGAACCATAAAAAACACGACATTGAAAATTTTATCCGCATCGGCGATACCGCTGGTCAGCGGGAACGTCGCCAGGACGATGGGAACCGCCCCCCGCAACCCCACCCAGGACACGAACAGTTTTTCTTTGACCGGCATCTGCAGCAATCCCAGACAGGAAAAAACCGCGATCGGGCGGGCGACAAAAATCAGAAACAGTCCGATGGTGATTCCCACGGCGGCGACGGAGGGCAATTGAGAAGGAAACACCAACAATCCGAGGGTGAGAAACATGACAATTTGCATCAGCCAGGATAGGGTATCGTAGAAGCTGATAATATTATTTCCCGCCGCCGGAAGGGGATAATTTCCCACCACCACCCCCGCCACATAAACCGCGAGAAATCCGTTCCCCCCCACATTTGTACTCACACCGTAGGTGAGTAACACCAAAGCCAATGTCATCACCGGATACAGGCCCTCGGCGGTCAGATGCAGGCGGTGAATCGCCCACACCGTCCCGCGACCCAAACCGTATCCCAACGCCACCCCCGCGATAATTTGCAAAATCAGCGACAACGCCAGACGCCACAGGGAAACTTCCCCTGTCGCCACAATTGCCACCATTTGGGTCGTCAACAACGCCGCCATCGGGTCGTTGCTGCCGGATTCGAGTTCGAGTAACGGTTGCAAGGTCCCCCGCAAACCCAAATTACCCGATCGCAAAATCGAAAATACCGCCGCCGCGTCGGTGGAGGAAATAATCGCCCCC
Source organism: Limnospira sp. (assembly GCA_050045915.1). GTDB lineage: Bacteria > Cyanobacteriota > Cyanobacteriia > Cyanobacteriales > Microcoleaceae > Limnospira. The sequence continues at coordinate 6,254 of JBNGCR010000046.1, forward strand.
AGCAACAATCCCTCCGTCCAGGTGATCCCTTGCCGGCCGATATCGAAGCTGGAAAAGGAACCGAGAACGAACCAGGCGAACGTCCCCAACAAAAGGGCCGTCATGCCGACACCGACGGTGGCGAGGGTGAGTCCGGGCACCAAAACGGGGCGAATTTTTGACCACTGGGTATCCAATCCCCCAGCGAATAAAATAACGATCAGGGCCACATCTCCGATCGCCTTCGTCAGTTCGGGATTGTCGAATTGGATGCCGCCCAACCCCTCCGAACCCGCCAGCATTCCGATCAGCAGAAATAGCAGCAAACTGGGAACGCCGAAGCGACTGGCGGCTTTGCTGGCGAGGATACTGGCCAGCAAGAGGAGGGCGATGATGATGGAAATTTCCTCGATCGCGATCATGGCTTATCTAGAAAGTTCAAATACTGTCGAGATTATCCCATCAAATTCCTGTTTTTACCAATCCGGGATTTGGGGGCCAAAGCCCAACAACCGAATCAGTTGTTGCGCTTCAGGGCGTTTGGGGCTCAAGCCCAACAACAGAAAGACCAGTTCAAACCCTCATTATTTTGATTGAATTGATATCAATAAATAATTCAGTAATCGAGACATTTAGCCGTATGATATGATAAAATAAACAGGTTTGCATCGATATAAAAACGACAAAAATCTACCTTTTGGGGGATGACGATCGCGGCAAGGCGACCCCCCGGAGGGCAAAGCGTAACGGGAGAAACATGACCTATCAACCCATCGAAAACTACGGCATCATCGGCAATATGTACACCACCGCCCTGGTGGGCATCAACGGGTCTATCGACTGGTTTTGTTTTCCCCGCCACGACTCCCCCAGCGTGTTCGCCGCCCTCCTCGATCGCCACAAAGGAGGACATTTCCAAATCCATCCCACCACGGACGCCCCGATCACCCACAAACAATTTTACTGGCCGGAAACGAACATTTTAGTCACCCGGTTTCTCGCCCCCTGCGGGGTGGGAGAAATTATCGATTTTATGCCGGTGGGAAAAACCGTCCGCGATCGCGGCTATCGGTGGCTGGTGCGGCAGGTAAAAGCCATCCGGGGATCGATGAAATTTCGGATGGAATGTTACCCCGCCTTCGACTACGCCCGCAAGCTGCCGAAAGTGCAACTCACCGCCAGCGGTGCCCGCCTGACGAGTCCCGATTTATCCCTGGGATTGGCGACCTACACGCCACTGCAGGGCTGCGATCGCGGGGTTTTCGCCGAATTCACCCTGGAAGCGGACGAACAGGCGGTATTCGTCCTCCAAGAAACCGGAGATGACTTTACCTGTACCCTGCCCCTATCCCGCACGAAAGCCCAAGACCTATTTGAAGAAACCGTCGTCTACTGGCGAAATTGGCTGTCCCAGTGCACCTACCGGGGCCGGTGGCAGGAAACCGTCGAGCGATCGGCCCTCGTCCTCAAACTCCTCACCTACGAGCCCACCGGGGCGATTATCGCCGCCCCCACCTGTTCTTTACCCGAAGAAATGGGCGGCAGCCGCAACTGGGATTATCGCTACACCTGGATTCGGGATGCGGCGTTCACCCTTTACGCACTGCTGCGAATCGGGTTCACCCAAGAGGCGGCACAGTTCATGAATTGGATCGAATCCCGGTGTCAAAAACAGCCCGGAGACGACCTGCTGCACGTCGTTTACAGCGTCGATGGCTGTTACACACTCTATGAGGAAATTCTGCACCATTTGGAAGGGTATCGGAAATCGGCGCCGGTGCGGATCGGGAATGAGGCGGCGAATCAATTGCAGTTGGATATTTACGGCGAATTGATGGATTCGGTGTATCTGTTCAACAAATACGGGGCGCTGATTTCTCACGATCTCTGGACCCATTTGCGGCGGATGATCGATTGGCTGTGCGACAACTGGGACCAGGAAGACGAGGGGATTTGGGAAACGCGGGGGGGCCGCAAGCATTTTTTGTATTCCAAATTGATGGTTTGGGTGGCTTTTGATCGCGCCCTGCGGTTGTCCGAAAAGCGATCGTTTCCCGCCGATCGCCTGCGGTGGTTGAAAGTGCGCGATCGCGTCTACGAGGAGATTATGACTCGGGGTTGGAACGACACCCGCCAGGCCTTCGTGCAATCCTACGACAGCGAGGCCCTCGACGCGGGCGCCCTGATCATGCCGATGATCTTTTTCATGGCACCGAACGACCCGCGAATGTTGAAAACCCTGAATGCGATCGCCAAAACTCCCAAACAGGGGGGCCTGGTGTCCAACAGTTTGGTCTATCGGTACAATTTGGCCTATTCCGACGACGGACTGTCCGGCCAGGAGGGGACGTTCAACCTGTGCACGTTCTGGCTGGTGGAGGCCCTCACCCGCGCCGGACGGGTCGATCGCACCCAACTGAACCGGGCCCGGTTGATTTTCGAGGAAATGCTCAGTTACGCCAACCATCTGGGGCTCTACGCGGAGGAGACGGGCGCCAGCGGCGAGGCCTTGGGCAATTTTCCCCAGGCGTTCACCCACCTTTCTCTGATCAGTGCGGCTTGGAATTTGAATCGGGCGATCGAGGATCGGTAGTTCTGGCCCTCACCCCCGACCCCTCTCCCAATTTTGGGCGAGGGGGGCAAGAGAGTACAGCAATTTTCAAATCATTGAGGGATTCAAAGTCCCCCTTGTTAAGGGGGATTTAGGGGGATCATTT
>JBNGCR010000046.1:9049-32732 GCA_050045915.1 Limnospira sp.
CCGAGGGATTCAAAGTCCCCCTTGTTAAGGGGGATTTAGGGGGATCATTTCCGGTTTGAATAGCGGCACCGCCGAGGGATTCAAAGTCCCCCTTGTTAAGGGGGATTTAGGGGGATCATTTCCGGTTTGAATAGCGGCACCGCCGAGGGATTCAAAGTCCCCCTTGTTAAGGGGGATTTAGGGGGATCATTTTCGGTTGGAATAGCGGCACCGCTTGGGAATCAATTCCCAAGCTAACAGCACAAATCATCTGTTATTGCGTGAGACACTGAATCAGCCAGTAATCGCTCAGGTTGCGGGTCATCCAGTCTACAATATCGGCGAGTGTAATACTTCTATCTAACTCTCGGTTGCGATGGTCTTCGATCAGTTGATAGATGCATTCAAACTGGATGCGATCGTTCCGATCTATATCGACATATTCTCCATTATGGGTTGCCTTGAGTTTTTCGATTTCATTTTTTCCACCTTTTCCGGTAATCTCTGGTTCTTGGATATCTCGCATCAATCGAAATTGAATTTTTTTGTGGTATGAAACCAATTGATTGAAATTGCCGATCCTGAAAGTAAAGGAACTCCCGGAGCGATTCAAAAAAGCCAATGTATGGGACTCTTTTCTTGTTGTAATGCAGAGGTGTTCTGGGAGCTTTTTGCCTCCGAATGAAAGTTGCTCGATCGCGATATTATACCGATCTGAAAAGACAGAAATAATATCTCTGAGTTTTCCGATATCCTCTTCATCACTGATAATACGAGGCTTTTCATAACGAGTCTCCCAGTCTTTTAATACCTTGCTCCAATATTCTTCGAGCAATAATTCTATAATATTGGTTTTTGAGACGGATTGTGGTTCGACTTTTGGCATCGGTTGAGACGTGATTTTTGGGCCGTCGTCTAAATCTAAATCATCCAGCTCAGGCAAGGGTTCGGATAAGGCGATTTTATCGAAGACTTTAATCGCCTCTCCCATGGCTTGATACAATTCCTCAAATCGCTTCTTTAAACTCTTCAAATCGACTGAAAGGGGAGCTGATTCCGTGGACAGTGGGGGTAGAGGTGTACCCTGAACTTTATAGCGGAAGTAGTCAGATGCTCGTTGGATGACGCTGCGAATTGACGGCTGACTTAGAATTTCCTCCAGTTCCGTTTGGGTGCATAGGATATCAAGATCGATGCTGGGGTGGGGAGAATCCGGTTCTATCTTTGTCTGGCAAAGGGTTGTCAGAAGTTGACGCAGTTGTTGTGTTGACGGGTGAGTTAAAGTGAGACGGGATTGGGATACGCGCTCAGTAACAGAGCGATCGAATAATTCTTGAAAACGCTGCCAGCGATCGGGAAATAAGTTGAGAATAATTAAGCTATTGGGAACTTGGGTTAAAATTTCCCTTACCGTCGCTCCAAAACTCTGTAGAATCGGACGTTTTTGTTCCTCAAATAAGGATTCTAGCTGGTCGAAAATTAAGATGAGTGGTTCATCCAAGATTGATAGTTTTCCAAAAGTTTTGATTGCTTCTAGGGCAAAAACTGCATCATCTCTCAAATCATCCTGCCAGGGAGTTAATCCGACCAGTTCCAAATTTTCGGATGATTCTATGTTGCCAGTTAACCAACGACGAATCATTTCTTTTCGGTTCGGTTCTGTGTAGCGGCAAAACCGAATGATACCTTTTAAAACTTTGTGGCTATATTCTGTAGAAAATTGATATTTTTCTTTCCACCATTCCAGAATTTTTCTTTCAATAATATTCCAATTATTGTGATATTTCTGAGTGCCGGGTACTCCTACCCGCCTGTATAAAGATAAACTATCATCTTTGAGGCTGTTTATTATCTGCATACCTCTGTCGTTGTTTACCCAATCCGTTTGACTGAGGATGTTGACAAAACTCCGAGCTAGTAGTTGTTCGAGTTGGGTTAATTGAGTTGACTCTATCTGTTCCGAAAAAGATTCTAGAATGCGAGAATAACTATAGTAAAATACTCCCTCGGAAGGTTGGTGGCTAATGAAAAACAAGCGGTTTGTCCTCAATACCTCCCGTGCCAGCCTCATCATCAGGTGAGTTTTCCCCGATCCGGGTTCTCCCAGGACGATCGCACCCTGGCTTTGGTGGTTGGGATCGGCTTTGATGTCGCGAAGGATATTTTTGAGGCGATCAAATTCAGTGCTGTAAATATTCGGATAATCGGGATGATCTTCAAAGGGTGTGTTGACTCGAATGCTGCTGAACGGGTTGGGAGTGTTATTGTACAGTTCGGCTAGAGTTTGAGACATGGTTGGTGGTTGTAAGGTGTACAAATAACGATAAAGTTGGTAGGTGAATTGTGCGTCGTAATCGGCGCTGTGTGCTTGGCGAGTGTCGAAACGCTGTCCCTGCGATCGCACGTCCAAACTTTTGCACAAATAACTCAGGCTGTAGCTGTGAAGGTTGGGTAACTGCTGTTGTGCCAGCTTCCAAGTACAAATAAATTGAAAATCGGGATAGGGGATTCCCACCCGTTCAAAACTGCGTCGCAAAATGCGATCGTCGTGTTCGGCGTGGTGGCAGACGATGACCTTATCTTGACAATAGGCGGCGATCGCTTCCACGATGGTACTGAGGGGCTCGGCGTTGAGTCTGAACCTCGGTTCCCGATGTTTCCCTTTGACAAAAGCGTGATAGCACACCTCCCCGCGATCGCCCACAATTCCCACTTCGGTTAAAGTGTCGTTTCCTTCGGTATCCAAGACGACGAAATCGCTCGGGGTTTGGTGGTATCCCTGCATGGTGCGAACTGAACCCGCTATCCCGTAGCATACCCCCGAACCGACACCGCACCCTCGAAAATGTTACAAAACTTATCCATTTTAGAAATGGCAAGAAACCGGGTTTCTCCGAGACGCTGGGGTTGGAGTTTGCGAATTCTGATAGAAACCCGGTTTCTACATCTCACCGGCAGGGGTTTCTAAAAACTCGGAGTTGATGCTAGACTATCAACAATTCTGCTGGGCAACTCCTCTCGCTGAGGTCCGTCTGATGAGCAGCCAAGATGTCGCGCAAGATCCGGGTGAAACGTGGAATTTGCTGGCCCGTGACGGCCCCGAAACGGAGCCGGATTTTTGCCCGAGTGCAGATGATTTGATCGTCTACTTGGCGCTCAAAGCGATTCATACCCCCCTGCCGCCGCGCCTCCGATGGCTTTCGGAATTGTCCCCGGCGTTGCGGCGGGAACTCGATCGCACTTTCGGAACGAACCGCCGCGCCTGCGAAGCCGTCAACGAACTGTTACTCGAACTCCACCAACCGGAAGCGATCGCCCTTTACTGCCAGCGGAGTTCTATTGGCAAAAAACTCCCCACCGCCCTCTACGTCCACAGTTCCGCGATCGGCAAACTGCCGCCCCTGCTGCGGGTTTACGAACGGTTAGCCCGCAATGCCCTCGATCCGATACCGCCGCTGACGCTGATTAAAATTAACAGCGATCGCCCGGTTATTTCCTATCTGTTTTACCCCGATTTTGACACCGATCCCCACCCAGCCCTCGCCGCCAGTATCCAAGTCCGGGTTCCCACGGGTCAGGTCAATTCTTCCAACTACGCCGAGAGCGAAAATCCCCCCATTTTGCACCGGAAAGAAACCTTCGTCGCCCCGGATTATCCCAACTATGAAATCTTCGCCCGCCTTACCCGCAGCGAGGAGGCTTTGGGGCTCCTGGGGCGCAATTCCGCCGAATCCACCCGACTCTACCGCACCATCGGAACCCGGCGGGGGTGGCTGGAACTCCTCGCCAAACGGGGGCTGGAAATCCGCGATCACGCCGTCGTCCACCGTTCCCAAACCGAAACGGTTGCCGATGGAACTCCGCCGCCGCGCATCGAACGCCACAAAGCCGCGATCGCCCGCAAAACCCTCTCTCGCCCCGTCCGCCGAGCTTTGGAGATGGAATTATTCCGGGAAAATACCACCTTTTTCGATTACGGTTGCGGCTACGGCGGCGACATCCGCCACATCCAAGAACGGGGTTATCAGTCTGCCGGGTGGGACCCGTACTATTCCCCCGACACGCCCAAAATTGCCTCGGAAATTGTTAATTTGGGCTACATTATTAATGTGATTGAATGTCAGGTGGAACGGCGGGAGGCGCTGATTAAAGCCTGGGAATTGACGGGGCGGTTATTGATCGTGGCGGCGCAAATTTTGATCGATGACAGCGATCGCGGCATCATGGCTTATAGTGATGGCATTATTACCAGCCGCAATACTTTTCAAAAATATTATCAGCAGGAAGAACTCAAAACCTACATCGACCAGGTTTTGAATGTGGATTCTATTCCGGTGGATTTGGGGATTTATTTCGTGTTTCGGGATGGGACGGAGGCGGAAAATTTTCGCGCTTCCCGATTCCGATCGCGGATTTCTTCCCCGCGAATTTGTCTGTCCGTCAAACGGTTTGAAGACTATCAAGAATTACTGCAACCGCTGATGGCATTCGTGGGCGATCGCGGCCGGCTACCGGTGGGGGAGGAACTGCCGGAAGCCCCGGAAATCGAGGCGGAATTGGGGTCGCTCCGGCGGGCGTTCAAAGTGGTTTTGCAGGCGACGGATCGGGACGAGTGGGAGCGGGTGGCCGATCGCCGTCGCCAGGATTTGTTGGTTTACCTCGCCCTCAGCCACTTCGGAAAACGCCCCAGACTGTCCCAATTTTCCGAGCCGGTCAAAAATGATATCAAGGGGCTGTTTGGAACCTACAAGCGGGCTTGTACGCTGGCTGACGTGATGCTTTTTAGTGCGGGCAACCCGGAAATTATCGCCGAATGTTGTTACACCTCCCCCGTCGGTCAGCGGCGGAAAAAATCCCTCTGGGTGCACGTCAGTGCCCTGGACAAACTCGACCCGTTGCTGAGGGTTTACGAGGGCTGTGCGAACCGGACCATCGGGCGTTTGGAGGGGGCAACAATCGTGCAATTTCACATTAAAAGCCCGAAAATCACCTATTTATTTTACCCGGATTTCGACGCAGACCCCCACCCCGCCTTGGGGACCCGGATGGCGATCGACCTGCGGGATCTGCACGTCAGCTATCGGAGTTACGAGGGCAACAATCCGCCCATTCTGCACCGAAAAGAAGCCTTCGTCACCCCCGACTATCCCCAGTATCAGAAATTCGCCAACCTCACCGCCCAGGAAGAGAATTGGGGCCTCCTCGACGACCCCGCCGCCATTCAAACCCGCCGAGATTGGCTAAAATGTTTGGAGGAACACTGCGCCGAAATCAGGGGACATCGCGTTTACTGGCGTTCCGATGCCGATCCGTACCGGGTCAAACTGATCCGATCCGCCCGTCGCGCCCGTCGGAAATCGTCCCGATCCGATCCGAATTTGGCCGAAGCCGAAACAGGCGAGGTGATGCCAACTCGGGAATAGGTCGGGGTCAATTCCCGTGATTTGACTCTCCCATTTTCGATTCAAACACGGTTTGATTCGTCGGATATGGTATTTTTATTGTCTGCCGAAACCCTCCGGTTGAGATGGCCTCCGTCAGTGACGAATTGACGAGGTGCGATCGCGTCAAGATGAGTTTAATAAATTGACGGTTGAAGGGGCAAACAACAGCGCTGCGATCCTCCCTGCCAATCTGGGCGGGTCGAAATTTGCCTCAAAAAGATGGGACAGCCCATCCGTTATTTGGCGGGGTGCCGATCGCACGAAAAAAGTTGGCATGGAAGTCGGCGATCGGGTCGGAAGTAGGAGCTAAAGAAAAGATGAACACCGGGACAATTTTGGAAGATTATGCTCGGGGAGAACGAGATTTTCATCGGGTAATTCTGATTGGAGTCAAGCTTCCGGGGGTCGATCTGAACAGTATCGATCTCAGCGCGGCAAACTTGATGAATGCGACCCTTACCGAAGCCAATTTGAGTTGGGCAGAACTGATCGGAACCAATTTGATCAACGCGGATTTGAGCAGTGCCGACCTGAAAGGTGCGGACTTGAGCAACGCCTATTTGAACGGGGCAAAGTTGGTGGGAACGTCCCTCGAAAAAGCGAAACTTACGGACGCGAATCTCGGTGGCGTCAATTTGATTTATGGCAAGCTGGCCGGCGCCGATCTCCGGCGGGCGAACTTGACTCAAACCAAGCTGATCGGGGCGAATTTGAGCCGCGCCAACCTCCAAAATGCCCAACTCACCAACGCCAATTTGATCGGGGCTGATCTCAGGGGTACGATGCTATTGGGAGCCGATTTGCGGGGGGCGAATTTGAGTGGCACCTTGATCGATGAAAAGACCAAATTCGATCAAAAATGGCGTCGGGTTTGGGAGGTTTGCAACAAGGGCGGCCAAAAACGAGATTTGAGTGGCGCCGATTTCACGGGGGCTAACCTGATCGGGGTCAACTTCAAAGGGGCGAATTTGAGCGGCGTCGATTTACGGGAAGCCAATTTGAGCGGTGCTTATTTAACGAATACCCAGGTCGATCGCGCCCAATTGACGGGGGCGATCGGACTTTCAGAAGCGGCGAAATTTGACCTACAAAAGCGAGGAGCGATCGTGGATTAATTGAGAATTGTTAATTGTTAATTGTTAATTGTTAATTATTCCCCGCATCCCACTTCGATTTGGGAGTTGTGCAGGTAATCCTCCACCCACTCGCAGGCGCCGCTGACGATATTTTGAAAATCGATCGCGGATTGGAGATTCCAAACGATCGCGATACCGTCGGCGTCGGTGGAAATTAACCGCTGGCCGTCGGGGCTGAAGGCCACCGATAAAACCTGAGTTTGCCGGGTGCGGTGGCCGTTGAGAATTGCCAGATTTTCGCCGTCGAGGGCCCACAGTTTGGCGCTGCCGTCCGTCCCCGCCGTCGCCAACATCTGACCGTCGGGGGAAAAGTTGATGTCGGACACCGTGCCGCCGTGGTCGGTTGGAAAGCGGGCGACTCGGTGGCCGTCGAGATCCCAAAGGATGACCGTATCATCCCCGGCGCCGGAGGCCAGCAGGCGACCGTCGGGAGAAAAATCCAGCCCCAACACCGTGCCGACATGGCCGCTGAGGGTGCGTTGCAGGGTGCCGTCCAATCCCCAAATTTTCACCTTTTCGTCGCTGGCACCGGAGGCGATATGACCTCCGTCCGGAGCGATCGCCACCCGCCGGATCTGCCCCGGAGAAGACCAACTCCGCCGCAGGGTTCCGTCTCGCCGCCAAACTCTGACCACGCGATCGTTGCCACCGCTGACCAGAAACTCCCCGTCGAGGCTGAAGTCAACGTCCCAAACCGCCTCCCCGTGGTCGGGCAGGGTGGCGAGTCGCGTCGCCTGGGTGCGGGTGGGGGAGAGTTCCCACAGGTTTATTGCCCCGTCGTGTCCCGCCGTCGCCAGCAGGCGATCGTCGGGGGCCAGGGCCACGTCCAAAACCCCGCCCTGGTGGGCGGGGACCTTCGCCAACAATTGGCCGTCGGGTTGCCAGAGTTTGAAACTGCGGTCGTCGCTGCCCGTGACCAAAAACTGGCCGTCGGCAGAAAAAATCGCGTCCAAAATGCCGCGATCGTGTCCCCTCAACACCGTCAACATGGGGTGATCGAGGCGCCACAGGCGCATCGTCTTGTCCTGACTTCCGGAAACGAGGGTGTTGCCGTCGGGGGCGAAGGCGACTGTCCAAACGCGATCGCCGTGTCCTTCCAGGACGTGCAGGAGGGTGCCGTCTTCCCGCCACAGCTTGATGTTGTTGCCCAAATCGGCGGTGGCGAAGGCGATGCCGAGGCGGCGGGCGGGGCTGTCGGGGGGACTGAAGGCGACGCCCCACACCCAGCCGTCCTGGGAGGGCAGGGTGGCGATCGCGGTACCGTCCCGACTCCACAATTTTGCCGTCCCGTCGTTGCTGCCGGACAGGAGGGTTTCGCCGTCCGGGGAAAAGGCGACATCCCAGACGAAATCCCCGTGGCCTTCCAACGTGCGGATGGGGGTGCCGTCGGACCGCCACAGTTTCACGGTCTTGTCCTTGCTGGCCGTGGCGAGGGTGGTCCCGTCGGGGGAAAAGGCGATCGCTTCCACGGTGTCGGTGTGGCCGTCCAAGGTGGCGCGGGCAACGGCGTCGGCCCATCCCCAAGCTCCGGGCCGCCACAATTTCACGGCGTTATCCCGGCCTCCGGTGGCGAGGGTTTGGCCGTCGGGGGAGAAGGCGACGGCACGCAGGCTGTCCCCGTGCCCCCTGAGAACGGCGACGGACTCTCCGCCCGAAGTCCACACCCGGGCGGTTCGGTCGGCGTGGGCGGAGGCGATATAGCGACTGTCGGGGGAAAAGGCGACGTCGAAAACGTCCCCGCCGTCGGATGTGAAGGTCTGCAGGAGGCGACCGCCGCGATCCCAGAGTTTCACGGTGTCATCGTTGCTGGCGCTGGCGATATATTGGCCGTCCGGGGAGACGGCGACCCGCCAGATCAGATCGTCGTGGGCGAAAATGCGGTTGAATTCGTCGGCCCCGAAGAAGGTGCGGCGCAGGGTGTTTTCTACATCCCCCGCGATCGCCTCTGGAGGGCGTCTGAGGGTTCGGAGGGTTTTTCGGGCTTTCAGGGCTGCTATGAGGGCGTCCAGGCGCTGCTGTTGCTCGAACAGGGCGTTGGCGGAGGTGAGGACGGCGCTGATTTCGCTGATCCGGGCCTGCCGTTCGCTGGTGGCGGCTTTGCGATATTGCCAGAAGGTGGCGATTCCCAGGGCCGAAGTCGCGGCCAGGGCGATGCTGAGGGCGGCGATAAAAAATTGTTGCTGTCGGGCGGTTTTTTGTTCTTGCAACAGCCGTTTTTGCTGTTCTTCGAGTTGGGCCGCGATCGCCTGGGCGCGATCGATTTCCAGGGTTTGCCGCAGTTGCACCTGTTCAAATTCGGCGGAGGCGGACAAAAATTGATAGTCCGAGGGGGTCAAACTTTTGCCCGCCGCCCACTGTTGGGCGTCGTGTAGCGCCTGTCCCCGCAACAGGCGGGATTCGTCGGTTTGACCGGAATCGATCCAGGCTTCAAAGGTTTGGGAATAGGGGCGCAGTTGGTGTAATTTTTTCTGCACCCATTCTTCGGTAAAGATCCGTTCGTAAATTTTATTTTTGACTTTTAAATGGTTGTTTTTTTTGGCGATCGCCCCCGACAATAACAGTTCCATCTGTTCCGGATTGCCGTCCGCTTCGATTTCCGCACCGCTCAAAATTTGCTGATACAGACCCAACAAATTGGCAATTTTATTTTCGTCCCTCAACAGTCGATTCGTGATGGTTCGTAAATGTTCCGGTTCGTCCTGGGTTTGCCAATTTTGAAGGACATAGTTTTGAACGACTGTTTCGACGATCTCAATTTCGGTTGCCGTTATTTTGAAGCCGTTACCGCCGGATTGCAAATATTTTTCAGATAAGATTCCGCAAATTTTTTGAGTTAAAAATGGTTGTCCGCCTGTCCAATCTAAAATGGCTCTCAGCAGTTTGAGGGGATCTTTTCCGGGAATCCTCAAACCGTCGATCAGGGGGAGGGCTTCGATGTCCCTAAACCCGGACAGCTCGATCGCGGTGCCGATATTGAAGGGGGTGCGGCGGGGATCGCGGATCAGATCCGACGGGGTGGCGACACCAAAAATGGCGAAGGTGAGGCGGTTGTATTCCGGGTTCGTGGCGCGTTGATTGTAACAAAATCGGATGAAGGCGAACCAGTCATCCACGGAAAACGATAAGCTCAAAATACTGTCAATTTCGTCGATAAAAATGCAAAAATTATCCCCGGCAAACTCCGGCAACAAAATCTCACAAATAAATTGATTTAATTTTTGAATCCACGAAATCTCCCCCTGTTCGGTCCACCATTTTTTAAACGGGATTTTGCGCGACAATCCGAACCCCCGCAGCAGTTCCACAAACATCCCCTTGTACCATTGCAGCGGCGTGATATTTTCGCTGCCGATCACCGTCATGTCCAAGGTCGTGCAGTGCACCCCTTCCCGTTGCAAACGGTCGCGAGTCCGCACCATCAGGGAAGATTTTCCCATCTGCCGGCAGTTGAGGACGTAGCAAAACTCCCCCCGCTTCAAAGCCTCGTAGAGGTTTTCATCCGCCTGACGGGTGACGTAGCTGGAAGCGTCGGCTTGGAGACTGCCACCGACTTGATAAATCGAGATTGAGTCAGTCATTATATCAGATCCCGATAATTGACCACAAAACATCTGAGATCGAGGGAGTCGGGAGTCGGGAGTCGGGAGTCGGATTTTTCATCTTTCTCCCCAAATTCTCCATCCTCTCAATGTCTGAGCAATTATTCTGAGATCGAGGGAGTCGGGAGTCGGGAGTCGGGAGTCGGATTTTTCATCTTTCTCCCCAAATTCTCCATCCTCTCAATGTCTGAGCAATTATCAAGATTTGATATTAAACAGTTGGTTCCCCCCTCGACGGCACTGGCAGAACTCAAATCCGATGCCACGATTTTTAACGGTCAAGTCTAGGGTAACTCAACCGCCCATAAATGTCAATTTTATCGACCGTCGCACAGGTCGCGATCGCCCGTTTCAAGTTTCGCATTCGTTCGCAAATAATCCCCCATCCAATCGCAGGCGTAGACCAGTTCATCCAGGTTGATAACTGCCTCCACATCCCACATCGCCACGGTGCGATCGTCGCTGGCGGTGACGATGGTTTTGCCATCCGGACTGAATTTCACAGTCCAGAAGCCGCCGCAGCAGCCGTAGAGGGTTTTGATTTCCTCGCCCTCCACCGTCCACAATTTCACGGTGCGATCGGTGCTTCCCGTCGCCAGCAGGCGCCCGTCCGGGCTGAAATCGACACCGGGCACGCCATTTTCGTGACCTTCAAACGTCCTCACCGGCGTCCCGTCCCACCGCCACAGTTTCGCAGTCCGGTCCATGCTGGCGGTGGCGAAAAATTCCCCCGCCGGACTCGCCGCCAACCCGAAAATATCGCTGTCATGGGCGATGACAGTTTTGAAGGGGGTCCCGTCCGCGTTCCAGATTCGCACCGTCCCATCCGACCCCGCCGACGCGAACTTTCGGCCGTCGGGGCTGAAAATCACCCGGTAGACCCGTCCCCGGTGGCCGGAGAGAGTTTTCAGCAGGCTTCCGTCCCGCGTCCACAGTTTGACCGTCCCATCTTCGCTGACGGAGGCCAATTTTTGGCCGTCCGGACTGAAGCTGACATCCCAGGTCTGGTTTTGATGTCCGGTCAGGGTATTTAAAAGAGTGCCATTTTTATTCCAAAGTTGCACGGTTTTATCGGAACCCGAAACTGCAATAATTTCCCCGTCGGGGCTGAAATCGTAGCCGAATAAAGTGCCGCTTCCGCCTTCGAGGGTTTGGGTAATTTTTCCGCCGCGATCGCGCAAATAAACCGTCGGCCCGTTGCTGGCGATCAAGGTTTCACTGTCGGGGGAAAAGGCGATATCCCAGATTTCGGCATTGAAATGAAACGCCGTGACGAGGGAAGTTTGGGGATGCCACAGCCGGATCGAATGATCTTCGCTGCCCGAGACGACTAAGTTGGAATTGACGGGGGAAAATGCCACCCCCCGGATGATGCCAGTGTGTCCGGAAAAGGTTCTCAATAACGTGCCGTCCGCCAACCAAATTCGCACGGTCTGATCTTGGCTGGCGGAGGCGATTCTCTGTCCGTCCGGACTGAAGACTAAATCTTCGATCCGCTGTCCGTGTCCAGCCAGGGTTCTGATGAATGTGCCGTCCGATTTCCACAGTTTCACGTCCTTCTCATCCCCGGTGGCGAGGGTTTCGCCGTCGGGGCTGAACGCCACGTTCCAAACATCGGTTTCGGACTCGAAGGTTTGCAGGAGTCGGCCGTCCGAAGTCCATAATTTTGCGGTATTGTCGATGCTGGCTGTGGCGATTTTTTTGCCGTCCGGGCTGAAGTCCACATCCCAGATCATGCCCTCGTGTCCTGTCCAATTTTTTAACAAATTCCCGTTTATATCCCAGACTTTAATTTGGCGATCGCCCCCCGCCGATACCCAGGTTTTTTCGTCCGGGTTGAAACTCAAACTCCACGCCGGCCCCTCGTGGGCTTTAATCGCTTGTTTGACTTCCCCCGTTTCCCAATTCCACAGCTTCACCGTCCCGTCCAAATGGGTCGCACCAACCCACGGTAAATTGGGGTGAAATTCGACGGTAAAGACGGTGGTGTGGCTGTCCAAAGTTGTGACGGGCGTTCCGTCCGCTTTCCAAATTTTTACCTGTCCCTTACTCACCGCCCCGGCGACAAACTGACCGTCCGGGCTGAACGCCACATCCAACAGGGCAAACGGCGTGTCATCGATGCGATTGACTTCGTGAACCCAAAACAGCGATCGCTTCAAATTTGACTCGATATCTTCTTTCAATTGGGGGGAATAATTCTTGAGGGTTTTTAGCTGACTTTTTGCTTTCAATAAATCAAAAACAGAATCGAGTCGCTGGTGGGACTCGAAACGGGCGACGGAGGATGAAATCGTCGCTTTTATTGCGCTAATTTTTGCCAATCTTTCACTTTCTAAGGCTTGGCGATATTGTAAAAATGTGGCGATCGCCAGCCCGGAAATCACCGCCGAAGTCGCCCCCAAAAATGCCAGCAACCGCCGCTGAACCTGCGAGGCTTTTTCCAGGGCCCGGGCGCGTTCCAACTCCAATTTTTGCTGCACTTCTCGGCGATCGCGATTCTCACTCGCCGCCAAAAACTGATAGTCGTCATCCCCCAGACTTTTCCCCCTCGACCAGTTCTTCGCATTCTGCAACGCTTGACCAATTAAAAGACGAGAGTTATCGGTTTTTTCGGAGGCAATCCAAGCATCCATCGCCTGGGAATAGGGGCGCAACTCGTTTAATTTTCGTCCCACCCATTCCGAATTAAAAACTTCTCGATAAATGGGATTTTTGACCTTTATCAAACCCTCCTGTTTTGTCGCAATTCCCGATAACAATAACTCCATCTGTTCCCGGCTGTCGTCTGTCCGGATCGCCTCGCCCCGCAACATCGCCTGATACATCCCCAGCAGCCGCGCCGCCCACTTTTCATTTCGCAAAATGCGATCGCGAATTGTCCTCAAGTGTTCCGGTTCGTCCCGGGATTGCCAATTTTTGATCACCCGAGTCTGCACGATA
Source organism: Limnospira sp. (assembly GCA_050045915.1). Lineage (GTDB taxonomy): Bacteria > Cyanobacteriota > Cyanobacteriia > Cyanobacteriales > Microcoleaceae > Limnospira. The sequence continues at coordinate 22,151 of JBNGCR010000046.1, forward strand.
TATTCCACAAAAAAAGTTTCGGAACCGGGCAGAATTCCAAAACTCGATTTTCTGTCATTCTCCGCAAACGAAACCAGCAGGTTACACAATTTTTGCGTCAGGAACGGCTGGCCCTCCGTCCACGCCAACACCGCCTTTAAAATCGCCCTCGGGTCGGTAAATTTTCCCTCCAAACCCGGTATCAAAGCGTCAATACAATTGTCGTCAAATCCCGTCAGTTCCACCGCCGTCCCGATATTGAACGGCGTCCGTTTTTTGTCCCGAATCAAATCCGAAGGCGTGGCGACTCCAAAAATCGCAAACGTGATCCGATTGTACTCCGGATTCACCGCCCGCTGATTGTAACAGTACCGGATCAACGCGAAAAAATCATCCACCGGAAAATTGAGGGTCAAAATGCTATCGATTTCGTCCACAAAAATAAACAGCCGTTCTTCCGGAAACTGATTCAACAACTCTTCGATAAATTGACTCAACCGCTGCAATAAAGAGAGTTCTTCCCGTTCCTGCCACCAGGTTTTGACCTTGAACTTCCGCGACAGTTTGAACCCGAACCACAGCTTTGTCAGGATGCCTTTATACCACTGCAACGGCGTCACGTTCTCGCTGCCGATGCAGGTCATATCCAAACTGCTACATTTGAACCCCCGCTGTTGTAGCCGGTAGGAAGTCCGCACCAAAAGGGAAGATTTCCCCATCTGGCGGCAGTTCAAAACGTAGCAAAACTCCCCGCGAATTAATGCTTCGTAAAGTTCGCGATCGCCCCCCCGTTCCACATAGCTGGGGGCTTCTGTACTTAAACTGCCACCGACTTGATAATGATTCATTGGGGGTGGGGGGATAATTGATAATTGATAATTGATAATTGATAATTATTTATTGTTTTCCTTTTCTGTGGGGGCAACCGTCTCGGGTTGCCAAAATTCGGGGTGTTGGATCTTCCGCAGATTACGCAGATGACACAGATTTAATTGGGGGATGGGTAGGGGCGCAAGGTTTGCGCCCTTCGACTTGTTTACAATTAGAAACCGCTCAGACGATTTCGCAGGATTTCTGCCTGTTTTTCGGCTTCTGCGAGGGCATCGCGGGCTCCCTGAACCACGGCGGGATCGGCTTTTTCCACGAAGTTGCGGTTGCTCAACCGCTTGTTGTAACTGTCGATTTCCTTCTGGATTTTCGCCAGTTTTTTCTCCGTGCGCTTTTTCAGGGCTTCCAAATCCACTACGCCAGCTAGGGGAATCAGGGCTTGCACCGTCCCCACCACCCCGGCAATACTTTGACCTTCATCGCCTTTCAAAGCCTCGGCAATTAGCAAATTTTCCACGCCTGCGAGGTCTTTTAGGTAGGTTTCTCCCCCTTCCAAAATATCCCGTTCCGTGGCATTTTCGCTTTGTAAAATTGCCGTAACTTTGACCTTCGGTTTGATGTCCGCATCGGCGCGAAGGTTTCGCAGGGTGCGGATGGCGCCGATAATTAAGTCAAAATTCGTTTCCAGTTGGGGATCGATCGCATCTTCCTCCACTTTCGGATAGGCTTGAACCGCCAGACAATCCTCCTCGCCGGTTTGGGTGAGGGTGTGCCAAATTTCTTCAGTAATGTGCGGCATGAAGGGATGTAATAGCTTCAAAATCCCCTCCAAAACGTGGGCTAACACCTGTTGGGCGACTCGCCGGGAGGCCCCATCGTCCCCCTGTAGGCGGGATTTGGCGAGCTCGATGTACCAGTCGCAGAAGTCGCCCCAGATGAACTCGTAGAGCCCCTTGGCGGCTTCTCCCATGCCGTAGGCTTCCATGTAATCGCAGGTTTGCTTGACGGTTTGGTTGAAGCGGGACAAAATCCAGCGATCGCTCAATTCTAGCTGAATGATGTCCGGCGCCCCCAACTGGGCGGGGGTGTGTCCCTTCAGGTTCATCAACACGAACCGGGCGGCGTTCCAGAGTTTGTTGGTGAAGTTGCGGGAGGCTTCCACCGAGGGGGATTCGTCTTTTTCGCGATCGTATTCTAGGCGGATATCCTGTCCGGCGCCGATCACTTCTCGCATCAGCGTATAGCGGAGGGCGTCGGTTCCGTATTTTTCGATCAGCAATAACGGATCGATGCCGTTTCCTGCTGATTTGGACATCTTTTTGCCATTTTCATCCAGGATCAATCCGTGGATGTAGACGGTTTGGAAGGGCATTTGGTCGGTAAAATATCCCGCCATCATCGTCATCCTGGCGACCCAGAAAAAGATGATGTCGAAGCCGGTGGAGAGGGTATTTGTGGGATAATAGGTTTGTAAATCGGGGGTATTTTCCGGCCATCCCAGAGTCGAAAACGGCCACAATCCGGAAGAAAACCAGGTGTCGAGCACGTCCGGATCTTGGCGGAGTTCCACGGTTTCGCCGAATCGTGCGATCGCCTGTTTTTTCGCCTCGGCTTCGGTCCGGGCGACAACAAAGGGCGTGGAATCGGTTATTTCTCCCCCGGTTTCACTCACCGCATACCAGGCGGGAATCTGATGTCCCCACCACAGTTGCCGGGAAATGCACCAATCCTCCAACCTCACCAGCCAATCGCGATAAACTTTCGTCCACCGTTGGGGTACAAAAGCGGGGCTATTGTGATTATCTAAAGCGTCCAACGCGCGATCGGCCAGGGGGCGAATTTTCACGAACCACTGAGTTGATAATAGCGGTTCGACGGGAACTTTGCCGCGATCGCTGTAAGGAACAGAGTGGCTGTAATCCTCCACCTTCACCAAAACCCCATCTTCTTCCAACCGCTTCACCACATTTTTGCGGGCGACGAAGCGATCCTGCCCCTCAAACGGCCCCGCATTCTCATTCATGGAGCCGTCTTTATTCATAATATTAATCATCGGCAAATCGTGCCGTTTCCCCATCTCGAAATCGTTGGGGTCGTGGGCGGGCGTCACCTTCACGCATCCGGTTCCGAATTCCGGATCGACCAACTCATCGGCGACAATCGGAATTTCCCGGTTCATAATCGGCAGGGTGAGGGTTTTGCCGATCAAATCTTTGTAGCGATCGTCCTTCGGATTGACCGCGACTCCCGTATCGCCCAACATCGTTTCCGGGCGGGTCGTCGCCACCTCCACGAAGCCGCTGCCGTCGCTGAGGGGATAGCGGAAGTGCCACAAATGTCCGTTGACTTCCTTATTTTCCACCTCCAAATCCGACACCGCCGACTCGCTGGCGGGGCACCAGTTGACCAGATATTCGCCCCGGTAAATCAACCCATCTTCGTAGAGGCGGACGAAGGCTTCGAGCACGGCCTTGGATAATCCTTCATCCAGGGTGAAGCGTTCCCGGGTCCAGTCACAGGAGACGCCCAACCGTCGCAGTTGGTTGACGATGCGATCGCCGGACTGTTCCTTCCACTCCCAAGCCCGTTCCAGGAACTTATCCCGCCCCAGATCGTAGCGGTTTTTTCCCTCTTCCCGCAGTTGCCGTTCCAAAATGGTCTGCACGGCGATGCTGGCGTGGTCGGTTCCGGGCAGGTAGAGGGCGTTGTAGCCCCGCATCCGATGATAGCGGATCAGGGCGTCGATGAGGGAGTTGTTGAAGGCGTGGCCCATGTGCAGGCTTCCCGTCACGTTCGGCGGCGGGATCATGATGGTGTAGGGTTCGCCCGGATTCGCCGGGTCAGCCTTGAAAACCTGCTTTTCTTCCCAATATTTCTGCCATTTGGCTTCGGTGGAGAAGGGGTCGTACTGGGTCGCCAGGGTCGGAATGGTTGCAGTCATGGCAGATCGTGGACAGTGTGGCCAGATTGGTGGTTCCTAAATATTTTGCCACAGGAGTCGCCCGTTGTCGGGGGAGTCGGGAGTCGGGAGTCGGGAGTCGGGGGAAGAATCCAAAGGGCGATCGCCAGATTGATGATGGCGAAAACCCGCCGTGCGGTGCCGTTTCAGCCGGCGATATTGAAGATTTATTTTCCCTATCCATGCTAGACTATAAGCGATCGCTTGGACTAGAAATGACGGGGGTTATTAAACAGTCGTGTAGAGTGCGTCAATGAAATGTCAACACCGCCGACACTCCAAATTGGTGGCGGGTTACGCTGCGCTAACCCACCCTACAAAACCAGAAATAACGGAGGTTATTGAACAGATGACAGAAGCTTCTATTTACCATATACCGATTCAAACGACAATGGGATGGGCTCATCATTATTTTCTTTCTTCCGACGGAACGTTTGAAAATTCTATCGGTTGGGGGCCGAAGGGAATTGAGTACAAAGGAGAAGGGGCGATCTTAACCGAAATTCAACAAAAACGAGCGGAAGAATATCCCAAAAAGTTTGGAGAATATAACATTTGTCACAACAACTGTGAAATGTTCGCTTGGTATGTTGTGCTTGGAAAACACTATTCCGGACAAACCCAAGAAGTTCCTCACTTGGCTGTTGCCGCCAAAATTATTTCTTACGGACAGCCTGTGCTTACCGTCAGAGGAATGGAAGCCTATCAATGGGAACAGGCGATCGCGAAAAAACTCAATGAAGATTTAGAAAACGCCCGCCGGGAACGTTGGAAACAGGCGCAATTAGAAAGATATTACTTTTGGCGGAAACGAGATGAAAATCGTACTCTTTGACATCAGGCAGAGGAAGTGAGGGGAAAAAATCAAAAATCTAAAATCAGGGCGCAAGCCTTGCGCCCCTACAAGCTAAAATGTTTTCTAAATCCACGAATTCAACCACATTCGCAGTTTCCATTCTTCCGGGGAAAGGGGTAAACCGAGATAGATGGGAAGCCAGTAGAGAAACGCCATCACCACCAGAACGATCGCGGTCATTCCCATGATTTTTCGGTCGGGTTGGCGGCTGTGCAGCCAGCGATCGCACCACCAAGCCGCCGCCATTATCGCAAACACTACCGCCCCCATATAATGATAGATGAACAGGCAGCGACTCACCATCGCCCAGGGGAGAAAATTGGCACCCCAGTTGACGATCGCGTACAGGATGACCCAATATTCCGGCTTCGGGAGAATGCGATCGCGCGAAACCAGATAACTCAACGCCACCCCGACAAATCCGGCAATTGCCAATATTGAAAACCACCACAAAACGGGATTTCCCATGCCGTGTACGTCGTAAATTATCGGGAATTCCGGAATCGAAATATTGTTGAGCGACGGGGGGATATTTTCGGGGCTGTTTACCCGTTCAAAAAAATAGACCATCGGCCGGATTGTCGCGGGCCAGGTGTGCCATGGGGAACAGTAGGGGTGAATGTCCGTATCACCCCCCAAATTTTGGTGGAAGGTGAGAATTTTTTGGTGCAATTCCCACAGGTTATATTTGGGATTTTGTCGGAGGTGGGGAATCCAAAGTAGGCTGTAGGTTAAAAATGGAACGATCGCCAAGTTCAGGATAATGTGGATCGGTTTCAATTCCGTCAGCCGTTCCAGGGGGGAGGAAAAAGCGGGCGATCGCCATTTCATCAACCCTGCCACAATCAATAATAAATAAATCCCCAATAAAAATCCCAACCCGTTCCACTTGACGGCGACGGATGCCCCGAAACAAACCCCGGCGAGAATCAGCCAAACCGGGCGATGCTTATTTTTGCTACTCAATGAAATTAAAAATAAAAGTTGAGCCAATAAGCCGAAAAATATGATATAAATATTGTTGAGGGCGTAGCGGGATTCCACCAAAAATAAACCGTCCAACGCCATGAAACCGGCGGCGATGAAAGCGAAACTGGAGCGACGGGTCAGTTGGTAGGCGATCGCCCCCACCAGCACCGGGATGGTCGAACCGATCGCCGCATTCATCCAGCGGTAATTCCAGGGCGAGAGGGGATAACCCGCCGCATCGTGGACAGCATCGCTTCCCCAATTAAAAATAGAGCCGATTTGGAGGGCGATCGCGATCAGATATTGACTCAGGGGGGGGTGGGAATTGAAAAAGGGGGTGCGGGTGAGATAGTTGTGACCAAATTTGGCGAAATAAACTTCGTCGAAAACGAGGGTATTGAAGCGATCGAGATCCCAAAATCTCAGCGATAGCGACAGCAAAAAAATCGCCGTCATCCCGACCCAAAATTTCCGCGAAAACCGTGTCAAGAGCTGCATGACTGGGATGGATGCGATCGCCTCACAATTTTGGCTATTTTATCCGAGAAATGCTCCCCCCGTCTCCGAGATGCCCCCCCCGTGGGGGCAAACCCTCCATGCACGGGGGTTCTGGCTTTCCTAAATCAGAAAATTGGGGTAGGATGTGACGGCGATCGCAGTTGACCCGCCGGTTGACTCACTCGAAACGCTTCGGATTGTCACGGAGCCTCAGAAGGTGAATCACCCATGAAATCGGGAAAACGGGCGATGATTAGAGTGTCGAGTTCAAACCCCGCCAATGTTTCCAGTCAAACTCCTTCCCGGTGCCATCAACGAAATTACCGCTTCCGTCTGCGAAACCCAGTCCCTGACCCGAGCCGACCGCTACGGCCTCATGGCGGCGGTACTCGATGAGTCCCTCGACGAAGAAGAACGTCGAGCCATCGATCGCTTGCTGCGTTCCACCCTGCGGGGACGGGTCAAACTGGTGGACGAATTTTCAGTCACAAACTAGGTTAGGTTCCGAGGCGGCGATCGCACAACAGATTGAACTCGACAGCTTTCTGCTCCGAATCGCCCCCCGAGCCGCCCCCCAGAAGCGCGAGAGTCCGCAGACGCGGACTCTTTTTCGATCGCGGTCAATTATGGCAATGAGCGCTCGTGCGTCAACTTGCTTGGGGGAACCTCGCAGCTTTGAATTCTCCCGACTCCCTAATACCGACTCTCGACTCCCGATTAATAGAGCGGGACGCTCGGATCGACCGCTTTGGCGTAGGCGTCAATGCCACCCGCGATATTTTTGACATCGGTAAATCCCTGTTCAATGAGCCACATACACATTTGAGCCGAACGCTGTCCGTGATGGCACAGAACCAGGGTTTCCCTGTGGGGGTCCAGGTCGGTCAAAATGGGTTCGGCCCACTGCTGGTATTCGCTCAACGGATAGTTGAGAAATCCATCCAGACGCGCGATCGCCAACTCTTGAGGTTCGCGGACATCGATCAGTTGCGCCTCCTCCGGGGACGCTTGCAGGCGATCGGCGAGGGTTTTGACGTCAATTTCAGAAAAGGATTGATTGAAAGATTGAGCTGACATAGGTTGCGTATGGATCGATTGAGTTCAAGCATTGATATTTCTCACTTTAACCGAATCTCTCCAGAATTCCCCACTCGGAACTCGGGCCGAAGTTGAATGGCGACGCACCCCCGCGATCGGGAGACTTTCCCCCCGAATTTTGGTACAATGCGGGGGCGATTCGATCGAGCTTCTCGGGAAACACGCTTCGGATCGCGTTGGATCAATCTTGTCGCGTTATGGGGCGATCGACCGATGAGCGAATTTTTGAAACCGAGCCTGATCGAGCCAGTCTTGACCCTTTTGGGGACGGTGGGGTTCTTCTTCTTTGCCATTCAAGCTTATCGTCAACTGGAAAAATAGTGATCTAAAATCCGGTTGATTGCCCGGAACAAAACGGGTTGGATATCCACACCGCTTGGGAATCAATTCCCAAGCTAACAGCTCAAATCATCTGAAGATGATTGGGAAGTTGGTGCGACTCAATAATCGGATCTGATATGAGTTGGGGTTCGGATGTGGAGATTGTAGGGGCGCAAGGCACGGCACCCCAATTTGAGATTTTATAGCAGTGCGCGATCGCTCTCTAGGATTCTTCTGCGGAAAATTTGACCTGTTTTCCGATCAAGCTCAAGAAGTTGGAACCGAAATGTTGAATTTCCAAAAAATTGGCGTACTCATCCGCCGGTTTGTAAATTTTAAAGGATTTCATGACCCCCAACGTCGCCGCACTTTCCAACGGTCCGATAAAACTGCTGTCGCGGTCTAAAAAATAGGGCTGTTCGGCCCAATATTTCATCTGTTCTGCATTGAGAAAATAACAGCCCGCGTGGGGGTTGAGGGTGCGCCGAAACTGGATCGGCTGTTCCATGAGTTTCCCCACCAACTGGGGGCGATCGCGCACGTTTTGAAACTTGGCGGTGACGTGGGGCAGTAAATTTCCGTCGATGTAGGCTTTATTCACTTTTCCATAGGGAGAAATTTCGTAGCGGTTCGGCTGCAATAAACTCTGATTTCCAGCGTGGCTATTAAACCATCCCAATTTGACAAAAAACCAGGGGTCGTGTAAAATTAAATCATCTTCTAAATAACAATAATAATCGTACTTTCCCAACTCATTTCGCAACACGTCCTGACACTCGAAACCCAATTTCATCGGCTCGGCATCGGTGGCGTGGTGGCGGTAAAAACCCGGGGGAAATGGGAGTTTTTGCAACAGGTGACAATTTTGGGTGGTACAAATGACGATATCCACCGCATTCTCCCCGCAATGGTTGACCGGAAAAGTGGCACATTTGCCGATATCGATGACGCACTGACTGTGGCTGTAGAGTCCCCGCAGGGCGGTCAAACTCATGCTCAACCCCATCAATCTCGGCCGCGGATCTTTGTGGAGGGAGGCGTGGCTGCCGTCGCCTTCGGGATTAAAAAAGTGAGGAATCGTGACTAAAATTCGCATCTGAAATTAAAAAATAGTAAATCAGAAATCTGCGTCATCTGCGTCATCTGCGGACGGAAATCAAATATCATTCAAGATTGTAAAGCCTTCGCCCCATTTTGACGCAGGGAATCCGCCTGGGTCAGCAGGGACTCCGCAAACGCGATCGCCTCCCGAACCGATCGCCCGCTGGCCAGTTGAGCCAGTTCTTCCCGCCGCCCCCCCGCATCCAGGGAAGCAACCCGAACCACCGTCCGCCGTTCCGCCGCCTTTCCCTGATCGGAGGCGGGTTTGCCATTCTCATCGGAGGGAATAACCGCTTTGGCGACCCGGAAGTGGTGGTCAGCCATCGCCGCCACCAGGGGTTGGTGGGTGACGCAGAGCACCTGGTGACGGTGACTGAGTTGGTACAGCTTTTGGGCGATCGCGGTGGCCACCCGCCCCGACACCCCCACGTCGATCTCGTCAAATACCAAAGTTCCCGACCCCTCAATTTGGGAAAAACAGGCCTTCAGGGCCAGGAGAAACCGGCTCATCTCCCCGCCGGACGCCGTATCGCTGAGGGGTTTCAAGGGTTCGCCCGGGTTGGGACTGAAACAAAATTGGATGCGATCGCTCCCCGTCGGCGTCGGCTCGGTGGGGATAATCTCCACCTTAAACCGGACGCTCTCCATTGCCAACGGCTTCAACTCCTCGATCAGGTGAATTTCCAGGCGGCGGGCGATTTCGTGGCGTGAGGCAGTGAGGCGGTGGCAAGCTTCTTCCAGGCGGGTTTGAGCCTCGCAGTAGGCCTTTTCCAGCCCTTCCAGGGACTGATCCGCGTCTTCGAGTTCAGCCAATTCGGCCCGGATGCGATCGTAATAGTCCATCACCTCCGCCAGGGTTGGGCCGTACTTGCGGCAAATTTGTTTGAGGTCGTGAATCCGGTCTTCAACATCCTGCAAGCGTTCCGGGTCCGATTCGAGTTGCTCCCCATAGCGGTTGATTTGCTGTCCGGCTTCCGTGACCTGGGCTAAAGCATCCTCTACCATCGTCAGGATGGGTTTGAGTTCGCTATCGTATTCCACCATATCCTGCAACAGGGTTTCGGCGCGACTGAGCAGGTCGGCGGCGGCTTCCCCCCCGCGATCGTGTTGGTAGAGGGCATTGTAAATGTGATAGCTCTGCTGCTGCAATTCGACGACGTGGTTGAGGCGTTGGTGCTCTTGCTGGAGGTGTTCCAACTCGTCCGCGTCGGTGAGCTCGGTGGCTTCGAGTTCCTGAATTTGATATTGCAGTAAATCCAACCGCTGCAGCCGCTGCTGTTCCCCCTGCTGTCGCTTTTCCAGGGCGATCGCGGCGTTTCGGGCTTTGGCGTGGGCGAGTGTTACCTGTTGTCGTAGGGCAATTGTCGGGGCTCCCCCGTACAAATCCAACCATTCCCGCTGTAGGGTGGGTTGCCCCAACTGCACGGTCTGGCCCTGGGCGGTAATTTCGACGAAGCGATCGCGGAGGCGATCGACAGTTCCACGGCTGACTAAAATACCATTCAATCGCGATCGGCTGCGAAATTTATCTGGGTTGACGGTCAATTCTCGGGAACAGACCACTAGGGACCCATCGACGAGATCGATTTCCTGTTCAGCGAACCAGTCGAGTAGGGAGGCATTCACCTCGAACGTCGCCTCTAAAATCGCCCGATTCGCCCCGGTACGGATGCTGCGGCGATCGACCCGCCCCCCCAAAACGGCATCAAGGGCATCCAAAATGATGGACTTACCCGCCCCGGTTTCCCCCGTAAATACGTTCAATCCGGAACCGAATTCGAGATCCAGATGGTCGATGAGGGCAAAATTGTCAATTCGCAGAGAAATGAGCATAGGGGAATGGGGTGTGGGGTGTGGGGTGTGGGGTGTGGGGTGTGGGCGGGGGAGCGGGGGGAGCAGGGGGAGCAGGGGGAGCAGGGGGAGCGGAGGGAGCGGAGGGAGCGGAGGGAGCGGAGGGAGCGGAGGGAGCGGAG
>JBNGCR010000047.1:0-1179 GCA_050045915.1 Limnospira sp.
GCTGTTAGCTTGGGAATTGATTCCCAAGCGGTCTTGGTATTGAGAGCCGCCTCGGTGGTTGCGATAACCGGATTTGTTCTGGCCGAGGAGAGTCGGGGGGCGGGCGGATCTGATATTATCTGTTGAGGAAAGTTCCGTCTTTGGGTACTCTCCAAACAGGAAAGCAAATTGGCAGCGTCCCAAATTGAGCGACCAGCGATGATCGAAGTCGAGAACTTGTGCAAAGTTTACGGAACCACCCCCGCCCTTCAGGATGTCTCATTTTCCGTGAAAGCGGGGGAAATTTTGGGATTTTTGGGGCCGAATGGGGCCGGGAAGACCACGACGCTGCGGATATTGTCCGGCTACCTCCCCGCGACTTACGGAACTGCCCGCATCGCCGGATATGAAGTGCACGAACAATCGATGGCGGTGCGGGAGCGGATCGGGTACTTGCCGGAGACGCCGCCGCTTTACCCCGACATGACCGTTGAGGGGTTCCTGTATTTTGTCGCCCAGATCAAGCGGGTGGCGGCGGGCGATCGCAAAACCCGGGTGGAGGCGGCGATGCGGCGCTGCGGGATATTGGACCGGCGAAAAAGTTTGATCCGCAAGCTGTCGAAGGGATATCGGCAGCGGGTGGGAATCGCCCAGGCGATCGTCCACGACCCCCCGGTGATCGTCCTCGACGAGCCCACGGTGGGGCTGGACCCGCGGCAGATTATCGAGGTGCGGAACCTGATCAAAAGTCTGGCGGGGGACCATACCATTATCCTCTCGACCCACATCCTGCCGGAAGTGAGCATGACCTGTTCCCAGGTAGCGATCGTCAACCGGGGGCGGATCGTGGCGACGGGAACTCCCGATAACTTGATGGAACAGTTGACTTCGGGCGGGGGGTACGAGATCGAAGTTGCCGGACCGGTAGCCGAAGATGCGGTGCGATCGCTCTCGGAGGTGCCGGGGGTGCGATCGGTGGAACTGTTGTCGGACTCGTCAGAAGAACTGCGGCGGCGGATACAAGCCATTTGCGAACCCCAACAGGAACCCGGTCCGGAGTTGATCGCCGCCTGCGTCGCCCAGGGACTCAAAATTTACGAGATGCGGCGCACCCGGGCGAGTTTGGAGGATGTGTTCCTGACCCTCACCGCCCAACAGGAAGCCACCCTCGCCGCCTCCCCCCCCGAGGAGGAATCCGAG
>JBNGCR010000047.1:1279-3742 GCA_050045915.1 Limnospira sp.
CGGAATCAGTTCCCGTGGCGGAAGAGACTCCCGCCGAAGAATCCGAACCCGATGAGGAGAAAGAAACAACTTGAATTCGGAACAATGCCAAGAAACCGGGTTTCTAAGATCGATTCGGGTTTTCATGGCAGATGCGGGTAGAAACCCGGTTTCTCAACCCCACCGAACACACCCCACATCCCACACCCTATAAAAAATGCTTGTAATTTTCAGCAATATCCTCGCCATTTACCGCAAAGAACTGCAAGGTTATTTTGCCTCACCCCTCGCCTACACGATCGCGGGCATTTTTTGGCTGCTGACGGGATATTTTTTCGTCGCCATCCTCCTCGGACCCGAAGGGCTCATCCAACAAGTCGCCTACCGCGATCAGTTGGGACTGACAGACCCTCCCATCGATCTGCCCTACGAATTCCTGCAGGTCTTTTTGAGATTAATGGGTACCATGTCCCTGTTCGTGCTCCCGATGCTGTCGATGGGGCTCTATGCGGAGGAACGCAAACGCGGTACCCTGGAACTGCTGGCGACTTCCCCGATTACCAACTGGGGGGTGGCGACGGGGAAATTGTTGGGCGTCCTGACATTTTATATAACAATGGTATTGCCGCTGATGGCGTTGCAGGCGATCGCCCTGAGTGTGGCGACTCCTCCCATGTCCCCGGCGATTTTACTCGTCTCCCACCTGGGGTTAATTTTACTCGCCGCCGGGGTCCTCTCCTTGGGAATGTTCATTTCTTCCCTCACCGACAGCACCCTACTTTCGGCGATTCTCACCTTCGCTGTGGTGCTATTTTTGTGGGTGATGGATCTGATCGGTAGCGTGGTGGGGGGAGTGGTCGGGTCAGCCCTGACTCACCTATCCTTAATTTCCAATTACACCAATTTGGTGCAGGGTGTCATCGATCTGAGCAGTTTGGTGCTGTTCGCGAGTTATGTCATTTTGGGGGTATTTTTAACCGCCCAGTCCATCGATGCGTTCCGCTTCCAGCGTTCCTAAGCAGCCGTCCTATGAAAAAAATTGCAAACAGTTGGAAGATCTTAAAATATCTGTTTTGGCTCGGTCCGATGTTGGCGATCGCGGGATTGTCGGCGGGGGTGGTGTCGGGAGTTTGGCAACCCGTGCCCCTGGCGTTAATTATCGCCGGGGCGGTGATCATCGGTCTGTGGTTGGTGCTACAAAATTACCTGCGATCGCAAACTTCGACACCGCTTCGCGATCGCACCCGGTCCACCCAGGCGGGCACCAACGCCCTCACCGCCACGGTGTCGGTACTGGTGATTTTGGGACTGGTCAATTTTCTCGCCGTCCGCAACCCGGTCCGCATCGATTTGACAGAAAACCAGCAATTCACCCTCGCCCCCCAGACCCAGACGATTTTGGAGAATCTGAACCAACCTGTTAAAGTTTGGATTTTCGATCGCACTCAAAACCCCGAAACCAAAGCCCTCCTCGATCGCTACCGACAACAGGCGTCCGGCAATTTCATGTACGAATTTGTCGATCCGCAGTTGCAACCGGGGGTGGCGGAACAGTTCGGCATCCGGGACTTCGGGGAAATTTATCTGGAGGCGAACGATCGCCGCCAGTCAGTCCCCGTCGAAGGGTTGGAACCCCTGACGGAAGCCAAGCTGACCAACAGCATCGAACAAATTTTCAGCGATCGCACCCCCAAAGTTTACTTCCTGCAGGGGCACGGCGAACGTTCCCTCGGCGAGGGACAGGGGGGCCTGCAAGAGGCGATCGCGAGTTTGGAGGACAAAAACTTCATCGCCGAACCCCTCAACCTGGCAGAGGCGACGGAGGTCCCGGAGGATGCGGACGCGATCGCGATCGCCGGCCCCCAGCAGGAACTCTTCGAGGGGGAAGTCGAGGCGTTAACCGAATATCTCGACAACGGCGGCAGCCTGTTTTTGATGATCGACCCGGACACGGACCCCGGCTTGGATAGCTTGCTCGAAGAGTGGGGCGTGAAATTGGACGACCGGGTTGCGATCGACGCCACCGGCAGCGGCCGGTTGGTGGGTTTGGGTCCGACGGTCCCCATCGTCCGCGAATACGGCGACCATCCCATCACCCGCGATTTCGGCAATAATATTTCCATCTATCCTTCCGCACGGCCGGTGGAAACTCGCCCGGTGGAGGGGGTGACGGAGAGCCCGCTGATTTGGACGGACCCGCAAAGCTGGGCGGAAGCTAATCTGGTGGAAGGACGGTTGGAATTCGACCCCCAAGCCGATCGCCAAGGTCCCCTTTCTTTGGGGGTGGCGTTGACGCGATCGGTTGCAGAAACGGACACTTCCGAAACTCCAGAAGCCACAGAAACGGACAATCCAGAAACTCCAGAAGCCGCCGCAACGGAAACTCCGGAATCAGAAACCGCCGACGAAGGGGAAACTTCGGAAACGGAAGAAACTCCAGAAGCCGCCGCAACGGAAACTCCGGAATCAGAAACCGCCGACGAA
>JBNGCR010000047.1:3842-31588 GCA_050045915.1 Limnospira sp.
AAACTCCGGAATCAGAAACCGCCGACGAAGGGGAAACTTCGGAAACGGAAGAAACCCCGGAAGAAGCGAAATTGGTGGTATTGGGAAATTCTCAATTTGCCACAAACGGCTGGTTCGATCAGCAACTCAACCGGGATGTTTTCATCAATTCCATCACCTGGCTGAGTACGGATCAAGAAACCCTATCCATCGGCGTCAAACCCGCCACCAGTCGCCGCATCCTGATGACTCCCCCGCTGAGTCGCTTCCTGCAGTTGATGGCGATCTTTATTTTCCCCCTGGTTGCATTTGCGATCGCCGGCTTCCTCTGGTGGCGTCGGCGGTAATTGGGGAATGGGGAATGGGGAATGGGGAATCGGAAATGGGTTATTTTTGACTTTCCCTACACCCTACACCCTACACCCTACACCCTACACCCCACACCCCAATTAACAATGTTCAATTTATCGGAGGTTTGCGTATGAAATTTCAGCGATCGACGTTAATATTGGCGATCGCCGCCATCATTTTGGCGGGGGGAGTCTACGTCTTTGAAATCCGGGGAAAAGCACGACAGGAAGAAATTCAGGCGAAACAGGATCAAATCTTTGATGTCTCCAAAGATGACATCCAATCTCTAACTATCCAAACCGAAGATAAAACCCTAAAAATCGAACGAGTGGGAGAAGACGAAACCGACGCGAAATCCCCCTGGAAATTGGTCGAACCCGTCCAATCTCCGGCGAATTTTGCCAGGGTGGATGGGGTGTTAAACCAATTGGTGACAAGCCAAAGTAATCCATCCGATCCCAATTCCGGAGTCCGCAGTTTGACCCTCTCCCAATCCGAGTTATCGGATTACGGCTTGGAAGAGTCAAAAAACATCATAGATATCCAATTAAAGGATAACACAAAACATCGCTTAATTTTAGGAACATCCGACTTCACCGGCAATTCAATTTACGCGATCGCCGATCCCCCCGAAACCTTCCCCGAACAGGTTGCAATTTTGGTCATTTCCGAGGGTGCGATCGACGCCATCAGTCCCCCGCTAGAAGAGTGGCAACTCACCGAAGAACCGGAAGAAACTCAAACCCCAGAAACCCCCGAACCGGAAGCGGAACAACCCCAAGAAATATCCCCTGTAGAAACCCCCGAACCGGAGGCGGAACAATCGCCAGAATCACCTCCCTCTCCGACACCCGAAACCGAAACACCGGAAACCGAAACGCCATCCGAATCCTCCCCTCCGGAAATGCCGGAATCCCAAACTGAGGAACCGGAAACTCCTCAATAAAATCAAATCCCAATTTTTATTACCCGACTCCCGACTCCCGACTCCCGACTCCCCAATTACCCCATGTCCGCTTATACCGAAATATATGCGATCGTCCGCCAAATCCCCCCCGGAAAAGTCGCCACCTACGGACAAATTGCGGAACTGGCAAACCTAGCCGGAAAAGCCCGCGTAGTGGGATACGCCCTGCACAAAGTCGATTTGGAAACATCCGATATCCCCTGGCATCGCGTCATCAACGCCAAAGGCGAAATTTCCCATTCCCCATTCCGGCGGGGAACCGACTATTTGCAGCGATCGCTATTGGAATCGGAAGGCATCGCATTCAACGCCGAAAACCGAATTTCCCTGAGTCGCTACCGCTGGCAATCGTAACAATAAATCGGCGATCGGTGTTGGGATGGGAGCCCCAGAGTAAGAGGCGCCCAAGCGCTACAACTATAGCGCTGCGCGCGGGTGTAGGGTGTAGGGTGTAGGGTGTAGGGGCTAGAAATCGCCAAGACACATGGAAGTTTCGGGTTCTGTTCCACGAACCGAACTGTAAACACACGAGCGCTCATTGCTATAATACTAAAACCATCGCTTCCGAAAAACCAGGGGAAACAGAAAGAACCCCAAAACGACGATCGCACTGAGGATAAACGACCAGCGATCGCCCCCCCGCAACGCCCGACTCCCGGCGATACCCAGCCAAGTGTAGGTCAGCGTACCCGGAATGATACCGAAAAACGTGCCGATCGCGTAGGGTTTGAGTCCGACGGGGGTCAAACCGAAGAGAAAATTGGCGAGGTTGAAGGGAAAAATCGGGGCCAGACGCACCGCCAACACGAATTGTAGCGGATTTTTGGCGATCGCCCGGTTGAACCGAATTAACGCCCGGTGGCGCCCGAATTTCCGTTCCGCCCAGTCCCGCATCAGATAGCGGGTTATCCAAAATGCCGCCATCGCCCCCAGCGTCGCCCCCACCACGGACCCAATCGCCCCCCAGGCGAAGCCGAACGCCAACCCCCCCGCCACCGTCAGGGGGACGCCGGGAACCCCCGCCACCGTCAACAGGACGTACACCGCCACGAACCAGACGATCGCCCAATTTCCCAGACTCTCCAACTGTCCCGCCAACGCCGCCCCGGTGAAACGGCCCCGCCAGGGACTCCCGTACACCAGCCACAGGAGGGCGATCGTGGCGAGGAGGAGCCAAAACCGACGTTTTGTCAAAATTCGCCAGAGCGCGTCTCCCAGCGCCATTAAAAGGCCGCTGATGCCCGATTTCCCTCCGATGTCTCTCCTCATCTCCCGACCTCCCCGACCTGCCGTTTACGACTCGCCGGACTCGGCGATTTTTTGGTCCAACGCTTGGCGGGCGATTTTGGTGACGTAGACGGTGACGGCAACCGTCGCCACCAGTCCCACCCCGTACAGGACCCACTCGGCGGGAGTGCGCGATCGCTCCCCGGTGCCCAATGTTGCCAAACTCCCCGCCAGAGAACCGATATAGACGTACATCACCGTCCCCGGCATCATGCCAATCCAGGAGGCGAAGAAATAGTCCCCCAGGGAAACTTGAGTCAAACCGAAGGCGTAGTTGAGTAAATTGAAGGGAAAGACGGGGGACAGGCGGGTGAGCCCGACGATTTTCCACCCTTCTTTGGCAACCGCATCGTCGATGGCTTTAAACCGTTCGTTTCCCGCGATTTTTTTCGCCACCCAATCCCGGGCAAAATATCGCCCCACCAAAAATGCGGCGGCCGCGCCCAATGTGGAGGCGACGGAAACGTAAATCGACCCCCAAATAACGCCGAACAGAAATCCGGCGCCGAGGGTGAGGATCGAACCGGGGAGAAATAAAACCGTGGCGAGAATGTAAATGGCGATCAACACTCCCGGACCCCAGGCACCCAAACTGTCGATCCAGTCCAGGGCATTTTTGAGCAGATCTTGTATTCCGAGTAATTTTCCGAGCACGATTAAAACGGCGACTCCGACTAAAATTCCGACAAATTTGATGGCTTTTAACAAGCGCATTTTTGATTTTATGGCAGGTTCAGCGTTCATGGCAAAAGGGTAAAATAATTAAATTAACGAACCGCCGCAACTCGACCCGCACCCCGCCGTGCAGCCGTAGCAGTAAGCTTCGGTGTGGACGGTTTGAATGAGATCTAAGCTGCCGGCATCCAACAGTTTTTTGACGGTCAAAGTTTCCCCCTCGGGGGTTTTGGCGGGTCGGTTTTCCATTTGGTTGAAATCGCAGTCGTAGACGTTGCCCAGATAGTCGATAGACAGCTCGTTCCGACACATCAAATTATCGACGGTATCGGCGTTGTAGTTTTGTTCGAGAAATTCCAGATAGGGGCGGTGGAGCTTTTGCCGTTCCAAAAATTGTTTGGTGCGGCCGATGGGGAGATTTGTGATCGTCAACAAATTGTTAAATTCGATGTCGAATTGATCCCGCAGGTAGACTTTATAATCCTCCTCCAATTGTTCTTGTCGGGGGGGGAGTGAAAAGTTGTTGGAAGTCGGTAAGGTGGGGTTGTAGACGAGATCTAAAATCAGGTTTTCGTCCCGTCCGTAGCCGAGTTGATTGAGTTTTTGGAGGGCGGCGATCGCATCTTTGTAAACCCCCGCACCCCTCATGCGATCGACATTATCTTCCAAATAGCAGGGGAGAGATGCAACGATGCGGAGTTGGTGGCGGGCGCAATAGTCGGGGATATCTTCAAATCCGGCTACAAAATAGACGGTCAAATTCGACCGGACAATCACTTCTTTATGGTGCGATCGCGCCACCTCCACCAAGGGTTTGAAACCGTAGTTCATTTCCGGCGCACCCCCAGTCAAATCGACGGTTTTGATTTGCGGAAATCGGCGGATCAATTCGACCAATTGTCCGCAAATTTCGGGGGTCAACTCCTCCGTCCGCGTCGGCCCCGCTTCGACGTGGCAGTGGGTGCAGGCGAGGTTGCAGCGCTTCCCCAGGTTGATCTGTAAAACAGTGATGGGGCGTTTGCTCAGAGGAGATCCGATTTTGCGGTGAAATGGTGTCAGACGGGTTTGAATCATCGTTACAATTGCGATCGTGGATTATCATTATGAGTGATTGTACCAACTCGACTCCTAAAATGCCGTTGGGGGGGTAAAATTGGGTCAATTTCTTGCCCAGACCCCTGCTCTCTCCCATTGATCCAAACTCAGCCGACTGAAATTCTCCTGAGAACAGACTGAGGAGTTGCTGACGGTTGAGAACGGGGCAGCTTGAGGCGGAGGTGCGGTTATCCTGTATCGCAGAGGAATCGACCGTTTGGCGTGGTTATCAATCCTTGTGGAGAAGTTTGAATGCGCGTTTTACATCCCGAATCAAGAGCCGTAACTTTCTGGGAATTGTTGCTGGTTTTTGCGATTCTCTACAATTTTATTGTCGTGCCATTTCGCATCGCATTTCACTCGGAGATCAGCCGTTTCTGGATCTGGTTTGACTGTCTCGCGGATGGGATTTTTATCGCCGATATTTTTTTGCGATTTCGCATCGGATATATGGATATGGGCGAGTGCATTCAAGATGTGGATAAAATTGCCAGCCGCTATCGATCGCGGCATTTAAAAGTCGATTTGATTGCCAGTCTGCCCCTAGATTTGTTGGCGCAATTGTTCTGGACAAAAATCTCGTTTGTGACCTTGGGAATTTTGCGAACTCCCCGCTTTTTGCGGCTTCCCCAATTTTTTAAAATCTTTCGGAGATGGGAAACGAATGTTAGATTCAACCCGGCGATCGTCCGGATGAGCGAGTTGGTTTTGATTATTTTTATGATCGACCATTGGGTGGCTTGCATCTGGTTTTTGATCGGCGATTCAGCATTAATTTCCGGGGAATCTTGGCTGTCCAATTCCAACTTGGATAATGCCCCGATCGCCACCCAATACATGAAATCATTGTACTGGTCGATCACCACCCTGACAACCGTCGGTTACGGCGACATCACCCCCACCAGCAATCGAGAAATAGCCTTCACGTTGGTGGTGATGATTTTGGGGGTGTCGATGTATGCATTTATCATCGGCAACGTCGCCTCGGTGATCGGCAATTTGGACGCGAGTCAAACCCGATTTCGGGAAAAATTAGACCAGGTTCAATCCTATATGCGCGATCGCAAGATTCCCCCCACCCTGCAATCCCGCGTCCGCGACTACTATCAATATCTGTGGGAATGCAACCGAGATACCTCCTTCGATCGCGGCTTTCTCGAGGAAATTCCCAACTCCCTAAAAACCCAAATTTACCTCTACCTCTACCGCGAATTATTGGAAAAAGTGCCCCTCTTCCAAAATGCCGACCCCTGTTGTATCGAAGCCTTAGTCGTCAGATTGAAACCCCGCATCCTCCCCCCCAACGACTACATCATCCGGGAAGAACAGCTCGGACATGAAATGTATTTCATCCGGCGGGGGGAGGTGCAGGCATTTTCCGAAAAGACGGGAAAAGTCTACCGAACCATGTCTGACGGGGCATTTTTCGGCGAAATTTCCCTCCTCTATTCCAGCCGCCGCACCGCCTCAGTCAAAACCCTGACTTACTGCGAATTGTTCGTCCTTTTAAAAGAAGACTTCGACAGCGTTTTGGAAAACTATCCCCGCTTTTCTGAAAAGGTCAAAGAAATTGCCGAACAGCGGTACAACTCGAAATAATTACTGCACATTTTCCAGGGGTGGATTGCCCGGTTGGGCGTTGATATCGAATCGATTCAAAATGTACAGAACGCCGCCCGCCACAAACAGTCCGACCACCAAACCGATGACGGTCAAAAAGAGAAAAGAACGGCGGATTTGTTGGACGACTCGGGGATCTTGCTCCTGAAATTGTTCGTCCTTGATTTCGGAGTCTCCGGGGGCGTTGAGATTTTCCAAGCCGTTGGGAGATTGGTAGTCGCGACGGGAGTTGGGATTATTATTGGGAAATGGATTCATGGAATTTCGGGATCAGATTCGTTCTGCGAGTGACTCTATTTTAGCCAATTTTCCGCATTTGGAAATCGACCGTAAGATCGGGATTTTGGGAGAAAATGCCCCCGTGACCCCGATGCGATCGCCCGCCTGCTATGGCGCTGCGTGCAGGTAATGGGGAATAAAGTGTCACCATAGGAGCGCGCACTGCTATAACAACAGACGGAACGGTTAGGACATGGCGATGGTAGAAAGGGAGTCGAGAGTCGGGAATCGGGAGTCGGAAGATCGGTCTTAACCGCCTTGGCGATTGTTATAAAATTGGGGCAGTTCCGCCCCAGCGCCACAAAAAAAATCCCCCCGGCATCCGGGGAGATTAAAAATCAATTCATCGAAAAACGGCCCAAATTTTATTCGCCGATTTTCGGAGCCACCATCGAAACAAAAGAGCGATCGCCTTTCGCAACCGGCGTCTGTTCCACCAGGGTCGGCACGGACTGCCGCATCAACGCCGTCAGTTGAGTCGTCGTCGAGTCGTACATCTGCGTCACCACCTTCGGATACAGCCCGATGCCGATCACCGGAACCAACAAACTGGCGATCACGAACACTTCCCGAGGTTCCGCGTCCACCAACTTCTCGTGGGAAGTCAATTCCTGATTTTCCGGGCCGTAGAGGATTTCCCGCAGCATCGACAGCAGGTAAATCGGCGTCAGGATCACGCCCACCGCCGCCAGGAACACCACCAACACCTTAAACGTGGCATTGTAGGCGTCGCTGGTGGCGATGCCGATAAACACCATCAACTCCGCCACAAAACCGCTCATCCCGGGCAGGGCCAGGGAAGCCATGCTGCAGGCGGTCCACATGGCGAAGACCTTCTTCATCTTCTGGCCGACGCCGCCCATTTCGTCCAGCATCAGAGTGTGGGTGCGATCGTAGGTGCAGCCCACCAGGAAAAACAGACTCGCCCCGATCAGGCCGTGGGAGATCATCTGCAACATCGCACCGCTGACGCCAATTTCCGTGAACGACCCCATGCCGATAAGCACGAAACCCATGTGGGAAATCGACGAGTAGGCAATTTTCCGCTTCAGGTTCCGCTGGGCGAAAGATGTCAACGCCGCGTAAACGATGTTGATCACCCCCAAAATCACCAAAATGGGGGCGAAGGTAGCGTGGGCATCCGGCAGCATCCCCACGTTCATCCGCAGCAGGGCGTAACCCCCCATTTTCAGGAGGATGCCCGCCAGCAACATATGGGCGGGGGCGGTGGCTTCGCCGTGGGCGTCCGGCAGCCAGGTGTGGAGGGGGAAAATCGGCAACTTCACCCCGTAGGCGATCAGGAAACCGCCGTAGAGCAACAGTTGCAGCTTGATGGGAAAGTCCTTCAAAGCGATCGCCTCCATATCGAAGCTCACCACATCGCCGTAGAAGGCCATCGTCAGGGCGCCCACCAAAATAAACAGCGACCCCCCCGCCGTGTACAGAATAAACTTCGTCGCCGCGTAGAGGCGCTTTTTCCCGCCCCAAATGGACAGGATCAGGTAAACCGGGACCAGTTCCAATTCCCACACCAGGAAGAACAGCAGCATATCCTGGACCGCGAACACCGCGATCTGGCCGCCGTACATCGCCAGCATCAGGAAATAGAACAGCTTCGGCTTCAACGTCACCGGCCAAGCGGCCAAAATCGCCAACGTGGTGATAAATCCGGTCAGGATGATCAGGGGCATGGACAGGCCGTCGGCCCCCACCGACCAACTCAGGCCCAGTTGGGGCACCCAGGAATAGCGCTCCACCAACTGCAAGCCGGGGGTATTGAGGTCGTAGCCGCTATAAAATGCGTAGACGATGAGTGCGAAGTCGATCAGCCCCACGATCAGGGCGAACCAGCGCACCGTCCGGCCATCCTTGTCAGGAATGACCGGGACCAGCAGCGCCGCGACAATTGGAAACAGAATGATAATTGTCAGCCAAGGGAAATTAGCCATTGTCTATCGATTAACTATCCTTTGTCAGTTGACAAGAGCCGTATGGGTGCAAACCGGGGGCGGGGGCAATTCGAGTCACATTGTCCCCACTTGCCGGAATCCAATTTCAGCAAATACCCGGAAAAAGTGGGCGAATCGATCTCGCCCCTTTCTCCGGATGAACCCGCGTCCCGTATTTAGCTAATGCCGGAGAAGACGACAAATCCCAGCACCGCCACGAAGACGATCAGAGCGTAGAACTGGGCGCGACCGTTCTCGAAGTATTTCAACCCTTCCCCCGTCACCAGCGTCACCAAACCCGTCAGGTTAACGGCGCCATCGACCACGCGATAGTCCACCTCCATGACCTGGCGGGCCAGACGGCGAGAGCCTTTGACGAATAGGAAATCGTTGATGTCGTCGAGATACCACTTGTTGAGGGAGAACTTGTAGAGGGGTTCGATCTGTTTGGCGATCGCCGCCGGGTCGATTTTCCGGGTCAGGTACATCATCGACGCCAGGGTGATGCCGATCAGGGCGATGCCTACCGAGTTCCCCGCCATGATCAGAAATTCCGTCAACTCGAACTCGGACAAGTGTTCCGTCACCTCCGCCAGGGACTCCCCGGGGGCGTGGACGAACATCTCGAAATAGTTCCCGAAGGGGGTGCCGACGAGTCCGATGAACACCGAGGGGACGGCGAGGGCCATCAGGGCGACGGTCATCGTCCAGGGGGACTCGTGGGGGGTGTCGCTGTGGCCGTGGCCGTGGCCGTGACCGTGGTCTTCCCCTTCGAGTTCCTCGGGATTCATGGCGCCGGGGCCAAAGGCGTAGTTCGGGCCTTCAGCTTCGGCGACTAACGCCTTTTGAATCGTCGTGTCATTGCCCCGGAATTTGCCCTCGAAGGTGCTGAAATACATCCGGAACATATAAAATGCCGTCATCCCGGCGGTGAGCCAGCCCACGAGCCACAGGGCAGGGTTGGCGGCGAAGGCGTTGCCGAGGATTTCGTCCTTCGACCAGAATCCGGCGAAGGGGGGGATGCCGGAAATCGCCAGGGTCCCCACCAAAAAGCAGGTGCTGGTGATGGGCATATATTTCCGCAGCCCGCCCATCAGCCTCATGTCCTGGGCGAGGACGGGGTCGTGGCCTACCACCCCTTCCATGCCGTGGATGACGGAACCCGAACACAGGAACAGCATCGCCTTGAAGTAGGCGTGGGTCATGAGGTGGAACAGTCCGGCACTGTAAGCCCCCACGCCCATCGCCATGACCATGTAGCCCAGTTGGGAGATGGTGGAGTAGGCGAGGCCTTTTTTGATGTCGTTCTGGGTAATGGCGATCGTAGCGCCCAAAAAGGCGGTGAAACAGCCCGTCCAGGCGATCGTGGTCATCACCACGGGGATTCCCTCGAACACGGGGTACATCCTGGCGATCAGGAAGACGCCGGCGGCCACCATCGTCGCTGCGTGGATGAGGGCGGAGATGGGGGTCGGGCCTTCCATCGCGTCCGGGAGCCAGACGTGGAGGGGGAATTGGGCGGATTTGGCTACCGGGCCGAGGAAGACCAGGATGCCGAACAGGGCCGCCAGGGCTCCCGCGATGGAGCCGGTTTCGACCAACTGTTCCAGGCGATCGCCCATTAAATCGAAGTCGAAGGTGTTGGTGGCCCAGTAGAGCCCCAGCATTCCTAACAGCAGGCCGAAGTCCCCGACACGGTTGACGATGAAGGCTTTCTGGCAGGCGTCGGCGGCGGGTTTGCGATCGTACCAGAATCCGATCAGCAGGTAGGAACACATCCCCACCAGTTCCCAGAAAATATAAACCTGGATCAGGTTCGGACAGATCACCAGACCCAGCATGGAGGAGCTAAATAGGCTCAGATACGCATAAAACCGAACATATCCCGGATCGTGAGCCATGTAACCGTCGGTGTAGACCATCACCAACAGGGCGATCGTCGTCACGATCGCCAACATCACCGCCGTGAGGTGGTCTACGGTGTAGCCCATGCTGATTTTAAAGTCACCAGCCGCCGCCCACTCGATCATGCGGGTGTAGGTTTCATGGCCGTTGATTTGACTCCAGAGCAGGGCGAAGGACAATACCATCGACACGCCGAGCAGGGAAATCAAAAAGATCGCGCTTCCCTGTCTGATGCGGTTCGTGGCTGTGTTAAACGAGATCAGCCCTATGCCCACCACCATTGCGCCGATTAAGGGCAACACTGGAATCAACCAGGCATATTGATAAAGGGGTTCCATAACTGATGACAGCTTTATACTTCTTAACAAATTGGGTCAAACGATCCCAATTGTGACACAGAGTCCGGCGCTTCTGATTAAAGTTCCATCTTTTTACAGACTTTTGGCGCGGGACGGGGGGAGAGGGGGAGTCGGGAGGCAGGGGGGCGGAGGGGGCGACCGGGGCGGAGGAAGAAATCAAGAAAATTTCACTTTCCCCACCGAGCACACCCCACCGAGCACACCCCACACCCTAATTGACTTTCAGGCATTCGGGGGCGGCGATCGCCCGGGCGTCGCCACCGTTTTGGTAGTTGAGCATGAACGAATTGAGCGATCGGATCAGATCTTCGCGGCCGTGGAACTGTTCCAATCGGTTCAGAACTTGTCCGTCGTGAAACAGGATCAAGGTGGGCAACGTCTGAAGTCGGTAGGTGCTGGCCAGTTTCAAACTTTGGTCGGCATTGATCCCCACCAACTTCACCTGACCTTTCCACTGAGATCGAAACTGTCGCAGTTGGGGGACGATGAGTTTGCACAGTCCGCACCAGGGCGCCCAGAAGTGAACGAGAACGGGGCCCGAAGCCTCCAGGACCTCTTTGGAAAACTGCTGCTCGCTGACCGGTAAAAGCATGATGTGATTTTATTAACGAAAAATTTTATACCCTGGGATCATGCTACCAGCCTACGTTACCCGTGACACGAATTAATAGCGGATGAGCTTTCCAAAGCAGGATGACGAAAATGGCAACGCCGAGGTAGGCGGGGCGCAAAAATTCACCCGCAACGAAGGTCTGTCGCCCCTGGAGGATGGCCAAAAAGGGGACAACCGAAGTTCGGGCTTTGAGGCGTTCAAAGGAATCGCCAAACCGGGTCTGTAGCCGCCGATCGCCATGCCAGACTCCGAACAGGTGGTGCAGCACCAAACCCACGGATGTGAGTAATGTGAACGTCGTGCCGATCCAGAGGGTGTGAGCGACGCACCAGATCACCTGTCCGACCATTTGGGGGTGGCGGGTGATGCGGATGATGCCGGTTTCATGCAGGTGGACTTCCGGCTTGGTGATCGCGGCAATTTCGAGCAGATTGAACGTGGAGGGATACAAAAATAAAAACGAGATCGCCGAGAGCACCCAGACGATCGGTTGGACAGCCGGGATGCCCTGGATCTGCCAAAGTTGCCGGCCATCGTAGCGGTGGTTGAAAAAGTAAATAATCAAGGCCACCGCCAGGGACAAACTGACCAGGGCGAAAAAAATTCGATACAGTCGGGCACCGAAAACCTTTTCCGCCGCGGGTCTGAGGGCTGCCAGACCGCTGTGGGCGATCGCGAAGCACAGCAACAACCCCACCATAATAAAATGGCTAGGACTCAGCCATTGATCAGACATTTTGACCTCTTCACAAGATAATGAAAGTTAACTCAAATACAGATCATCCCGCAGTATGCTGAAAGAAAGCGATCCCCACCCGTCCTCGGGGCTTCTTTCTGCCGATGAGGTTAAGCACCATGTCAGATCTTCCGTTCACGCTAGATCAATTACGCATCCTCCAAGCGATCGCGAGCGAAGGAAGCTTCAAGCGAGCAGCCGATCGCCTGTACGTTTCCCAACCGGCCGTCAGCTTGCAGGTGCAGAACCTGGAGCGACAGTTGAACGTGCCCCTGTTCGACCGGGGGGGACGCCGCGCCCAACTGACGGAGGCCGGCCACCTGCTCCTCGGCTACGGCGAGAAAGTCCTCGCCCTGTGCCAAGAAACCTGTCGCGCCCTGGAAGACCTGCAAAATCTCCAGGGAGGGACCCTGATCGTCGGGGCATCCCAAACCACCGGCACCTACCTCCTGCCCCGCATGATCGGGATGTTCCGGGCGAAATACCCGGACGTCGCGGTGCAACTGCACGTTCACTCGACCCGGCGCACCGCTTGGAGCGTGGTCAACGGACAGCTCGACCTGGCGATCGTCGGCGGTGAAGTCTCCCCAGAACTAGCCGGGTCGTTGAAGGTGATCCCCTACGCCGAAGACGAACTGGCTCTGATCGTGGCCGTTTCCCATCCCCTCGCCCGGCGAGAGGTGATCGAACATGACGATCTCTACGAGTTGCAGTTCATCAGCCTCGACGCCCAATCCACCATCCGCAAGGTGATCGACCAAGTCCTGAGCCGGTCTGGGATCGACACCACCCGCCTAAAAATCGAGATGGAACTTAGCTCCATCGAAGCCATCAAGAACGCCGTCCAGTCGGGGTTGGGAGTGGCTTTCGTCTCCACTTCGGCGATCGAGAAAGAGTTGGCGATGGAAGTGTTGCGAACTCCCAAAATTGACCGGGTGACGATCAAGCGGACGCTCTCCGTCATCTACAACCCCAACCGCTATCGCTCGAAAGCGGCCGAAGCATTTATGGAAGAGATTTTACCTCACTTTGCCAATCCGAAACCAGAGGTGTTCCCCCTGGAGATGGACGCTTCGGAAGTCGGCGACCCCGCCTCAGAAGAGGTTCCCCTGTAGTCAGAATTTCGGTTCGACTTCTGTTCCCTATTGACGATTTTATTTCCAAGTCATGTCAGACGTTCCATTCACGTTAGATCAACTGCGAATTCTCAAAGCGATCGCCGCCGAGGGAAGTTTCAAACGGGCCGCGGACAGCCTCTATGTCTCCCAACCCGCCATCAGCCTGCAGGTCCAAAATTTGGAGCGACAACTCGACGTCCCCCTGTTCGATCGCGGCGGGAGGCGGGCCACCCTCACCGAGGCCGGACACCTGCTGCTGAGTTACGGCGAAAAGATCCTGTCCCTGTGCCAGGAAACCTGTCGAGCGATCGAAGATCTGCAAAACCTCCAGGGGGGGACCCTGATCGTCGGGGCCTCCCAAACCACGGGGACCTACCTGATGCCACGCATGATCGGTTTATTCCGGCAAAAGTATCCCGATGTCGCCGTGCAACTGCACGTCCACTCCACCCGTCGCACCGCCTGGAGCGTCGCCAACGGCCAGATCGACCTGGCTCTGATCGGCGGCGAGATCCCGCCGGAACTACAAGATTCCCTGACGGTGGAGCCTTACATCGAAGACGAATTGGCTTTGATTTTGCCCAAATACCACCCCCTGGCTGGCCGGGAACAAATCGACCGGGAAGACCTTTACGAATTGCAGTTCATCGCCCTCGACTCCCAGTCTACGATCCGCAAGGTGATCGACCAAGTTCTGAGTCGCTACGATATCGATCCGCGGCGGTTGAAAATCGAAATGGAACTCAACTCCATCGAGGCGATCAAAAATACCGTGCAGTCGGGACTCGGGGCGGCGTTCGTGTCCACCTCGGCGATCGAAAAAGAACTCCAGATGGGGATGCTCCACCGGGCTAAAATTGAGGGGATGACGGTGAAGCGGATGTTGTCGGTGATCGTCAATCCCAACCGCTATCAATCCAAGGCTGCCGAAGCCTTCAGCCGCGACATTTTACCCCGCTTTTCCAGTGCGGATGTCGGGCGGCATTCCGAAAATCCCAACCCGACGGCATCCGACAATTCCTTGCTGCCGACCCACCCCTCCCCGGAGTCCTAGACGGTGCCCCGTCGGGTTTGTCGGTCAGACAATCCCCACAAATGGATTTTGGCGATCGCTATTTTTGGATAAAATTCGGACAGCGCGATATCAAATCCTAACGATCGATCCGAAACCATCTGTAGGGGTGGGAGTCCGGAGTCGAGAAATTAATAGGGACGGGATTTCCAACCCAAATTTCTGATGAAAATTTACTGCACTCGCCCGGGTTGTCCCCGGCCTGACAATTCTTACCCTGACCTCGACGATCGCGGCACTTTGAAGACGATCCAACAAAAATACTGTAGCGCCTGCGGGATGCCCCTAATTTTGGACGGCCGCTACCTGTGCGATCGCCTGCTGGGGCGGGGTGGCTTCGGGGCGGCATTTTTGGCCTGCGATCGCCGGTCGCCCACGATGCGGGCCTGCGTGGTGAAGCAGTTTCTCCCCGCCGGGGACCTCGACCCCCAACAACTGGCCACCGCCCAGGGGTTATTTGAACGGGAAGCCCTGGTCCTCGACCGCCTCGGCCACCAACATCCCCTCCTCCCCGACCTGCTGGCCTATTTTCCCCTGGAAGCCCCGGGCTGGCAATCTTCGATCCCCCAACAGTTTTTTTACATTGTCCAGGAATACATCGACGGCCGGGATCTGGAGGCGGAATTGGTCGATCGCGGGCCGTTTTCGGAAGCTGAAGTGGTGGAAGTCCTCGCAGAAATTCTCAAAATTCTGGAGTTCGTCCACGGCCAGGACGTGATCCACCGGGATATCAAACCCTCCAATATCATGCGCGATCGCGGCGGAAAGCTGCACCTGCTCGATTTCGGGGCGGTGAAAGAAGTCACCCAGGCTCCGGGGGGGCGATCGACGGGGATCTATTCGGCTGGGTTCGCCCCCCCCGAACAGATGCGGGGCCGCAGCGTCTACCCCTCGACGGATTTGTACGCCCTCGCCGTCACCGCTGTCATGCTATTGACGGGAAAAAACCCCGAAGATTTATTTGACAGCTACAGCAACACCTGGACTTGGAAAGATCAAGTTTCGATTTCCGACTCCCTCGCCCAAATTTTGGATCGGATGTTGCAGCCGACTCCGAGCGATCGCTTCGGTTCGGCAGGGGAAGTGTTGGCAGCCCTCTCCCCGACGACACCCCCTCACAGGCCGCCCCCGCCGCCGATCGCCGTCGCCCCCCCGGCGGGGGGAACCCAAATGCAGCAAACCACGCGACAGCGGCCGTTTTCAACGTTAGAAATTCTCACCGGGGCGGCATTTACCGGCTTTGAAGGGGGGTTGTTGGCGATCGCCCTCGGTACGATATTCGATGGGATTGTCTGGAGTGTCGGTATCGTCGCGATCACCCTGGGGGGGTTGGTATTCGCCCAACGGCGGCGGTGGATCGAACGGTTCGATCTGTTAATTATCGCCGGCGTTTCTTTCGCGATCGTCTTTTGGATCGCCACGACTCTAGCCGGCGTTCGTGTCGAAATCGCGATCGCCGTCCCCCTGTTCGCCGGTTTGGTGGGAGTCGCAATCACAGCCCTATTTCGATTGATCTACGCCACCCTCCGCCGCCTGCTTTAAACTGGGGTTGGAATTTGGGAAGTTTGTTGCAGCAAGTTCTGCGACGGGTGGAAAAAGCTTTCGTGTCCATGTGGAAAAACAGTCACGGTTTCCCCCGGTTCAAAAAACCCGGAAGGATGCGATCGCTATTGTTCCCCCAACGATGAGGGAAACCAAATAGTCGCGGCTCCCTGGCATTCGCCCTCTCCCGATTTTTATGATGCCACGATCGCCAACCGCTTCAAGGCTGCGATCGCGTGATACCGCACCCTGGGATCGAGATCTTCGACGAGCACTTCCAAAACGCCGACAGTTTTGATATCATCCAAGTGTCCCAAAGCGTGGGCGAGGCATTGTTTGATCGCGACCTCGGCGAGGGCGGGATGGGCGGACGCGAAGAAATCCGCCAGCAGTTGACTCGCCGGTTCTTTCAAATGGGGGGTTTCCACCCGTCCCAACACGCGAATGGCTTCCAAAATCGCCCTTTCCTCCAAATGGGGGAGGGATTCTCGGATACAGTCGAGAGCCTGAACTCTTTCCATCCCGGCGAGAACCCGGACGATCGCGACTTGGAGAGGAACCGGGGTGAACTGCGATCGCAACACCTCCGACAGGGCCGCGATGGCATTTTCCGTCCGATATCGCCCGATCGCGATCGCGGCTTGTTGGCAAACTTCCCCATTCAAATCGTAGAGGAGCGGTTTCAGGCGATCCACCACGAATTCCGGATCGCGGATCTGTCCGGCCCGCAATCCTAAACCGACCGCCGCCTCCTTCCGCACCGCCGCTGTATCATCCCCGAGGGCGTCAATCAATACGGCGAAAATCCGGGGGTCCCGGAAGCTGGCCAAGGCTTCGATCGCGATCGCCCGGATGCGCTCATCGGCATCTTTCACCACGCCGAGGAGGGGTTCGACCGCAGCCTTTTGGCGAATTTGGGCCAGGGCGCGGACGGCGAAAAGGCGCTTTTCCGAGTCTTCCAGGAGGGTGCAGAGTCCCTCTACGGCCGACGCCCCCAAGTGAGCCAGGGCGCTGGCCGCGATCTCGCGGAGTTCTTCGTCTTCGGCATTGTCGAGCAACTCCACCAGACTCGCGATCGCCTCGGGGGTGTCGAAATCGCCGAGAATCCGCCCCGCAAACCAGCGATATTCGAGATCCGCATCTTCATCCCGGATAATGTCCGTCAGAGGGAGGTAAGAGCGATCGCCGAGTTTGGGCAACAGTTTCGCCACGTCCCAGCGGGCCTGAAAATCCCCCCCTTCCAAAACCGTCAAAGCTAAAGCGATCGCCCGTTCGACGGCCTCCGGGTGCGAGGGAGCATCGATCGAAAATTGTTGTAGCGCATCAATGGCATCCGCCCAATCTCTCCGACGGGTGGCGACGGTTGCCCGTTCCAAAAGTTGATTGATCATCGTTATCGTTGAACTTGTTATTGGGGTGACATCATCAGTGGGGGAGAATCGGGGCCGGACGACAACCGGACAAAATATCATTCAAGTGCACCACATGACCGATCACCGCGATCGCCGGGGCTTCAAATTGCGCCCGTTCCACCTGTTCGGCGATGGTTTCCAACGTGCCGCGCAACTCCTCCTGGTCGGGGCGGGTCCCCCAGCGGATCAGGGCGATGGGCGTCTCCCCGCCGAGTCCCCCGAACCGCAACGCCGCGACAATATTGGGCAAATTCTGGACGCCCATGTAAATGACGATGGTTTCCGAACCTTGCGCGATCGCTTTCCAGTTCACTTCCGGGCGGTACTTGCCCGTCGCTTCGTGTCCGGTGACGAAGGTGACGGAGGAACTGTAATTCCGGTGCGTCAGGGGAATTCCCGCGTAGGCGGGAGCCGCGATACCGGAGGTGATGCCGGGAACCACCTCCACCGGCACTCCCGCCGCCACCAGGGCCTCCATCTCCTCGCCCCCGCGACCGAACACGAACGGATCGCCGCCCTTCAAGCGGACGACCACGGCGTTAGTTTGCGCTTTTTCAATTAATAATTGGGTCGTTTCTGCCTGGGGAAGGGAATGGCGACCCGGCCGTTTTCCGGCGTGAATTTTTTCCGCCTGGGGGCCGATCATTTCTAAAATTTGGGGGCTGACGAGGGCATCGTAAATCACCACGTCCGCCGATTCGATCAGCACTTTTCCTTTCAATGTCAGCAAACCTGGATCGCCGGGACCCGCGCCAACTAAATAAACTTTACCGATACATCGACTCTGATTCATTTCACATTTCGGGGAAATTGAAGGGGAAAAATTCATGGCTTCATGACTTGTAAAATTGCGCTCCGACCGCCATTTCTTCGCCGACCGAAAAGGATATTTTATCCCGATCGATATCGCTTCAGTTTGCGGGAATTGGAAGCGGTTCGGCAGGAAAATTTCCGCCTCCGTCAACTTTAACTATATTCGTAGTTTCGGGCATTTTCGTAGTCTCGAATACAAAATTTGACCTTCTATGCTCTTTTTGAATAACTGATATGCGATTTTATCAAAATATTGGATTTTATGTATCTTAAATTACAAATATCCCCGGTGGCTGACCCTAACCTACAAAGCATGAGCTTGTTAAACCGGCCGGTGAGCGAGCCCCGTCAACCCGATCTACATCCACCACCCATGACTGTCGCCTCTGAATCTAAAGTCAAACTCAACAAAATCGAAAAAGCGAAGGCCGAAAAAGATGGACTAGCCGTCAAGGACGAGTTGGAGCACTTTGCCCGCATCGGCTGGGAAGCGATGGACAAGACCGATTTGGAGTTGCGTCTGAAATGGCTCGGCATTTTCTTCCGCCCCGTCACACCCGGTCAATTCATGTTGCGGCTGCGGATGCCCAACGGCTACCTCGACAGCGACAAAATGCGGGTTTTGGCCGAAATCGTGCAGCGCTACGGAGATGACGGCAGCGCCGACATTACCACCCGGCAAAACATCCAACTGCGGGGTATCCGCCTCGAAGACATCCCTGACATTTTCCGCCGGTTGAAGGCGGTGGGTTTGACCACCATGCAATCGGGATTCGATAACGTCCGCAACCTGACGGGTTCTCCGGTGGCGGGTATCGACCCGGAGGAACTGTTCGACACCCGGGAACTGTTGCAAAAGTTGCAAGACGCGATCACCAACAACGGCGAGGGCAACTCCACCTTTAGCAACCTGCCCCGCAAGTTCAACATTGCGATCGAAGGGGGACGGGATAATTCCGTCCACGCCGAAATCAACGATATCGCCTTCATCCCCGCCTACCGGGAGGGGGAATTGGGGTTCAACGTCCTCGTCGGCGGTTATCTATCGGCCCAACGTCAGGTCGAGGCCGTCCCCATGAATGTCTGGGTTCCCCCGAATGAGGATGTCATCCGCCTATCCCTGGCGATTCTAACAGTTTACACCGAAAACGGTCTGGCGGAAGGGCTGCGGGAAAGTCGCCAGCGGGCCCGGCTGATGTGGCTGATCGACAAGTGGGGGATCGATCGCTTCCGGGCCGAAGTGGAACAGGAATTCGGGGCCGAACTCCAAACCGCTGCCCCCGAAGATGAGATCACCCAGGACAAAAAAGATTATCTCGGCGTTCACCCCCAGAAGCAAGCCGGGTACAGTTTCGTGGGACTGCACGTCCCCGTTGGGCGGCTGTCGGCGGAGACGATGTTCGAGTTGGCGCGGCTGGCGGAGGTGTACGGCAATGGCGAGATCCGCGCCACCGTGGAGCAGAATATTATCATCCCCCACATCGCCGATGACAAGTTGGAGGCGTTTCTGGCCGAACCGCTGTTGGAGGAGTTTTCCGTCGCCCCCGCACCCCTGACGCGATCGCTCGTCTCCTGCACCGGAAGCCGCTACTGCAATTTCGCCCTGATCGAAACCAAACAGCGGGCCCTGGAATTGGCCCGGGAACTGGATGCCGAGTTGGACATCCCCTCCCGCGTCCGGGTGCACTGGACCGGATGCCCCAATTCCTGCGGACAGCCCCAGGTCGCCGATATCGGCCTGATCGGGACGAAGGCCCGCAAGGACGGCCAGGTGGTCGAGGGAGTCGATATTTACACCGGTGGCACAGTCGGCCATGAAGCCCGGTTGGGCACGCGCCTCGAAAAGGCTGTCCCCTGCGACGATCTCAAATCCGTGATGCGGGATCTGTTGATCGAAAAGTTCGGCGCGAGCCCCAAGGAAACCGTCTGATCGGCTTCCCCTTCTATCTGTCGGTCTGATTCAACACTACATACGTTAAGGAGTCTTTAGGAATAATGGATTACGCGGCACCTCCCGAACTGGCGGCGACGATGATCGCGGCAGGCGAGTCCAAAACCCGCCTCTCGATCAAAGATATGGTGATCCGGGGTTTTTACTCCGGCGGTTTGCTGTCGATGGCGACCACGATGGCTGTGACGATGATGGTGCAGACCAAAATTCCGATTTTGGGTGCGATCATCTTCCCCTGGGGGTTCGTTTCGATCGTCATGTTCGGCATGGAGTTGGTGACGGGAAATTTCGCCCTGATGACCGCCGCGATGTTGGCCGGCCGGGTGCGGTTTTCGATGGCGTTGCGAAATTGGCTGTGGGTGTATTTTGCCAATTTCCTGGGCTGTCTGGTCATCGGCGGTTTGATCGCCTATTCCCTCACCGACGCGGGGACGATCGCCCCCAATGCCGTCGGCGAGAAAATTATGGCGATCGCTGTATCTAAATCCGTCGCCGTCCGGGAAATGGGCGCTAACGGCTTCCTGTTATTTATCGTCCGGGCCATCCTCTGCAACTGGCTGGTTTGCCTCGCCGTGATGTTCGGTTTGGTGAGCAAGTCGGTCCCCGGCAAGATCCTGGGCTGCTGGCTGCCGATTATGGCCTTCGTCGCCCTCGGACTCGAACACATCGTGGTCAATATGTTCTTCATCACCGTGGGCATGATGCTCGGCGCCCCCATCACCGGGGTGGATATGGTGCTGTGGGATTTCATCCCCGTCACCATCGGCAACCTGATCGGCGGCGGATTCTTCGTGGGGACGCTCATTTACTTCACCCACGCCCAAAAACAGCCGTCGCCACCTCAAAAACTTGAGGATATCGTCAGCCGGACTCCGGTTCACCGCTAAATGCCGAGGTTGTTGCGCTTTAGCGCCTCTCAATGGGGGTCTAAAGCCGGACAACGGGTTTTTTAACTGAGATTTAGCAACAATTCGGGTTTTTCAAGATAGGCGGGGGTATTGGTTTGGCTCTCATCCATCCGCGTGGACAGGTTTTGAGAGCTAGACCAGGCGAGGAAGAAGCCCACAGCTATCAGCATCCCCCAAAATAGGGAATTGTTGTCGAGGTTTTTCGTCACCAGCCCATTTTGGGAAAAGGAGAAGACCTGAACCGGGCGGGGTTTGGGATTGAGCCTCACCCAGGTTCCCTCGATCGCGATCAGCCGCAGTTTGGCGAGTTGGGATAGGGAAGCGTTGATTTCCGCCCAACTCGCGGCTTTTTCCAGATATTCCCCCGTCCAAATCCGAAAGCTTTCTAAGTCCAGTTTGATGGCGCGATCGCCCCGGCTGACGTGCGCTCGAATCCACTCGTAGAGGAGGCTGGCGCAGGGGGACAATTTCGCTTTGAGCATCGATGATTACCTCCATCGGTCGATTTACAGACTCGGCGATCGCAATTCCGAAAATTTGTTTTGTGTATCATGATATACCCAATTTATTTTCTGTATTGCAGAATACACAATTTGTAAATGAATGGCGATCGGCCGACTGACATCCCCCCCCAACGGAAGAGATATCAGCACTTTCAACCCCCATCTGTTTGTGGATGGCGGACCCTGTACTGCCCAGTATTATAGTCTTAAATAAAAGTAAAATTCAATATCTATTGAGAAAAATCAATGCAACTGTTCAGCCCGATGGGCCGGGTCTTAAGAACCCAGCCCCGGCCCGTCAGTTCATATACGGCGATCGGCTTTCGGTCAACCGTCCGCCGTTGGGAGGTTTCGGGATTTTCGGATGTCCGGACTCTCCGTCGGGTTCTATCCTTTTTCCTGCATCGGATTGGCGACATAGCGGAAGTCGGAGTCGGAATTCCACGGCCCGCGCTGGTCTTTGCCGTCGCTCGACAAATTGTAGTAAATATCCACGGTTTCGTCGGGTTGGATATTTCCGAAGAACGGGTCGGTCAATTTACCCAGAGATTCCAGGGCTTTCATAAACATTTTGGTGTGGGAAATTTCCCGGGTCAGCAGGTGGACCAGGGTTTCCTTCGACCCCTCGTCGGGCGCCAGGTGAATCAGAGATTCGTAAGTTTGTCGCGCCCCCGCTTCGGCGGCGATATCGGCGCGTAAATCCCGCACCACGTCGCCCCCTTCGTTCAGGTAGGCGGCGGTCCAGTTTTGACCGTTGGAGTCCAGGAAATGGGGGCCTTTTCCGCGCACGGCAAACAGCGTACTCTTGTAGGCTTCGTCCTGTTTGGGGGACTTGTCGGTATGCTGTTCGATGAGTTTGCCGATCATTTCCAGGTGGCCGAACTCTTCCACGGCAATATCTTGCAGCATATCTTTGATGCCGGGATGCTCGACGTGGAACGACTGCACCCAGTATTGCAGGGCGGCGGAGAGTTCTCCGGTGGCACCGCCGAATTGTTCCAGCAGCAGTTGGGCGAACCGGGGATTCGGAGCGTCGATACTAACGGGTTTTTCGATGAGTTCTTTTTTGTGAAAAAACATGGGCGATATTATTTTTCGAGCGTCAGTCTCACTAAGCTCCAGTCTAGAAATGCGATCGCCCCGTTTCCTCCGTCAAAAGTTGGAAGCGATCGCCCTCCGGATGGCTGAATTGTCATTCCGAGTTATTTCTCCTCGTTGGATCTGCGCTCTCGACCGCAGTCGGCCACTTCTTGCCTCGAGGATGGGTCGTTTCGATGATATCCGAAAGAATCCCAAATAACTCATCCAAATCTCCGATAAAATGTTCTCCCGCTTCAATATCCACTCGTTTTTCAACCAACCTCAAAAATTTCCAATTGCTTCCCGTCGTAATCGCGCCGTAGATGCAGGGAATTTGATTTTCCCTTCGCTCATTAAACACTTGAGCCGCCACCATCTCCGCAATACACTGGGCAATCCCCGACTTGATATTATCATTCTTGGCTTCCACCAACGCCACCACCGGAGCCGTCACCTCCAATTGTTTGGGCGAATAACTGATCAGAAAATCGCACCGACCCGCCAATCCCTTCGACTTGTCAACGCTAAAATCGATGCCCGAAAAAAAGCTGATTTGACGGTTAAAGTGTTTTCTCAGATCGACCATAATCGGCGCGATAATCAACTCCGATCGCGCCTTCTCCGTATCAATCTCCAATGCTAACGGTATATTTTCCTCCAAAATTTCCCTCAATAAAGGGCTTGGCGTGATGGGTTTGATGTCTGGAAATATTTCGACCCGCTCTCGCAGTAACAAGCCAAACTCGGACTCCAATTGTGAGAGAGTAAATTCGCCGTAAGACATCGTTGAAACCCCGCCCAAAGTATTTTTTATAGCCGATAGATGGCGATCGCTCAAAAAACTTCCGCCCCCTCAAACTGCTTCGCCTTTTGCAGGTTCGCGGATTCGCCGCAGGTGCGGGGCGTCGGGAACATTTTCCCCGGATTCGCCAATCCCTTGGTATTGAAAACCGATCGCACCCACTGCATGGTTTCCAAATCCGTCTCGTCAAACATCTGGTTCATGTAGCATTTTTTATCCTCCCCGATGCCGTGTTCCCCGGACAGACTGCCGCCAACTTTGACGCAAATCTTGAGGATTTCCCCGCCGATTTCCTCGACAGTTTCCAACGCCCCTTCCACAGAATTATCGTAAAGGATCAAAGGGTGCAAATTCCCGTCCCCGGCGTGGAAGACGTTGGCGATGCGGTAGCCGTATTTTTCACTCAACGCCTCGATTTCTTTCAAAACGTAGGCCATCTGGGTGCGGGGAATCACCCCATCTTGGACGTAGTAATCCGGGCTGATGTGACCCGCCGCCGCGAATGCCGCCTTCCGGCCCTTCCACATTTTCAGGCGTTTTTCCGGGTCGCTGGCGGTGGTGATGTTACGGGCGCCGTTTTGTTTGCACAGGTCCGCCACCCGCTGTTTATTCGTATCCACTTCCACTTGCAAACCGTCCAACTCCACCAACAAAATCGCCCCGGCGTCGCGGGGATATAATCCGGTTTTCGCCACGTCTTCGACGGCGTTGATGCTGAGGTTGTCCATAATTTCCATGCCGCCGGGGATGATTCCCGCCCCGATGATGTCGGACACCGACTGTCCGGCGGCTTCGATGGTGGGGAAGTCGGCGAGGAGGACGCAGATGGATTCCGGGGCCTTGAGGATTCGCAGGGTGATTTCCGTGGCGATGCCGAGGGTGCCTTCGGACCCGACGAATAACCCGGTCAGGTCGTATCCCGGCATTTCGGGGACGGAACCGCCCAAATCGACAATAGAACCCTCGGGGGTGACGACTTTTAAGCTGAGGACGTGGTTGGTGGTGACGCCGTATTTGAGGCAGTGGACGCCGCCGGAGTTTTCGGCGACGTTGCCGCCGATGGAACAGATGATCTGGCTGGAGGGGTCGGGGGCGTAGTAGAATCCGGAACCGCTGACGGTTTGCGTGACCCAGTTGTTGATGACGCCGGGTTGGACGACGACCCGCTGATTTTCGAGATTGACGTCGAGGATTTTCCGCATTAGGGCGGTGACGATGAGGACGCAATCTTCGACGGGGAGGGCGCCGCCGGAGAGTCCGGTTCCGGCGCCGCGGGCGACCCAGGGGATATGGTTGCGATCGCAGATTTTGACGGCCTCGGCGACTTCTTCGGTGGTGCGGGGGAGGACGACTAGGGCGGGGCGTTTGCGGTAGCTGGCGAGTCCGTCGCATTCGTAAACCAGCAATTCTTCCCGCCGTTGAATGACGCCCCGGCGCCCGACGACGGCTTCAAATTGTTTGATGATGGGTTTCCAGTTCCGGGTTGGGGTTCGCGGTTGGGTCTGCATGGCTGGTGCGATCGCTCTTCTTTAAGATTATGATATAGCGCTTGGGGGGGGTGTGGGGAGATCCGCAGATTTCGCAGATGATCGCAGATTTGAGAGAACAGGGCATTCTAATAAATTAAAAAGGAGGTCGGTTGTGGGATTTTCAACCGACCTCGATTCAAAAGATTGTGAAATTGAAGGGTGTCAGCGATCGCCCAAACTTTTTTTGTATTCCGAAATGGACTGGTAGCAGCGGTTTTCGTCGTACAGGTGGCAGCGATCGACGATTTCGGACATCATTCCCCAGGAAAAGTTGGATTCGGGGTAGAGGTATTCGCCCCAATTTTCCTGTAAGCTGGCGTAGGCCGATCGCAGGTTGTACCAGGGGATGGCGCTGGAGATGTGGTGGGGGATGTGCACGTTGATATCGTGGCAGAGGAATTCCACCCAGCGGGGGTAGTTACAGTGGACGGTCCCGGTGAGTTGGGATTCGGCTTCGTGCCATGCCTCGGGTTCTTTGAACTGAATGTCGGGGGCGGTGTGGTGGACAATGGTGAAGGTGCTCATCCAGAAGTGATACACCAGCCAGGGCAGCAGCCAGAATTTGACGAATCCCCAAACGCCCAAAGTGGCGATTAAGGTGGGGAAGGCGATGGCGGCAAATGCGACGACCAACAGGGCGGAAAATCTCACTTGTTCCCGCTGTTTGCCCTGGAATTTTCGCCAGTCAAAGTGCAGGTTTGCCCAGTGGAGAATTGAGGCCATCCACCACATCCGACCCCGGACGAGGTGGTAGATCGATCGCATCACGGGGCCGAAGTTGTCGTATTCTTCTTTCCGCCAGGGTTCCCAGGCGTTATCGTCCCCCATTTTGTTGGTGTATTTGTGGTGTTGGTTGTGGCCGATACGCCAACTGTGGAAGGGATAAATGATGGGGAGGAAGCAGAGGTGACCGACCCAATCGTTGACCCACTTCTGGTTGGAAAATGAGCGGTGGCCGCAGTCGTGGCCGATGACGAAAAAGCCGGTGAGGGCGGTTCCGGTCCACACCCAAAAGATCGGGAGTAAAAATCCGGGGGCAAGTGCGATTCCCAAGTAACCTAAAATAGCCATCAAAACATTGACAGCCACCGTCGTCCAAGCTTTGCGTCGATCTTGGACGAACACATCACGGGGAAGGGTATTTAAAATGTCCCTCAAGCGCAAATCGGAGGGAATTGCGGATGAGGAGGAATCCTCGGGTTTTACAATTG
The DNA here is from genome assembly GCA_050045915.1 of Limnospira sp. Lineage (GTDB taxonomy): Bacteria > Cyanobacteriota > Cyanobacteriia > Cyanobacteriales > Microcoleaceae > Limnospira. The sequence continues at coordinate 29,599 of JBNGCR010000047.1, forward strand.
ATAATGTCATAGATAATTCAGCATGGGAAGCCCACCGCCCGACGGTCGGGCTGGCTTCTGGATAAAGTGCTTGTTAAACTTTCGAGGAACTCCGACGGCGGTCAACAGTTCCCGGAAATTTTTCAAACTTGACGGGTCAAAACTGCGCTTTCAATGCATCACTGTGAAACCGTTCTCTGGCTGTCAATTAAGCGAGAGAATTGCCGATTCAGGGAGATGGAATCGGCCCCGAAGAAGCGTCAGTTTAACCTTACCCTTTATACCATACCGATGGGGTCGCGATCGCAGGTTTTAGATTTTTTTACGAATGGCCGATGCGGACAGAATTGGCCGCCGCCGGTTCCGAAAAAGTGGCGGTCATCCGCTTTTGCTTGAGGGTTTGCAATTGCAACAACAGGGTGTCAACCTCGGCTTGCAGGTGCAAAAACTTGACTTGCTGATCGATGTTGTAGGGGGACTTCATCGGGTTTCCCTTGAGAGATGGAGACGGGGACAACTCCGATCGCGATCGGGGGGAAGCCTCTGAATTTTGGGGGCGGGATAGGGTAGATGAATGAGTTGGCATCACCAATTAGCTGGATATCAAAACTGAACTCAACAAATCTTAACTTTATCGTAACCCAATGTTAAACGGTTTTGAAAAAAACATCACAATTCACGAATTGACGTGACCCGATGTTGACAAAAGGAGTAAACTGAGTTAAGGGTTACTCTGCGCCACCGTTTCAACCGCCACCGGCTGCAACGGCACACTCAGCGATTAGCCCAGAGTTATTTACCACGAACACTCAACCAAGTCAAGCCACCCGAGCTAGACCTCACAAACTTTTAACATCGAAATGACCCTGACTGTCCCCCCAACTCAACGGAAACTGAACACCTGGCCCGGTTTGATCGAAGCTTATCGGGAGCACCTTCCGGTCAGCGACGCCACGCCGGTCGTCACCCTCCAGGAAGGCAACACCCCCCTGATCCCTGTCCCGTCCGTCGCCGAACGGATCGGAAAACAGGTACAGGTTTACGTCAAATACGACGGCCTCAACCCCACCGGCTCGTTCAAAGATCGGGGGATGACCCTGGCGATCTCCAAAGCCAAGGAAGAAGGGTCGAAAGCCGTGATTTGCGCGAGTACGGGCAACACCTCGGCGTCCGCCGCCGCCTACGCCCGCCGCGCCGGTTTGAAGGCCTTCGTGCTGATTCCCGAGGGGTACGTCGCCCTGGGCAAACTCGCCCAAGCCCTGGTCTACGGCGCGGAGGTTTTGGCGATCAAAGGCAACTTCGACGAGGCCTTGACCATCGTGCGGGACGTCTCGTCCCACTATCCCGTCACGCTGGTGAACTCCGTCAACCCCTACCGCCTGGAAGGTCAGAAAACGGGCGCCTTTGAAGTGGCGGATGCCCTGGGCAACGCCCCTGACTGGCTGTGTATCCCCGTGGGCAATGCGGGGAACATCACGGCCTACTGGATGGGATTTTGCCAGTACCACTCCCTGGGACGGTGCGATCGCCTGCCCCAAATGATGGGCTTCCAAGCCGCCGGGGCCTCCCCCCTGGTGAACGGTGCGCCGGTCGCCCACCCCGAAACCCTCGCCACCGCCATCCGCATCGGCAACCCCGCCAGTTGGAAGATGGCCGTGGCCGCCCAGGAGGCCAGCCGGGGCAGCTTCACCGCCGTCACCGACGAAGAGATCCTGGAGGCCTACCGGCTGCTGGCGTCCCAAGAGGGCGTCTTCTGCGAACCCGCCAGCGCCTCCTCCGTGGCCGGCCTGCTGAAAGTCAAAGACCAGGTTCCGGCCGGGGCGACGGTCGTCTGCGTGTTGACGGGCAACGGTTTGAAAGATCCGGGGGTGGCGATCGACCACTGCAACAACCCCTGCCAAGAAGGGATCGAAGCCAACTTGGATGCCGTCGCCCGGGCAATGGGATTGTAATAATCAGGGAATAGGGAATAGGGAATAGGGAATAGGGAATAGGGAATAGGGAATAGGGA
>JBNGCR010000048.1:0-31201 GCA_050045915.1 Limnospira sp.
GCTCCCTCCGCTCCCTCCGCTTCCTCCGCTCCCTCCGCTCCCTCCGCTCCCCCCGCCCCCTCCAACGGGGTGCTTCAGGCGTTGGCTGGAGAGAGGCTGTTGCGATCGCTGTCAGTGTCCCGGATCGGGTTGCGCTCTTCGATCAGTCGAATCGCCCGCTTGACGCTCTCCGGCAAGATCACCACCAACCCCCCGGCCGGCGCCCGATCCAAACCGGTTGCGATCGCCTCTTGCTCGTCGAGGATCGTCTCGTACTTGACCCGGGGATCGGGAACCCGGCCGATCACCTCCTCGATGCCCTTGGTAATTAAATCAGCCGCGTCGCCCCGAGTCCGGCCCCGATTGTCGTCGTCTTCCTTGATGATGATCTCGTCGAACATCTTGGCGGACAGCCGGCCGAGGGTGACGAAATCTTCGTCGCGGCGATCGCCCGGACCCCCGACCACGCCGATCCGGTGTCCCGGCCAGTTGTTGACGAAACCCGCCAGGGCCTCGTAACTCGCCGGGTTGTGGGCGTAATCCACCAAAGCATGATAATTGCCCATATCGAACAAATTCATCCGCCCCGGCGTCTGGTCCGCCGACGCCACGAAGGACGCCAGAGCCGTGCGGATGTGTTCAATCTTCACCCCCTGGGCGAAGGCGGCCAGACAGGCGGCCAGGGCGTTGGCGATCATGAACGGCGCCCGCCCCCCCATCGTCAGCGGCACGTTCACTGCCTGCTCGATCCGCAGGGTCCAATCCCCCTTCAAAATGGACAAATAGCCGTTCTCGTAGACCGCCGCCAAACCCCCCGCCTCGGCGTGGCGGGCGACGATCTCGTTGTCCGGATTCATGGAAAAATAGGCGACCTGGGCCTTCACCCGCTCGGCCATCCCCGCCACCAGAGGATCATCGGCGTTGAGCACCGCGTAGCCGCTCGGCATCACGGCCTCGGCCACCACGCTCTTCACCTTCGCCATCTGTTCGATGGTGTCGATGTCCCCCAATCCCAGGTGGTCAGCGGCTACGTTCAGCACCACGCCGATATCGCAGGTGTCGAATCCCAGGCCCGATCGCAAAATTCCCCCCCGGGCCGATTCCAGTACCGCCACTTCCACGGTGGGGTCCCGCAGGATCAAATGGGCGCTCTGGGGTCCGGTATTATCTCCCGGTTCAGCCATGTAGTCCCCGATGTAGGTGCCATCGGTGGTGGTGTAGCCCACCACCTGCCCCGTCTGCTTCATGATGTGGGCCAGCAGCCGGGTGGTGGTGGTTTTGCCGTTGGTGCCGGTCACAGCCAGGATGGGGACGCGGCTGGGGGTGGAGCCGGGGAAGAGCATATCCATCACGGCGCCGGCCACGTTCCGGGGCAAGCCCTCGCTGGGGGCGACGTGCATCCGGAATCCGGGGGCGGCGTTGACTTCCACGATCACCCCGTCCACGTCCCGCAGGGGTTGGGAAATGTCCGGGGTGACGACATCGATGCCGGCCACGTCCAGGCCGATGATTTTGGCGACCCGGGCGAACAGCCAGGTATTTTCCGGGTGAACTTCGTCGGTGCGATCGATGGCGCTGCCCCCGGTGCTGAGGTTAGCTGTCGCCCGCAAAAAGCAAATTTCACCTTCGGGCAGTACGGAATCGAGGGTATGTCCCGCCTCCTGGATCATGGACAGGACGGTTTTATCCACCACGATGCGCGTAAGGACGTTGTCGTGTCCGTCCCCCCGCCGGGAGTCGCGGTTGGTGGCCTCGATCAATTCTTCGATGGTGGATTTGCCGTCGCCGATGACGTGGGCCGGAACCCGCTCTGAGACGGCCACCACCCGGCCGTTGACCACCAGGATCCGGTGATCGCGGCCGGTGTAGAAGCGCTCGACGATGACGCTGCGGGTTTTCGAGGCGGTGCTGGCGGCATCGTAGGCCTGTTCGGCGGTTTCCCAGGTGGTGATGTCGAGGGTGATGCCGCGGCCGTGGTTGCCGTCGAGGGGTTTGATGGCGACGGGGTAGCCACCGACGTCTTCGATCGCGTCCTGGAGTTCGTCAAAGTAGCGGATCACCGTCCCCCTCGGCACGGGGACGCCGGCATCCCGCAGCACTTGCTTGGTCCCTTCTTTGTCGCAGGCGAGTTCGACCCCCAGAATTCCCGTGTGTCCCGTCAGCGTGGCCTGGATGCGCTTTTGGTTGACCCCGTAGCCGAACTGGATCATGAACCGGGCGCTCAACTGCATCCAGGGGATGTTGCGGGCTTCCGCCTCCCGGACGATCGCCTCCGTACTCGGCCCGAGGGCAGCCTGGGCTCTCAATTCCTTGAGATCTTCGATATCTTGGGCCAGCTCTGCTTCCGGGTAGGTCCCCGTGTCCGCGATGTTCTGACACAGGCGCACCGCTGCCCGCCCCGCGTAGCGTCCGGCGTGTTCGTTTTCGTACTCGAACACCACCTGGAAAGTCCCGGGGGTGGAGGTTTCTCGGGTGCGGCCGAATCCCACCGGCATCCCCGCGAGTTGCTGGAGTTCGAGGGCGACGTGCTCGATGATGTGCCCCATCAGCGTCCCCCGCTGCACCCGAGTCAGGAACCCCCCTCGCACCCCGGGCGAGCAGTGGTGTTCCACCAGGCTGGGCAGGACGGCGGTCAGCCCCTCGTAAAAGCCGGGGATGTCGGAGGAGTAGCGCTCCGTCAGGTCTTCGAGATCGAGGCGCATGACGATGAGTTTGTGCCGTCGAATACTCCAGTAGTTGGGACCTCGCAGGGTCTGAATTCTAAGAATTTTCATGCTGAGTGGGCGATCCAGGACTTCTCTAGGGTGATTCGTCTGTTGTATCCAATTTCAAACTTATCAAGACCTCAAAACTGTTCGTGGCGAACAGTTTTTTGGCCGGGATGGGGGTCTGAAAACCAGAAAACTCGACGGGGTGGCGATCGGCAGTTTCGCCCCCGTCGAGATCGGTTCCCCGGGCTCGGACGGGGGGAGTTACAGGCTGGCCGCGGCCGGGGTGGCGGTGCGGGTGTCCATGTCGTAGGTGTCGCCGTGGGAGAGTACATGGACTCGCAGGCCGAACAGGCTCAGGGGGTCTGTGGCACCGACGCTGGGGGCGTTGGTGTAGGAGAGTTCCCTCGGATCGACGATGGTGACGGTCCCTTTGCCGATCACCCGCACTCGGCCCCCCCCTTCAAACAGGGCACAGGTGTCCTCGTCGATGCCGATGCCCATTTTGTCGGGGTGGGCGGCGATCGCGCTAATTAAGCGGGAGAAGCGGTTTCGGTTGTGAAAGTGCTGGTCTACCACCAGATCCGGCAGGATGTCGAGTCCCGTCGCCATGTCCACGAGCGATCGGTTGGGGGATTCCCCGCTGCCCCCTCCGGCGATCATGTGGTGGCTCATGACTGCCGCACCGGCGCTGGTCCCGGCTAGGGCAATTTTGCCCGCCCGGGCTGCGGTGCGAATTTTTTCCATCAGGGGGGTGTCGGCTAACAAACTGTAGAGTCGCAACTGGTCGCCGCCTGTCATGAACACACCCGTACATTCTTCTAAGTAGCTGTGCCACTGGGGTTCTTCGCAGTGATGTCGTTCTCGAATATCGAAGACTTTGAGCGTTTTGACACCCATTTCTTCAAAAATTCTCTGGTAGCGTTCCCCTTGAATGGCCGGTTCTCGGGAAGCCGAAGGCACGATCGCCAGTTGGGCGTTTTCTCCACCGGCCCGGTTGAAAAAGGTTTGCAGAATCTCACGTCCATGAACCTTATCTTCGGCTCCCCCAATGACGAGAATTGAGGTTTTGGTTTGTTGGTGGATCATTTGTTCAAGGGCTTGAGATGTCAACTGCTGCATTTGATTCTCCTCGTGGTAGGCATGACTTCAACTCCGGGACTTCTTCGGCTGACTCCGGACTTCCACGCGAGGGCCGTCGTCCGACTCTGACCCAACAACTTCACTCGCCATTGGCATGAAGGAGATGGCAGAATTTGATGTCTCGTGGAGTTGCCCCCCGGTTGACGGCGAGTGGCGCCGACTCAAACTTCAAAGACCGGAGATATTTCCCGAATCTGACGGCTTTGGCGAATTTCCCCACGGATTTAGGATGTCGGTTCGACTCATCCCGTGACCTGTTGAGATGTCCGGCCCTCTGGATCGGCCCATCGCCCGACACGGCGATCGCCAGAGCGCAAATTGAGGTTGAATCCGACATGGGAACTCGGATGGGGTCGGACTCTCGGGGAAAACGGACGGACTCCATTTGACTGAGGGAGCTGACCCCGATCGCTTTCAGTCGGGATGGGAGAGGCGATCGCCGGGGCGAAATTGCCAAATCAAGGGAAATATTAGCATTTTAGTATATTTCGATACTAATTTAAACAATTCTTTAGATTAAGGCAATATTATATGACATTGTAGCTTTTATGTTAAAACTTTTATGAGGATTTCTTAACGGTAGCTGACACCATCCAAAATTTCGTGCAATTTGACATCATCACCCTGTTTCCCGATTTTTTCTCGGCCTCCCTGCAAGTGGGACTCCTGGGCAAAGCGCTGGCCCGAAACATCGCCCGGGTCAACTGCATCAATCCCCGAGACTTCGCCACCGACAAACACCGCCGGGTCGATGATGAACCCTATGGGGGGGGCGTGGGCATGGTATTGAAGCCTGAACCCATTTTCGCAGCCGTCGAATCGATCCCCCCCCTGCCGCGGCGGGAGGTGATTTTGTTGACCCCCCAGGGGGAGCGGATGCATCAGGGACTGTTTCGAGATCTGGCTGCCAACTACGACCAACTCGTTTTGATTTGCGGCCACTACGAAGGCATCGATGAGCGGGTGATGCAGTTGGTGACTCGCGAGGTGTCCCTGGGCGATTTCGTCCTCACCGGTGGCGAAATTCCGGCTCTGGCTCTGATCAACGGCGTCGTCCGCCTGCGGCCCGGGACGGTCGGAAAGGAAGAGTCCCTCAAAGCTGAGAGTTTCGAGGAGGGGCTGTTGGATTACCCCCACTATACCCGACCGGCAGAGTTTCGGGGAATGCGGGTGCCGGACGTTTTGCTCTCCGGCCATCACGGGGAAATCGATCGCTGGCGGCGGGAACAGCAACTTCGGCGCACCCGCGCGCGCCGTCCGGATTTATTCGCCGAGTTAAGTTCTGATGCGATCAGCGCCGAACCGGATGAGGGAGAGATAAGATCCAGATAATTGAATCCACAAACTCTCGACCTGTGACCTCTCATGAATCGCTCCCCCGAGGACTACATCCGCGCGATCGATCGGGCCGTCCGGCAGGACAATTTCCGCCATGCCGCCGACCTAGCATTTGAGGCGTTTGGATACTATCCGAAATCCGAAAAAATTCGACGATACGCCCGGGTGTTTGCCCCGAAAACGTTGGAGTTTCGCCAGTTGCCCCCCAACCCGGAAATGTCCCTCAATTTGAATTGGGTCGTGCAACATCGCAGCACCCACCGGGGCCGGTGGGTGGCCCTGCGGCGGGGGGAACTGGTTTCCGATGCCGCCTCCCTGGATGAATTGGAACGGCAACTCGGGGATACCATTCAATTCTTATTTTGTACGGTCGTGTATTGATGGGGGATGGGGTGTGGGGTGTGGGGTGTGGGGTGTGGGGTGTGGGGAAAGTCAAAAGTTCCCCGTCACCCGAATTGGGGAGTCGGCAAGAACAATTGATAATTATCAATTATCAATTATCAATTATCAATTATCAATTATCAATTATCAGGTCAGCCCAACACCAGTAATTCCGGTTTGGCGATCATGATTAATCCGAAGAAGACCATAAACGCCCCCGCGAATAGCTTCAGAAACCGGCCCTGTTCTTCCTTCAGGCGATAGGACGAAAAAGAATAGATAAAACTGAACAGAATCGCCAGCAGGGGCAGGATGTAGATCGTGGCATAAAATGCAGTCCAGCCACTATAACAGAAGAGGGCATTGGTCGGGCAGGCGTTGACGAGGGTCGCCATGTAAACCGTCGGCAGGATCGCCGTACATCCCAACTCGATAATGTTCACGAAAATTGCCAGCAGCACCGTCGCCAAGATGGCGGCCGCGAATTTTCCGCGATCGCGTTGTGCCGTCTGCAGTTGGTTGACGATCCGCCGCGCTTTTTGGGTGACTTCGAGTTGCTGTTCTTTGGAAAGGGACAGGGACACTGATTTTTTGAACCAGAAGAAATCTTTGATGTTGATCGCCCCCGCGATGGTAATCAGTATCCCCAAAACGACCAAAACGATTTGACCGTATCTCTCCAAGAAAATCGACCCGACCAATACCATTGCCATGATAAAGATAAAGTACATCACGGCCGATGTCAGCACGAAGGTGGAACCCACGATCGCCATGTCGCGCCGGCTTTTGGTGTAGGTCAGAAGGGAGAGTAAAATGATCAGGACGGTAAACGCGCAGGGGTTGAAACCGTCGGCTAAAGCGACGGTAAAAACGAAGAGGGGAAAGGGGAGATTTTGGGCGAATTCTTTGATGGCGACATCCGGGGTCAAGACGATCGCCAAAAATAGGCCTACCACCACGGTTCCTATCAATCCTCCCACCCACAGCCGTCGCGTGGCTACCGGACGCTCGGCAATGTTGAAGATCGGATAGGTGAGGGCATAGAAAATCGGCAGCAGCAGGAATATCCAACTGGGAATTCCGTCGCTGTCCTCCGACTCGTCCGCGATCGCCCTCCCAGGAATGTTGATCGCAGTGCCTAACTCTGTCTCGATCGCTGCTACAATTTGGTTTTGGTATCCGATGTAAGCCTTGTAAACCGGATTGTATTCAAGTTCCCCGTCTTCTTCTGTAAAGCCGATAAAGGATTTGTCCCCGATGATGGTGCGGGGAACTGCCCCAGTATTGACATTATTTTCCCGTAAAAAACTAGCCCATTTTTCGGGCTGTTCATCGACCTCGACTTCGGTTAATGTGACTGTTTTATTATTGGCATCAATGTACTCCAGCAGGGCTTTTTCTTCGATGCAGTGGGGGCAGGTTTTGCTGTGGAAAAACAAAACTTCTACGGACGGGCTTTCAGCCAATGCGGAGGGCTGAAATAACGCCCAAAAACCGAGCAAAATTGCGAGACAGAACGTTATCGCTTTTCGCCATTGAAATTGATGGAACATAAAACTCAACCTCAAAGTAGACAATTCGCCGAACCGATACCGCGATCGCACCCCCCGCCCCCGGAGATGACCCCCGTCTCTGGACGCTTTTGCTAAAATCGGTTAGGCTGGGGGTACGGGGTGCAGGGGTTCGCTGCAGTCGGGCCGCATCGGATGATGTCCGGCCCAAACGGCCCATTCCCTTACCAAAAAGGACTTCTCGCCTTCGGTTCTTCGGCGAAAGTGCGATCGCCGGTTGTTTACAAATCTTCACTTGTATTGAACGGTTCTCAAGGAGTCGCGCCAAGTTTTTCCACTCTTTAGCGAACAAAGAATTTTTTTGGAACCCTCAAATCCTAAAATTCGGGGCATTAACCTCCCCCATATCGATCATAACTTCGATGACCGAACGATTTAAAAATTTCAAGTTTTCTTAACTTTTGTGCGATCGCTTCGATTGGTTTTTGCTATAACAAAGAAAGACCTTTGGAACTGATCCAATTTGGCGAAAATCTAGACACCGAGAGGAAGCAATATGACCGTTGCTCAATTTCAGACTGAGTACGAATATTTTTGTCGCCGCATTCAACCCTTGCTGGAAATTGCCTACGACGAACCGACGACTTCTTATTTATCAGAAAAATTATTTGATATCATTCGGGAACATATTTCTCCCCAAACCCATGAAAATCTCAATAAGTGGACTGAAAATAACGTCACTTTGATCACCTACGGGGATACGATTTGCAGCGACAATCCCGACGAAAAGCCCCTCGCCGTTTTGGATCGGTTCTTGGAAACCCACCTCAAAGATACCATCACCGGAGTTCACATTCTCCCCTTCTTTCCCTACAGTTCCGACGACGGATTTGCGGTGATCGATTATTTGACCGTTAAACCCGAATTGGGGGATTGGAACCACGTCAAAAGTATCGCCGGCAAGTTCAACTTCATGGTCGATTTGGTTCTCAATCACGTCTCCAGCGAACATTCTTGGTTTCAACAATTTAAAGCCGGCGAAAAACCGGGGCGGGACTATTTTATTTGCATCGATCCGAATACCGATGTTTCCGAAGTCGTCCGGCCCCGCAGCAGTCCCTTATTGGTGAAAGTGGAAACGGTGGAGGGCGAAAAATACGTTTGGGCGACCTTCAGCGAAGATCAGGTCGATGTCAACTTCGCCAACCCGGACGTTTTGATCGAATATATCAAAATCATCCTGTTTTATGTGGTCGAAATCGGAGCGAAATATATCCGCCTGGATGCCGTCGGCTTTTTGTGGAAAGAACTCGGAACCCCCTGCATTCACCTGCCCCAAACCCACGCCATCATAAAACTGATCCGGGAACTGTTGCAGATGATCGATCCGGAAGTCGCGTTGATCACCGAAACCAACGTTCCCAACCGCGAAAATCTCAGCTATTTCGGGAACCGCAACGAGGCGCACATGATCTACAATTTCAGCCTCCCGCCGCTGCTGCTGAACGCCATGTTGCAGGGGAAATCCGACCACCTGAAAACCTGGATGATGAGTATGCCTCCCGCCCCCGTCGGGTGTGCCTATTTCAACTTTACCGCCTCCCACGACGGCATCGGCTTGCGTCCGGCAGAGGGGCTGCTGACGGATGAAGAATATAACAGTTTGTTGGCGACCATGCAGAAATTTGGGGGCAAAATTAGCATGAGGAAACAGCCGGACGGTGGGGAGAGTCCCTACGAAATTAATATTTCCTTATTCGATGCCATGAAAGGCACGGTCAAGGGGGAAGACAAATGGCAGGTGCAGCGATTTATCTGCTCCCAAACGCTGATGATGTCTTTGGAAGGGATTCCGGCTTTTTACATTCACAGTTTGTTGGCGACCTCCAACGATTACGAGCGGTTGGAACGGCGGGGAATCAACCGGGCGATCAACCGCCACCAGTGGAATTTGCAGGCATTGGAACAGGATTTGGAAAATCCCCATTCGGACCGGGCGATCGTCTTCCGGGAACTTTGCCGGCGCATTCAGATCCGCCGCCGCCAGCCGGCGTTTCATCCCAATGCGACGCAGTACACTTTGCATTTGAAGCGATCGCTGTTCGGATTTTGGCGGCAAAGTATGGCCCGAGATCAGAGCCTTTTCTGTATTTTTAATTTGAGCGATCGCACCCAGCAACTCAACCTGTCCGACGTGAATCTCATCTGTATCGATCCCTGGTTCGACCTGATCGGCGATCGCACCATCACCGACATTTACTCTAAGTTAATCTTGGAACCCTACCAGGCGGTTTGGATCACCAACAAATTTTAAAGTCAGGCGTTTTTCTCAAACTGTTATAAAATGGGGGAGTATTGGCCCGTGCGGCCGACCACCCCAAATTAACCCCGCCGATGTTACCCCGATCTCAACTCCCCCCCATTCAAAATCCCCAACTCAGGCGCCGCGCCCTCACCCATCGCTCCTACGTCAACGAACACCCGAACGCGGGAGAAAATAACGAGCGGTTGGAGTTTTTGGGAGATGCCGTTTTGGGCTTTTTGGTGGGGGAACTCCTGTACAAAAAATCGGTTCCCGAACCCCTCAGCGAAGCCAAAATGACCGGGCTGCGGTCGGCTTTGGTGGATGAAACTCAGTTGGCGCGGCTGGCGGTGCAGTTCGGGCTGGGGGAGAAAATGCGGCTGGGAAAGGGGGCGCTGTTGGAGGGGGGGCGGGAGAATCCAGCCCTGTTGAGCGATACCTTTGAAGCCTACATCGGGGCTTATTATTTGGATGCGGGAATTGAGGCGGTGCGGGAATTTATCACCCCTTTATTGGGCGCGATCGCCGATGAAATTATCGCCTCCGTTTCCGCGACGGGCGATCGCCAACACGCCCATTTGATCGACTCAAAAAATCGCTTTCAGCAGTGGTCTTTAGCGGAATTGGGAGACATTCCCAGATATGAAATTGTGGGGGAATCCGGACCCGACCACGCCAAGGAATTTGTGGCTGAGGTGCGGGTGGGCGATCGCATTTACGGGGTCGGACGGGGGCGGCGCAAACAGGACGCCGAAAAGCGGGCGGCGGAAGATGCCCTGGTGAAATTGGGCGCGACCTGACTGGGAGTACCCGTCTCGGGGAACATGACATTTAAAAAAAAACCTGTAAACTGAGGGGAGTCAATTTCGCCGATTGCGATCGATAAAATTGCGATCGCGACAGCCGATTTTCGAGCCGATAACAACCCGAAAATATGGAACATTTTTTCAGTTTGCTTCCCGACACTCCGATCGTCCCGTTTACCATTCTGATCCTGGTCAGTTTGACAATCCCCCCCATTTTCGAGCGTCTGCGACTGCCGGGACTGGTGGGGTTGTTGGTGGCTGGAGTCATCTTGGGTCCGGGGGGATTGCAACTCCTCGAACCCGACTCCGAAATCATGAAATTGCTCTCGGATATCGGAAAAATTTACCTGATGTTCGTCGCCGGTTTAGAAATCGACCTGGAAGAATTTCGACGCAAACGAAATCGTTCCCTGACCTTCGGAATTATGACCTTCGGACTGCCCTTAATTGTAGGGGCATCGGTCGGATTAACGATGGGTTACAGCCTCAATACGTCCGTTTTGATCGGTTCTTTACTGGCCTCCCACACCCTCCTCGGATACCCGATCGCGGCGCGGTTGGGGGTGGTTTCTAACGAGGCTGTCGTTGTCACCATCGGCGCGACAATTTTCACCGATATCGCCGCGTTATTGGTGTTGGCGATCTGCGTTTCCATCCACGGGGGGGACTTTTCGGCGACTTCTCTGGTCATGCAATTAGGGGCGCTGGCGATCTATTCCGCGATCGTTTTGTTCGGTTTGGACTGGGCCGGAAAGGAATATTTTCGCCGCACCGGGGACGAAGAAAGCAACCAATTTTTGTTCGTCCTGCTGGCGGTTTTTTTGGCAGCGGTCGGCTCCCAAATTATCAACGTCGATCAAATTGTCGGCGCGTTTTTGGCGGGGTTAGCCGTTAACGATGTCATCGGCCACAGTCCGGTTGAAGAAAAGGTGGAATTCGTGGGCAGTACCCTGTTCATTCCCTTTTTCTTCGTCGGCATGGGACTGCTCATCGACGTGCCCGCTTTCGTGCAAAGTTTGACGGGGGGACTCGCCCTGACGGCGGGAATTGTCCTGGGTTTAATTGCCAGTAAATTCGTCGCTGCAACGGCGATGAAATTGCTGTTCCGCTACAACTGGAACCAAACGTTAACGATGTGGTCCCTGTCGATTCCCCAGGTCGCCGCCACCTTGGCCGCCGCTGTGGCTGCCTTGGATGTGGGGCTGATTTCCACCGAAATTTTTAATAGCGTCATCGTTTTGATGTTGGTGACATCGCTTTTGGGTCCGGTACTGACCGCCCGATTTGGCGGTCAATTATCCATCCCCAAAGCCGATTTTGATGTGGCAGTAGAGGATTGGCTGCCCTCCTCGACTCACTCCGATATCGGGGTAGAAAATCCGTCCCAAAAATTTACGGTTTTGGTCGCCGTCTCGAACCCTTTATCGGTTCGCTATGTGATCGAAATGGCGTCGTTGCTGGCCCGCCACGAGTCGGGTCGGGTACTCCCCCTCGCCGTCACCCCGGCTCACCTTCGCATGGACGAACCCCAGTTAGAGGTGAGTTTGCGACAGAGCGATCGCCTCCTGGAACGGGCGTTGGAGGTGACGAAGGAGTTTGAAGTCGAAGCCGAAACCCGACTCCGCATCGACGACGATATCGCCGAGGGCATTAGCCGGACGGCGCGAGAATGGGGGGCGAGTCTGATCGTGATGGGCTGGAGTTCCACCACCACCCTGCGGGCGCGACTGTTCGGAAGCCTGATCGACAGCGTGTTTTGGGCGTCTCACTGTCCCGTTGCGGTTTTGAAGCTGCTGGAGGAACCGATCAACATCCACCGGATTTTGGTTCCGGTGAAAAATTTGACCCCCCAGGCGATCCGGACGGTGCGCTTCGCCCAACTGTTCGCCAATACCAATGGAGCCCAGGTGATGTTGCTGCACGTGTGCGATCGCCGCACGAGTCAGGAACAGGTGAAGGAGTTCGAGTCGGAGTTGTCGCGAATCGTCGCCCGGTCGGAACTCCAGGTGCAGTGCCAGATTCAAATTGTCGCCGCGGATGATGTCGCCGCAGCCCTCCTACAAGTCTCCCGAGACTTTGATATGGTCGTGCTGCGATCGATGCGCCGTCGCACGGCGGGGGGACTGGCCGTCAGCGACGTGACGACGCAGATGATCCAAAACTTGACCTGTTCGGTGATGCTTTTTGGCGAACCCTACTCTTGATTTTTCGATGCCGAGGTGATATGATTAAGATTGCTCAGATTCTAGGCTGGGATCTGTTGCGGGTGTAATTCAGTGGTAGAATGTCAGCTTCCCAAGCTGAACGTCGCCGGTTCGAGTCCGGTCACCCGCTTTATGTATTGAAGTTTTTGGTTTGACGAAACCGGAAAAATCCCCTTGAATGCTCGGAATACAACGGGTTGGATATCAAGACCGCTTGGGAATCAATTCCCGAGGGTGCAAGCCTTCGATATGATCGTCAACTTTACACCCTAATTCAAAGGAAATAAACCGTTTCCGATCGCGATAAAGGGCGCCCAATAATAGGGGTGTGACTCCTCTCCGCGCCGGTCAATTAAATTAATTTGAGCCTGTTGCAGGGCTCGGGTGGGGGATTTGCGATCGAAAACTAACGCTTGATAAAATTCGTCCATCAATGTTTGGGTACCGCGATCGTCCACCACCCACAATGAGGCGACGGTCGCCAACACCCCGGCCTGTTGCATTTGGTAGCCCAATCCCAGAATTTCTTCGCCGTTTCCCATGCCACCGACGGCTGTCTGACAGGCGCTTAAAATAATCAGAGAAACGTTGGGAAGGTTCCAGGTTTCTACCTCTCGTAACGTGGCGCGATCGCCGTCTCCGAATAAGATAAATGAATCCTCCGGTTTGCCCGGTACGAAGGCGGCGTGGGTGGCAAAATGAACGATACTGTAATCGTTGAGTTGCGAAATGGTTGCATCGCGATTAAATTCCTCGTCCACCAGTTTTGTGGTGTCGGGAAGTTTTTGGGCGATGCGATCGACTTCGATCGCGGTAAAGGGAAGTCCGGCCATCAAAAATTGTCGGGTACCGACCTCAAATTCATAGCTTCCGGTGGCGAAAGCCCCGGCGAGAACCCGCACGCGATCGGGGGGAACGGGGTTTAAATTGGTGAGGGATGCGGCGGTGATATTGTTGATTGCAAAGCGTTCGATCAGCCAGCGATCGCCGTCGTGAAGTCCGGCGATAGGAACATATCGCAACACCCCATCGGGGGCATAGAGGATGACTTTTGCATCGGCTTGGATCAGGTCATTTTCGATGGGTTTGATTAAAATATCATAAAGTTTTTGAGCGGAGTTTATAACCGCATTTTGGGATAAAACTGGGTTGGTTAGCCCCTGTCTGAACTTCAAAACAGCGCGATTGAGTTCTTCGCGATCAATGTCGAAGGAGCGGTTGATCGGGGGAGAAAAGGGCGTCACCAAAACCAATTCGACCCGATCTTCTAAGATCAGGGGATAAAGTAAAACGGCGGTGGGTTCGATTTGTTGGAGTTGTCGCTGGAGTAAGTTTAAGTTGGGAAGGTCGATATTTTGACCGCCGGATGCCGTCGATAATTCCTGAATCCGGGCGGCGACTTCCGGGCTGCGGATAAATTCGTTAAAGTTTTGACGAATTTGTTGTTGTATCCGGTCAATTTCGGCGATCCGTTCCTGCTGTCCTTCGGTGCGATCGCCGGGAGGAATTTGTCGCAGTCGTGCCAATTCTCGCCCCAGTTGAATGGCGCGTTCCTGGCTGACCGCGTAGGCTTCATAAATTTGCTGTTCTTGGGGCAAAAGTTCTACACCCTGAGAAGTTTGTTGGTTGCCACGGACGTTTTTTAAATAATCTTCTAACTCTTGAACTTTGAGAAGATCGAGAACCTGTTGCGCTTCCAACACCCGATTTTGTTGCAGCAATAAATCGGAGAGGCGGCGGTAGGTGGCGGCGACGGTTTCGGTGTAGGATTGTTGTTGGCTGCCGGAGAGTCCGCCCAGGTTTTGGCGGATCGATTCGGTGACGTTGACGGATTTTTTGTAAAAGATAATCGCCAATTCAATTTGGTTTTTGCTTTCCAAAATTAAACCGATGCTGCTGAGGGTCGATCGCTCCCCTTCCGGATTGCCGATTTCTTGAAAAATCACCAAAGATTGTTGGTAAGCCGCGATCGCGCTGTCATAATCCCCCCGATTTCGATGCACCGAACCCAAATTGTTGAGGGTGGTTCCTTCCCCCGCAATATCGCCGATTTCCCGCCTAATTTTCAGGGCTTCCTCGTAGGTTTCCAAGGCGCGATCAAAGTCTCGTCGGAAGTTATAAATCAATCCGATATTGTTGAGGGTGTTGCCTTCCCCGGCGCGATCGCCGATTTCCCGCCGGATGTCGAGGGACTGGCGGTAAAAATCCAGGGCGCGATCGTTCTGTCCCTGCACTTCGTAAATTAAACCGATATTATTGAGACTTTGGGCTTCCCCGGCGCGATCGCCAATTTCCCGGCGAATTTCCAGGGCTTTTTCATAGTCATTCAAAGCTTCCGAAAACTGACCCAAAGTATAATAAAGCGCCCCCATACTGTTGAGGGTGTAGCCCTGTCCGGCGCGATCGCCGATTCCTTCCCGAATGGCCAACGCCTCTCGGTACATCTGCAAGGCTTCAGTGTATTTTCCCTGTTTGGAATAAACCCCGCCGATACTCATTAAAACATAAGCTTCTCCGGGGCGATCGCCCACTTTTCGGGTGATTTCTAAGGCTTGCCAATAATAATCTAAACCCCGGTTATACTGTCCCAAATTTCGATAAACCAATCCGATGCTGCTGAGGGTGACACCCTCGCCGATACGATCGCCAATTTCTCGGCGTATTTCCAGGGATTTTTGATAGTAATCTAAGGCGCGATCGGATTCACCAACTTCATTTTCAACCCCGCCCAAATTGTTTAAAATTCGGCCCAAAGATGCCCGGTTTCCGATCTGTTCCGCGAGAATTAAAGCCGCTTCAAAAACTTCTCGGGCTTGTCGGTAATTTCCCCGGTTGCCGTCAACCACTCCCAAACTTAGAAGGATGCGGGATTCGATGTTGCGATCGCCGTATTCTCGGCTGATGGACAATCCCCGTTCGTTATACGCGATCGCTTGCGGGTAATCTCCCAACCGTTCGTAAACGATGCCGATATTATTTAAAACTAACGCCTGGGGAGATATTAAGTTGATTTCCTGTAAAATTTCTAAGGCTTGTTGGTGAAATTCCAAAGCTTTTTGAAAGTCTCCCCGCTGCCGATAAACCACCCCCACATGATCGAGGGTTCGCCCTTCGATTTCCCGATTGTCAATCTCGCGACTGATGGCGATCGCCTTGTCGTACAATTCCAACGCTTCGGGATACTCGCTGCGGCTGTAATCAATCACCCCCAATTCCATCAACGCGGCTGCTTCCAAATTGCGATCGCCTATTTTTTGGGCAATTTCCAGCGCTTCTGACACCGCTTCTCGGGCGGAATCATACTGACTCAAAATTCGATAAGCCGTCCCGAGATTGAGCAAGATTTCCCCAATTTTTGCCCCATCATTTTCTTCTCGAAAACTGGGTAATGCCTCCCGATAAACTTCCACCGCCTCCCGATAATTTCCCCGCATCAATTCTTGGTTTCCCCGCTGTATTTTTTCGATTTGCGCCTGAGGATATAGGGGCGTTGTGTGGGCGGCTTGAAACGGAAAAATGACCGGGGATAAAATTAACGCGATCGCCAATAAAAATCCGTTGTTTTGAAATATTTTTAAGCGGTTGTTTTGATTGATATTCATCGGGTTCCTCCGGGACTGGGACGGGGTGAGAGTCCATCATCGGGCGGTCTAAATTCGGACGCGGGGGATACATTTTTAAGCGATAATAAAGGTGCGTTGGCGATCGCGTCGAGTCCCGCAGATTCGAGTAATTCCTGCCATCGGGTTGTCAGATTGGAATTGTCGGGATCGGCTTGTCGAAGTGCAGCCAGGGTCGAAAGGCTGTCGTACCAAATTCCCGCCTCGATATATAAATCTGGATAGTCTTCGGGAATGGCTCGTTTTAAGGCTTCCGTCAATTCTGGATCGGCTGCAACTCGCTGAACCGTACCCGCTAATATCCCCCCTCCTTCAATCTCCAAAGACCACCGGTATATTTTACCAATTTCTAGAGACAGTTGAGCGGCGGTTTCTGTTCCTCCAATTTTGATAATGCCACCTGTTTCGAGGCCGTTCAATTGAGTTTCATAGATTTTATCATTTTCATCAAAAATATCAAAAAAAGCTGTCACCTCGGGGGACGACCTATCAATTTCGGGAATGTAAAAGAAAAATGACGGAAACTCAGAAACAGTAACTCCCCCCATTTCGGGAACCAGGGCGATCGCATTTTCTCGCCCGAAAATCCCCGCCCCACGGGTTCCTCCGGACTCCCGGCGGCTGGGTTCTCGGATATCTGGCGGGCGAAATTGGCTGACTTCCATCGCGGCCATTTCTGACACGAGAAACGGCAGAAGTGCGATCGCACAATATCTCAAGATGGCAGTCGCCGAGGCGTTGGGGTTCATGGCGATCGGGAAAAATGGTGGCGATCACAGTGTACTACAAATCATCAACTTCGGAGAATTTGCGGCCGAACGAACGCGGATCTTCTATCCTATTAAGTGGCGCATGGTTTTAGGTTCAATGTCACTCACCGAACAGGTTCTTTCTCAAATTCCCGGAAACCCCCAAAAGGGACTGCAAAATGCCGATCGCCTCTGGGACGGGTTGAAACAAAATACCCTGCCAGTTCCCGAGACGGTTCGCCAAGTCGCCGAACCTTTGGAGGGGACGGATTACGATGTCATCATTTGCGGCGGGACGTTGGGAATTCTCATCGGTGCGACGTTGGCTATGCGGGGCACTCGGGTGGCGTTGCTGGAACGGGGGAGGCTGCGGGGGCGGGATCAGGAGTGGAATATTTCTCGCCACGAATTGCAAACCTTTTTGAAGTTAAATTTGCTGTCCCCCGAAGAGTTGGAAACGGCGATCGCCACGGAATACAACCCCGCCCGCATCAGCTTTCCGGACAGTGCCGACATTTGGGTTCGGGACGTTCTCAACGTGGGGGTCGATCCGGTTTTTCTGCTGGAAACCATCAAAAATCGGTTTTTAGAAGCCGGGGGAAAACTGTTGGAAAATACCCCGTACAAGGGCGCGATCGTCCACCCAAACGGCGTGACGGTTGAAAGCGAAGAAAATCAGACCTTTACCGCTCGCTTATTGCTGGACGCGATGGGTCACTTTTCCCCCATCATCCGACAAGCTAGGGGAGGGAAAAAACCCGATGCCGTGTGTCTGGTCGTCGGCACCTGCGGTACCGGATATCCCCACAACGAAACGGGGGATATTTTCGCCTCTTTTACCCCCATAAAAAATCACTGCCAGTATTTTTGGGAGGCATTTCCCGCCCGGGACGGGCGCACCACCTATATGTTCACCTATCTCGACGCCCACCCCGATCGCCCCAGTTTGGCGGAGTTTTTCGAGGATTATTTGACCTTACTTCCCCAATATCAGAATGTGGAATTGTCGCAATTGGAATTCAAACGGGCGCTGTTCGGATTCTTCCCCTGCTACCGAAAAAGCCCTTTGAAAACGCCCTGGAATTTTATCCTTCCCGTCGGCGACAGCAGCGGCAGCCAGTCCCCCCTGAGTTTCGGCGGCTTCGGGGCGATGGTGCGACACCTGGAGCGCCTGACTCGGGGCATCGACGAAGCCTTAAACGCCGATATCCTCGATCGCGATTCCCTCGCCCTTTTGCAACCCTATCAACCCAGTTTGTCCGTCACCTGGCTGTTTCAAAAATCCATGAGCGTGGGGGTCGATCGCGAGGTGGAAGGCGATCGCATCAACACTCTCCTCGCCGCCGTCTTTCAGGATATGGAACGCCTCGGGGAACCCGTACTTAAACCCTTTCTCCAGGATGTGATCCAATTCCCAGCCCTCGCCCAAACCTTATTGTTGACCGGAATTTTTCACGCCGGTACGGTTGTAAAAGTTATCCCCGAAGTGGGAATCGGAAACCTCATCGACTGGACGTTTCACTATTTTAATTTGGCGAGTTACAGCCTGTTTTACTACCTCGGAAAAAAACTCGATCCCCTGGCAAAAAAATTGTCCCCCCGACCCAAATATTATCTCCACCGCCGGATCGATGCCTGGTGCTACGGTTCGGGGGGAGATTACGAGGCTTGAAGCGATCGGGTTCGCCGCCGGCGAAAATCTCCCGATGATTTCATGATGGCGTTTCTCGTTTGCGGTAGAATTGAGTGGGGGTACCTCCTCATGGCTCGGTTCCAAAGGGAAATCTCTCCGGAGCGTATCCGCCCGCAACTGTAAAATTGGAAAGTCAGAATCAGCCCCAATCGGGCGATCGCCTCATGCCAACGTCGGGGGAGCGGTATTTATGTCTGGGTCTACGGTACGGCGCTTAACCGATCGCGATTTCGACCGTCCGTCCGGAAGGGTTTGTCAAGAAAAACCGTCGGGGGCAGAGAACTTCCGAAAAATTTCGGATTACCATATCTATCATTGTGTCGAGTCTAAATTGTATGGGTCGGATGGATATAGAGCAGGATTATAACCAACAGTGTCTAGACAAGTTGGTGTGGGCAATGAATCAGCTTCAAGTCGAAGTTGAACAGGCGGAACTGGCTAGAATTGCCGAGTTAATTGTCCAAACGATGACGGGGCCGTGGCGTTATTTTCACACCCCCGAACATATTTTTGAAGTCGGAGGTTCCGACGATCCCATCGAGGTTTTAGCGGCACTTTTTCACGACGTGGTTTATGTCCAAGTCGATCAGAGTGTCAACTTCAACCTCACCTATTACCTAGCCCCCTTTGTCCGCCAAGTTGGGGAACACCTGTGGATTCGGGAAGCCGCCAACATTCCCCAAGATTCCACCTTTGCCATCGTCGCGGAAATCTTCGATATGGCGCCCGGTCAAATGTTATCTCCCTTGGCTGGACAGAACGAATTTTTGAGCGCCCTGGTGGCTGCCAAGGTTTTGGAACCGCTACTGTGTACCGAATGGTTGGTGGAAATTGTCGCCTGTATTGAAGCGACGATTCCGTTCAGAAGTCCCGACAAAGCCGGATTGAGTAACAGCGAAATTTTATATCGGAGATTGCAGGCGATCGCCCAAAAATGGCATCTCAAATTTACGGATGCGGAACTGATCGAAACGGTAACGCGATCGGTTCGCCTCTCCAACCGAGACGTGCGGAGTTTCGCCGATCCGAGTGCGGCCCTATTTTTGGACAATACTTGGAATTTGCTCCCCGAAACCAACCACTACCTCAACAATGCCAGCGCCTACACGATCAATCAATACCGGACCGCCCTGCAAAAAATGGAAGGGTTCATGAATTTTATCAAACCGGAAATTATCTTCCACCAGTTCCGGGGTTATCCCGACGATCGCACCTATAAAAAATTGGTGGAACGGGCGGAAAGAAACATTCAAGTCGGGCGGTTATATCTGGGCAGCAAGCTGTTTTCGATCGCCTTTTTAGAAGCCCTGTCCCTGCGCTTTGGGCGCGTCATCCCCGTTTCGACGCTGATGGGAGAGATGCCCTCGGAAGATTTTGTTGTCATTTCGCTGGTGGATTTCTTGCCCAAAATTGAAAATCCATACCGACCCCAGGATGATTTGGAATCGACCGTTTTGATCTTATTGGAAGAAGGCAGAACCCAGCATTCCCACCACGACATCAAAAATTCCCCCCTGACGACCTACATGGTCAAATCGATGGGGTTTTCAGAAATCAAAGTGCAGCGCGATCGCGCCCAAAAATTCTTTCAAGATGCAATTTCATCGGAGGAGTTTTTAGCCGGGTGCGACCCCCACATCAAAAAAACGGTGACGGCGGGAATTGTCCATTTATTTGACAGTCGAAAATCGGCCCTCTCTCAGTCTTGAGGAGCCGCCGCGATCGGGTCAGCGGCGGGATTAAAATATAGGCGATCGACCCGAGAGGCCGTGCCTTCCGGCATCCCCCATCCCCCGCTTTGAAAATTCCGGCAACCCGCTACGGCGCGGTCAATTCCTTAATTTAAGGTTAAAGCCAGACGATCGAGCCGAACGGGCTACCGCGATGAAAAACGGTGATAGAATCGGGTCAAATTTACGGACGGATGACGGACTGGACTCTCACGACTCGGCGGACCGAGAATTTTGTTCTCTCAAATGAAAAGTGATTATGAAACCTCTGACCAACCGCACCAAAATCGTGGCAACCATCGGCCCGGCCAGTGATTCTCCCGAAGTTCTCTACCAAATGGTAGAGGCGGGAATGAGTGTGGCCCGCCTCAACTTCTCCCACGGTAGCTATGAAGATCACGCGAAAATTGTCGCCCGCCTCAGACAACTTTCCGAGGAGTTGGACACTCCCATCACCCTATTGCAAGATTTACAAGGGCCGAAAATTCGCGTCGGACAGCTTCCCGACGGTTCCATTCAACTCGTCGTGGGAGAGTCCCTCACCCTGCTTCCGACGGACGAATACAAACAGCAACCCCACACCGTCGCCATCGACTACCCTCACCTGGCGGAGGAAGCCAAACCGGGGGCGCAAATCCTCCTCGACGACGGCCTGTTGGAGTTGAAAATTGAGGAAATTTCCGGCAACGCGGTCAAATGCCAGGTGGTGGAGGGAGGGACACTCAAAAGTCGCAAGGGGGTGAACTTGCCCAGTTTGGCCCTGCGCCTGCCCTCCCTGACGGAGAAAGATAAACAGGACTTGGAGTTCGGGATCTCCCAGGGAGTCGATTGGGTGTCCCTGAGTTTCGTCCGCACTGCGGACGACGTGAAGGCGCTGAAAACCTTTTTGGCCGAACGGGATGCCAGCCAGATCTCGGTGATGGCGAAAATTGAGAAACCCCAGGCGATCGCGAATTTGGATGCGATCGTTGCCGAGTGTAACGGCCTGATGGTAGCCCGGGGCGATCTCGGCGTCGAAATGAGTCCGGAGAAAGTACCGCTGCTGCAAAAACAGGTGATCCGCCTGTGCAACCAAAAGGGCATTCCCGTCATCACTGCCACCCAAATGCTCGACAGCATGATCAACAACCCCCGCCCCACCCGCGCCGAAGCCTCCGACGTAGCCAACGCCATCATCGACGGGACGGATGCAGTGATGCTCTCAGGGGAATCCGCCGTCGGCAAATATCCCGTCCGCGCCGTGCAGATGTTGGCGAAGATCGCCCGGGACGTGGAGCCGGAAATCAACTTTACCAACTACCCCCCCGCCCTGACAGACGAAACCCACGCCATCAGCGAAGCCCTCAACATCATCGACAAAATTCTCAAGCTGCACTGCATCGTCGCCTACACTAGCAGCGGCTACACCGCCGAGTTGGCTGCCGCCGAGCGCCCCAAGGTGCCGGTCGTCGCCCTCACCCCCAACCGGAAAGTTTACCACCGCCTGAATCTGGTTTGGGGCGTGAAACCCCTACTGCTCGAACATGAGGTCGATTCCTTCGAGGGACTCCTCGATCAGGCGCAAACCTATCTCCTGCTGCGGAAACTCGCCTCTCCGGGGGACGAGATTTTAATTATCGGCGGCATCCCTACCAAGAAAGCCAAGGGCACCAATTTCTTGAAAATTCACAAAATTCGCGGGGCATCTTGAATCCGAGTGCTCCGAAAAGGCGGGAAAAGGGGGTCGGGGAGAATGAATTGATGGCCATCGACGATCAACTCTCAATCTTCCCCACACCCCCATTCTCCGCCCCTTCCGGAATTCCGTCGGTTTCGGCCAGGGGAAGCACGAGTTCCACCGTCGTCCCTTGGCCCTTTCCCGGACTCATTAAATGAATGCTGCCGCCCATCATTTCGATCAAATGCTTGGAGATAACCAGGCCGAGTCCGCTACTGCCGTAGGGATTGAGATGCGATTCATCCTCGACCTGAAACGCCTCGAATAGTTTATCTTTATTATTCGGATCGATGCCGATGCCTGTGTCTTTGATGGTGACGATCGCCATCGGAATTTGGGTTTCCCCTTCGGGACTGACCATCGGTCTGATTTCGGTGACGATTGTGATACTCCCGCGATCGGTAAATTTGATGGCGTTGCCAATTAAATTGATCAAAATTTGTTTCAATTTGATGGGGTCAGCCTGCACTTTGATACCCCGCACGAAATCTCTTCGGTGAAGTTCCAGATTTTTCTGGCGAAAATTGGCGAATTGAAGGTACAGGGCGGCCGTCAGGGAAGCGTGAAGGTCGATGGGTTTCAGTTCGACGGAGACTTTCCCCGATTCGATTTTTGCCAAATCTAAGACTTGATTAATCAGCCCGAGTAAGTGGATGGAAGACTGATGCGCTTGTTGGAGGAGTTCGAGTTCTTCTTCGCGATCGTCGCACAATTCGTCAAGCAACAGTTGCAGGGAGCAGATGATCCCGTTCATGGGAGTTCTCAGTTCGTGGGACGTTTGCCTGAGAAACTCATCTTTGCGAGCGTTAATTTTGTGGAGGGTTTGATTTTCTTGCCGGACGGCCCGATATTTGTTGATTTGGTCTTTTAAAATTTGTTCTGATTCTTTTTTTTCGAGTTCACAGCGATCGCGGAGTTCCGCCAGCGAGGTTTCGAGAGCCTGTCTGTCCCGCCGCCACTGCTGCCGTTCCTGACCCGCCGCGATCGCTATCCCAAACCCCCACAAAATCAAGAGAATGGCAATCAAAATAACAGCCCAGTTACTCCCAGAAAGATGACCGTTCCAACAGACGATCGCAATGGCCGCGCCGAAACCGACAGCCATCAGGACTAGCCCGGGCAATGATAACATCTGTTGTGTGAGTTTTTTTCCCATAGATGCTTTGCACCCACTAGTCGCCCGAGTGAGCCACTCCAGAGACAACTGCACTCTTGTCTATTCTATGTGACAAATTCCCTGGGTCGGCAAATTGACCGATTGCATACAATGAAATCGTTCGAGTATTGATACGGGCGGATTTAGACTATGAGAGCAATTTGGCTCGAAAATCAGCAATTACAACTTCGCACAGACCTGCCGGCTCCCGCACCTCCCCCAGGGGAGACGTTGGTACGGGTGCTGCGGGCGGGAATCTGCAATACCGATTTGGAATTGTTGCGGGGGTATTATCCCTACCGGGGCATCCCGGGCCACGAATTTGTCGGCGTGGTGGAAGGGGGTCCCGAGGATCTCCGGGGGCGGCGGGTGGTGGGCGAAATTAATGCCGCCTGCGGTGAGTGCCGGTTTTGCCGCAGCGGACAACCCACCCACTGCGAAAATCGCACGGTTTTGGGGATCGTCAACCGCAACGGCGCCTTCGCCGACTACCTCACCCTCCCTGCCGAAAATCTGCATCCGGTTCCCAAGGGCCTGTCCACCGATGCGGCGACGTTTACCGAACCCATCGCGGCGGCCCTGGAAATTCAGCGGCAGGTGTCCGTCTCCCCGGACTGGCGGGTTTTGGTGGTGGGAGACGGCAAACTCGGCCAACTGATCGCCCAAACTCTAGCCCTGACGGGTTGCGACTTGCTGGCGATCGGACGCCACCGGGAAAAATTGGAATTATTGGAAAGTCGGGGCATCAAAACAGGTTTCGCCGATGCCGTGGCCGATCGCGGTTTCGACCTGGCGGTGGAGTGTACCGGCAATCCCGACGGGTTCGCCCTCGCCCGCCGTTCTCTGCGATCGCGGGGCATCCTGGTGTTGAAAAGCACCTACGCCGGGGCCCTGACTCTCGACCCATCGTCCCTGGTGGTGGACGAAATCACCCTCCTGGGATCTCGCTGCGGCCCCTTTGCCCCCGCCCTGGAACTTCTCGCAACGCACCGGGTCGATGTCAAACCCCTGATCCAAGCGAAATATCCCCTCGATCGCGGCTTGGAGGCTTTCGATCGCGCCCGACAACGGGGCACGTTGAAAGTTTTGGTCGATATGGAAGCTTGACGTTCCCCGCTCTAAAAAGACGGGGATTCCCGGTTCAACGAATCAAATATGAACCCATCCTCGGGTCAACCGTTTCTCACCCGATCGCACCCCAAATATCGTCAACTCCAATATTGTCAAAAAAGCCCAAAGCCGTCCCATCCCCTCGATTTATAATCAGAGTTCCGGGTGTCCTGCCGAAGGTAAAAGCGATCGCGTCAATCGAATCAATTTCCAAGCCGCCGGACAGACGAATTTGGTCTTCTCCGACAATCAAATCGGGGATGCGATCGGCTGCGACAGGGTCGGTATTGGTCCCATTTGCAGAGAGTACAAATACATCTGCACCCGAACCGCCAATCAAAGTATCCGAGCCGCGATCGCCACTCAAAATATCGTCGCCATCTCCCCCGTCGAGAATATCGTTATCTCGACCGCCGAAAAGATGGTCATTTCCCCCGCCTCCGGAAATGCGATCGCCCCCCTGCAAACCCAGCAAAGTATCATCTCCGCCACCGCCCATTAAAGTATCTTCGGCGGACGTTCCGATCGCTTCAATGGCACCGTCACTTCCCGAATCGGAAGAAGAGTGATCGCCGGGATATTGAACGAATGGAAAGGGAGAAAATTCCGTTTCTCCCGGGCGGGTGATTTCCCCCGTCGGGGATATCGCCTCCAGGGTAGTGTCGCCGGGGGCCGTCAGGGGGGTGACATCCAAACCGTCGCGATCGAAAAATACCTCCCCCGTGACCGGATTGGCCAAAATGGGAGGAACCACAATTCCCCCCGTCACCTGGGCAAGACTTGGCGGGTTGAGTCCGCCGATATTGACGGTGGCAGCCCCGTCATCGTTGACAACGAAAACGGACATGGGTTCACACTTGCCTTGAGGACTGTCTTTCTCAACTCTATCTGAAAAATGCGAAAAGAGGACGCCCGACAACTCTACGGATATAGCGGTGAGATGAATTTTCGCCCACAAAAAAAATCGACCGCAGGGAGAACGTATAAAATGTTCGATTGATTGAATTGGATATGGCCTCGGATGGGTAGAAGCTGCCAATCAACCGCGTGGGGGGGTTTGAGAGAGAGTCGATGAACATTCGCGATGCACGGGAAACCGATTTGCCCGAGATTGTCGCCATCTACAATGCCGCCGTTCCCGGACGAATGGCGACGGCGGATTTAGAACCGATTTCAGTGGAGAGTCGTCTGGCGTGGTACAAGGAATGCCAGTCCACTCGAAAGCCCTTGTGGGTGGTGGAAGAAGGCGATCGCGTGATCGGGTGGTTGAGCTTTCAGACGTTCAAAAAACGGGCCGCCTACGGGGCGACAGCGGAAGTGAGCATTTACATCCACACGGACTATCAAAGCCGGGGAATCGGCAAAAAACTCCTCACAGAGGCGATCTGCCGGGGTCCCGATCTCGGTTGCGAAACCCTGCTGGCGTTAATTTTCGCCCACAATTACCCGAGCCTGAAACTGTTCGAGGCCTTCGGGTTCGAGCGCTGGGGATACCTACCCCGGGTGGCGGAAATCGATGGGGTAAAGCGAGATTTGGCGATCCTGGGGCTTCACTTGTGCTGATCGAAGATTTTCGTCAAATGATCGGCGACCCAATCGGGATATTCGATCATGGCCAGATGTCCGCAGTCGGGAAGTTCGAGCACATTGTCCCGTCCGTTGCGAAACAATTCGTGAAAGCTGGCCAGGTGGCGGACGTAGCGGGGTTCCATGACCCGATCGCCCATTCCCGCCAAAAAATAAACGGGCTGTTTGAGTCGGGCGACCACTTGGGGGAGACGGTGTACTTCGGCTTCCGTCGTCGAGTCCAGCAACGCACCGAGGGCAGCTTCCGGGTGGGCGACCACAAAATCGACCAATCGCTGGCGGCCCCACTTTCGGTCAACCGGACGGGCCACCTGCGCCCGGGTAAACAGCAGATCGAGGAGGGGGAGATGGCATAGCCAGCGGGGACGGAAGCGGACGATTTGCTCTCCGGCACTCCGAAACCGTTCAAATTCTTCCTTCAGGTAGATGCCGCCCCCCGCGTTGACGCAAACTACACCCCGGATGCGATCGCCGAATTGGTCCGCGGCCAAAAGTGCGATCGTCCCCCCCAAAGAATGCCCCACCAACCAGGCGCTCGAAATATTCAACCGATCCAGCAACGTCCCCAGATCCTGGGCGTAAGATGCCGGAGTATAGTCACAGCGATGTAACTGGCCCCCAACCAACTGAGAATCCCCGAATCCCCGCAGGTCATAGCACAAGCACTGATACTGAGGCGCCAGGCGATCGATAATGGGTTGCCAGTAGCGGCGACTCAAAAGCCAACCATGAACAAAAACGAGGACGTGGGGAGATTTCGTCGGGGCCGTCAGCTCGTAAACGTGCCTGACGTCTTGGATGTCAATCGTTCCCATATCTCCTATCCTACCCCGAATGGGGTACATCTCAGGTATGGATCGGGAGTCGGGACACAGACATGAATTGATAATTATCAATTATCAATTGTCAATTATCAATTATTCAAAACCGCTCTCCCATCAATCGCTGTCGGATGCCTTCGGCGATTTTTTGGCCCAAATATTCCGGGATCAAACTCTCGTTCGGGCCGAGGAGATAGAGAATCAGCCGGGTGCGGCCCCGCCACACCAGCAAGTTGGCATTGACGACCAACAGATCCTCTTGCCAGATCGCGTACATGACTTTGTAAAATAGACCGGGCTGGTTGTCCGCTTCGATCAATAACGCGGGCAAGTGGAACACCGGATCGACATAAAATTCGGTGGCCACATCTTCCAACCCCGCATCCAAGTTGAACTCGACGGCCAGCATCTCTTCGACCTCGAAATGGCCCGCCAGAGCCTCTCGGATCGCCCGACAGACATTGTCCGCCGTCTTGTCCGCCAATGCCTTCCCCCCCCGAGACACCACCAGCTTGATAAACACCAGCATCGGGGGATAGATTTGTCCGTAGAGGCTGAGATTGTGGATGGTCAGTCCGTAGGCCGCCAGGACGCCGAAAATATCGCTCAACAAAAACGATTGGTTGCGATAGGCGAAGTGTACGGCGCTGCGACTCCCCTCGGCTTTGACCTCGATCACCGCCTGGGTCGTTTTGTAGATCTGGTAGGCCAGCTTGAGATTTTGCAACTGGATCTCGCTGCTGACAAATTGCTCATAAAACTGTGGAAACGCTCGGTTGAAGCGCTTCAGCAAGTCCAGTGTCGATGATTTTAAACCCGGAGCCATAATTGAGGGGAAGGTACGGGAGATATACTATCTAGTACAGTCATTCAACGTCTACTACCTTAACCACGCCTGCATGGGATTTTGGAAAAACTTCTTTAGCGGTTCAGATTCTACCTCAATGTCCAAAACGGCGGAATATGAGGAATATGCTGTTGAGGGCAAGTCTTCTTTGTCCCAGGCCCCCCGCAAATCAACCGGTCGGAATTCTCGCATTTTTTTCAGCACGGATCGGGACATCGACTTGTATGAGTTAGAAGAACTCTGTAACGCCGTGGGTTGGTCCCGCCGCCCCCTCCGAAAAGTTAAAAAGGCCATTCAGCACAGCTTTCTCGTCGTTTCCATGTGGCAAATGCGGGGAAACCAGCGACGCCTGATCGGATTTGCACGGGCAACGTCCGATCACGCCTTCAATGCCACCCTCTGGGATGTGGTGGTTCACCCGGATTTTCAAAGCAAGGGTTTGGGCAAAGCTCTGATGCGGTTTATCATCAAAAAGCTTCGCAGCGATGATATCAGCAATATTACCTTGTTCGCCGATCCCCAGGTCGTCGATTTTTATCGAAACCTGGGATTTATCCCGGACCCGGAAGGCATCAAGGGGATGTTCTGGTATCCAGACTAGCCCATTTCTGCCTCGGACTGTAGGAGCGGAGTCGAAAAGCCCTGAGTCGATCGCTCCCCGGGAACGGGTGGGAATTGACTTCTCCGATCAATTCCGATCAATTTGGCAATTTTTTCGCGGATCGGTGTGGGTTGGGGTATACTGAGAAATCGAAAGGACAAGCCGGGATGTAGCGCAGCTTGGTAGCGCGCCTGCTTTGGGAGCAGGATGTCGCAGGTTCAAATCCTGTCATCCCGATTGATATTCAACCATTCCGGCGATGGGGACATCGCCAATTTTTCGCTGCTCTCCCCATCCCAGGCAGTTGAACGAAAGCCGATCGCTGAAAGCTTACGGGGGGGAACGAATTGGAGATTTGTGTTAACATCCAGACAATCTGGCGACTGGCGGAAGCCACTCCGGAAAAAATGGGTCGGCGGTTCGGGAGAAAAATTCTGGGCTTTGTCGTCTGGGAGGCTATCTGGGGAAAAGCGACCGGGGTAGTGGCGGATGACTCCATCGAGCCAGACCTGACTGGTTGTCTGGCAATGGGGAAAATTTGACAAAATCCGTACCCCATCCGGGACAATTCGGAAGGGGTTCCCATAGAGAGAAGTGATGACCAATCTATTTGTTGAGTCTGAATTATCGGGATTGTTAAGTTAAAAATATGATGAAATCGTTTGTTCGTTTCGGTCTGGTACTGGGAGTTATTGGCACCCATTTGCTCCTCAACCCGGTGTCTTTGCCTTGGAAGGCATCCTCGCCCCTGCTGGGAACGCCGCCCGTTCAGGCTCTGACGATTGATGAGATTAAAGCAAAGCTCGGCCCCGTTCCGGTTTTTACGATTACGGATGCCAACGGTGCGCCTCTGGTGGCGACGGTTCCGGCAGGAGAGCAGAGCAGCGAGACGGCTTCGGTGGCCGGGGTGTTTATCAGCCGCCAGGATGCCCTCAAGTTTGTGGAAAACTTGCGAAGTCGCAATCCCGAATTGGCGAATTCGGTTCGGGTGACTCCCGTTTCTCTGAGTGAAGTGTATCAGATGAACGAGCAGGGACGAAATAATCCCGACGACCTACAATTCGCCTACGTCCCGGTACAGTCGCAGGTGGATTCCGCCCGGGCCGTGATGCAGGAAAATGGCCGATCGCCCAACGAGTTCAACGGCGTGCCCCTGTTCATCGCCAAAGGGGGCCCGGATGATGGATATCTGACGATTCAGCGGGGCGACCAGCAGGTAATCCCGATGTTCTTCTACAAGGAAGACTTGCAGGGAATGCTGACCCAATTCCAGGAACAGCAACCGGATTTGATTTCCTCTGTCACCATCCAGGTAGTCCCCCTGGAGGCGCTGTTGGAGGCGTTCCGCACCGATGACGACCAGTTTTTGGATCGGATCATCTTGGTTCCGCCCCGGGAAACGTTGCAATATCTCAGAGATAATCAACCCTAGATCGGGGCGAGTTGCTGAGGATGGGCGATCGCGACCGACGTTTACCTGAAAGTCCCACCCTGTCTGGTTCTCAACTGTGGCAGTGGTGGCGGCAGGCGCGGATGGATGCGATCGCCGCCGATATTTCTCTGATCGAGTTAGATCGACTCCTGGAAGCCTTCAGTGACTTGGAACGGCTGGATCTGCGGTTGGAATCGTTCCGCGATCGCTCCCAAATCGCCCTCAAACGGCCCTGGCCGGAAATCCTGGAACTGTGGAACCGCCGCCTCAAAGAACGGGTTCCCCTGCAATACCTGCTGGGGACGGCTCACTGGCGACATTTTTCTTTGACCGTGGCCCCCGGCGTCCTCATCCCCCGCCCGGAAACGGAGTTGATTGTCGATTTAGCCCGGTCTACAGTTGCAGAAATGGGGGGAACTTCGGCGGAGGGTCACTGGGTGGATCTGGGAACCGGAAGCGGTGCGATCGCCTTGGGGTTGGCGGAGGTGTTCCCAAAGGCCACCATCCACGCCGTCGATCGCTCTCATGAGGCCCTCGCGATCGCCCGCCAAAACGCCGAAACCTCGGGTTTGGAACATCGAATCCGGTTCTACAACGGATCGTGGTGGACCCCCCTGGCATTCCTCACAGGAGAGGTCTGCGGCGTGGTTTCCAACCCCCCTTACATCCCCTCCGAGGAGGTTTTGAACCTGCAACCGGAAGTCACCCGCCACGAACCCCACGAAGCCTTAGACGGCGGCTCAGACGGCTTAGATTGCATCCGCCACCTGGCCGCAGCGAGTCCCGACTATCTGCGATCGGGAGGAATCTTGATCCTGGAAATGATGGCCAGCCAAGGAGCCGCCGTCGCCGAAATCCTCCGTTCCCAGGGCAATTACCACTCAATCCAGATCGTCCCCGACCTAGCCGGCTTAGATCGATTCGCGATCGCCCACCGAAAATGATGAAATTTTAGATTGTAGGGGCGCAAAGCCTGCGCCCTGATGTTAGATTCTCCTCCCCACACCCCAATTCAAATGCCTTTGGTTTCCACAGAAAATCTGATCCAAGCCGCGATCGCGGGAGATGCGGTCGTCAGTTTTCCCACCGATACCGTCCCGGCGTTGGCGACACGGCCCGATCGCGCCCCCCTGATTTTCGAGGCGAAACGGCGTCCGCCGGACAAACCGCTGATTCTGATGGGTGCGATCGCCGAGTCGCTGTGGCCCTTCGTGGACGGTCAACCCGACGAGTTGCAAGATTGGCAAAAAATCGCCCGCCGCTATTGGCCGGGGGCGTTAACCCTCGTCCTCCCCGCCTCCGAAGCGGTGCCCCCGGTGATGAACCCCACCGACCCGACGACCATCGGCCTGCGGGTTCCCGATTCCCCAACAGCGCGAGAAATCCTGCGACGCACCGGCCCCTTAGCCACCACCAGCGCCAACTTATCGGGACAGCCGCCCCTATTAACCGCCGGAGAAATAGCAGCCCAATTTCCGGACGTTTTGACCCTGGACGCTGCCGAGGGTTGGAAAGCGATCGCCCCGATTCCCTCCACGGTGGTCCGGTGGACGGAACGGGGGAGTTGGGAAATATTGCGGCAGGGTTCGGTGAATTTGGAGGTTGACTCGTGACTGGCCCTCACCCCCAACCCCTCTCCCAATTCTGGGCGAGGGGAGCAATTCTCCGGTTCCCCCCAGAATTGGGGGGTTAGGGGGGCGCGAACGCTCAAGCCCTCTCCCAATTCTGGGCGAGGGGAGCAATTGTCCGGTTCCCCCCAGAATTGG
>JBNGCR010000049.1:0-17097 GCA_050045915.1 Limnospira sp.
AAAGATCCATTTGAATTGGCAGATCCAGAAGCAAAAAAATATGCCGATGAACAACGAAAGGAAATAGAAAAAAGTTCCGATCAAAAAGTTTCTTCTGAAAATCAGATCTGGAAGCAACTTGAAGAAAATGAAAATATTTCAAAGGATGATTTAAAACGACTCAAAAGCAAGCTGCAACAGGAAGCTAAGTTGCCTCCCAAGGTGGCAGTAATTGGCCAAACCGGTGTCGGAAAAACAACAACCATTAATAATCTCTTTAATGCCAATCTAAAAACAAGTCCCACAACTGTCGGTACGACGGAAGCAAAAATTGAGGAATTTACACTCTCAACAGGCGGAACCTTAACTGTGATCGATATGCCTGGATATGGACGCAGCGAAAAGGAAGATGAAGAGTACGACAAAATTTATCAAGAGTTCATCCCTTCCTGCGACTTGATTTTACTTGTTTTACAAGCCGATAAAAAAGATTTTGCAGATGATATCGAGATGATCCAGAAAATCAAAAAATGGTTACAGGATTGTCCGACTCCAAAAAGAGAAACCAATTAAATTGTTCCCGAAAATTGTAAACTTTCAAACCGAAGGATGTTGACATGGCTTTAAGTGACGACGACAAACAAGAAATACTGGAATTGTTGCGACAACAAAACGAAGAAAAACAAAAGTCAGTTGTATTTAGCAAGGAAAATTTAAAAAATTGGCTGCTAGAAATACCCTGGAAGGTCGTCGAGGCTGCCGTCGTTGATTTAATATGGCATTTTTTGTGCAATATACCCGGCTCATTTTAATACATATACCCCCCGGCTCCAAATCTTTCCAACTCTTCTCAAAATGCGATCGCCCCCTCTAGCAACCGGGTTTCTCAATACCATCTCGGTAAGGAGCAAAAGATTATCGTAGAAACCCGGTTTCTTGCCACTTCTCAAAATGCGATCGCCAATTCAATCAAAAAACTTCAGCCAATAAAATTCGCCCATCAACCCGCTCGTAATCATCCTCAATTAGCCACGAGTGTGCTTCGTCATACACCGCACTTTCAAACAGTGGTTTGTAGTTGGCTGTCGCATCATAAATCAGACAATTTCCCTGCTTTCCGACGACCAACATCAAAATTCGAGGTGGAAAAACAATCGGATCGACCCATAATTCAATAAATTCCCAATTATCGGTTTGAGTGGCGAGGTTTTGTTCGAGGGATAACATGATATTTATTGTCTCCTTTAATGATTTTAATCTCGGCGTAATACAGTGGAATACTACTGCCATCGGATCTAATCTGATCGCCTATCGGTTCATCAAAATAAAATCCATAGCGATCGTAGGCATCATTTTCATCTTCGGTTTCAGTCAGTTCTCCCCTTTCTATAATAGCCTTTATAACTCGTTTCATTGTAGCGCGGTTTTTAAAAACATGAGCCTTGCCTTCTTTTCTTAACAGTCTTGTGACTTGTGGCGTTCCAGGAAGGTGCTTGTCAAATAAGCTGGTTCTGGGATGTGGGATTAACTGTCTATGAATGCCACTCATTGACAAACACTTCCTTATTATTCAAACGACGCTCAATTTCCGAAGCATCAGCCATCTCCAAAAAAAGTTTGATCGCTTCCATTAAATTCGATCGCGCTTCTTCCACCGTATCACCTTGACTCGCCAGATCGAGTTCCGGACATAAAGAAACATATCCGTCACCTTCTCTCTCAATCATTGCGGTTAGCTGTCGAGTTGTTTTCATTAGCCGTGAATAAACCGAAAATATTAATGACATCTCAAGTTTAACAAATCTTGTCGCGATCGCCCCTTAATATTGAGAAACCGGGTTTCTAAAACCATCTCGGTGAAGATAGGTAGATTCTCATAGAAACCCGGTTTCTTGTCACTTTCCAAAATGCGATCGCCCCTTAATATTGAGAAACCGGGTTTCTTAGCAAAATTTGGGTGAAGATAGGTGGATTCTCATAGAAACCCGGTTTCTTGCCACTTGCCAAAATGCGATCGCCCCCTCTAGAAACCCGGTTTCTTGTCACTTTCCAAAATGCGATCGCTCTTTCATCAAAACCAGTTTTCCACTGCCAGATCTAAAAAATTTCGATAATCTGATACGTTATTCGTGACCAAAATTAAATTGTTGACTTTGGCAACAGCAGCAATTTGACCGTCCGGGAAAGAAGGTGTCTGTCCAATACTCGTCAATCTCGCTCTTTCAATCCCGTGCCAAGTTGCAGCCTCCACATCGTCAGGCAGAATTGGAATAGTCGGACGAACGATCTGATTCAAATACCTTTCTAAAAACCTGCGTCTCCGAGAATCCGGAAGGCGCGAATACCCAAAAAGAAGTTCCTGCCACACAGTTGTTGATGTGGCGACTTCTCCTTCGTGTTGTTCGAGCATTGCCATCACATTTGGGTGCGGATTTTTGCGTGTCGGTTCCGAGAGAATATTGGTATCTAATAAAAATCGTAAACTCATAAAGTCACTTCTCGACCCGGCGATGAATCCCGCACTCCCTCAAAAACATCTGGTTCGATCCAGATGTCCTCAGACTCAAGTTCTTGTCGAAAAGACTGAAGACGTTGCCAAAACCCTTCCCCCGTCTCAATCGATAAGCTAATTTCTTGACCATCCGGAATATCTAGATCTTCAAATATTTCGATGGTTCGACCTTTTTTGATCCCCTTAACTTGCATGAAATATCATCCTTTATGATAAAATTATAGCAACGAGCGCTCACGTGGTTACAGTTGAAATGGGGTCAGAAATTTTCAAACCCTTATAGAAAAGCCGTTTCAGTTTCCGACTCCCGACTCCCGACTGCCGACTCCCGCGCGCAGCGCTATAATCGCTTTCTTTAAATTGTAGCATACTCGTCCAAAATCTCCATCGACTCGACGAACCCCTCATGATTATTCAATCGCACCTTGATATTGAGAAACCGGGTTTCTTCCCAAAACTTAGGTGAGGACAGAAAGATTCTCATAGAAATCCGGTTTCTTGTCACTTTCCGAAATGCGATCGCCCAAACTTGAACAACCTAAACTTCGTCCAATTCCTCGCACAATTGTTGCAAATTTTGATGTTGCAACCGCCGGGAAGAACGGCGGTATTTTTTCGTCTGCAATTTCGGTTCGTACTGCTTTTTCCCCCCCGATTTGCTCTTAGATTTCAGCGTAGATTCCGCATCCCGCTGGTGTTGTGCCGCTTCCCAGGAGGCGATCGCTTCCTCCAAAAATTGCAAGTAAATGGCATAGCGTTCCCAGTCGCCGCGGACGGCACAGTTGGGCTCATCCCGGTGCAGGCAGTCTCCAAATTGGCATGGATTGGCAGTGAGGCGATCGCGGATTTCGGGAAAATAATTAGCGAGTTCGTGGGGTTCGCATTCGAGTCCGGGTTGGTTGAATCCCGGCGTGTCGGCGAGTAACCCCCCGGTGGGCAAATCGAACAGTTCGACGTGGCGGGTGGTGTGGCGTCCCCGCCCCAATTTCCCGGAAACAGCCCCCACCCGCAGGTGAGACTCGGGAATCAAACGATTGATCAGACTGGATTTCCCCACCCCAGAGGGGCCAGAAATAGCGGTGGTTTTACCTTGCAAGCGGCCGAGGAGAGAATCGGGACGGATAGTCGAGGAATCCTGAAAGGGTGAAGCCTCTATCCGTCCGCCTGACCTGACGGCGTATTCTGCGCCCTCATAGACGCTGATCAGCAGCGGGGAGTACCCCCACCCCGACAGGCGATCGCGCCACGCTAACAGACCTTCGGGGGGCAGTAGGTCGCATTTATTGAAGCACAGACAGACCTCCAACCCCGTCGATTCCGCCTTCAGCAAAAATCGGCTCAGGGCGATGGGGTCGGGGTCCGGTTCAGCCACCGCAAATACTAGCAAGAGTTGGTCAGCGTTGGCGATGGGGGGGCGGTCCAGTTCCGTCCGGCGGGGCAGCACTTGGGCGATCGCGCCCCGGCCCCCCTGCCAGTCCGGTTCTTCCACCACCACGCGATCGCCCACCATCACCTTCTGGCCGACCTTTTTCAACCGGGCGCGGCAGGTACACAGCAGGGTTTTCAGCCCGTCTTCCCCGCCCTCAGAATCGAGGCGGACTTCATAAAAATTCGCTTGGCCGGAAACCACCGTCCCCACCACGCGATCGGGTTCCATTCTCAGAACCCCGGCACTCATGAATTTTGCGCGGCAGGGCAGCACACCCGAACCGCGAAAAACCCCGATCGCTCCTCCATCCCCTCAACCGCGTAGCCTTCCATCACCAAACTGTCCGGCACTTGCTCGATGGGTTCCCCCGCATCCAGCCACACCTCCAGAACTTCTCCCGGTTGCATCTGTTGCAGACGCAGTTTCGTCCGCACGAAGTTGATCGGACAGGGAGTCCCCCGCAGGTCTAGAGTTTGGGCGTTCGATGCTGCTGAATCAGTCATACACGGTATTTAAATCTTGCAGAAATGGGGACAATTCGCGAATTGCCCCCGTCGAAATGGGGATCATTTCTGGAACAGGTTGCCGAGGAACCCTTCAAGTCCCCCTTTCCCCGTGCGCTCCCCCTTGATTTGCGCCAACTGCTCGAGCAGTTCCCGCTCCTCGGTCGTGATTCGGGTGGGAATGTCGATCAAAATCGTGATCAAATGGTCGCCCCGACTCACCGGATTTCCTAACCGGGGGACGCCCTCATTTTCCAAAGTCAGCACCGTATTGGGTTGAGTACCGGCCGGGATGGTGAGAGTCGTCGTTCCCTTCACAGTTTCCACCTCCAACGTGCAGCCCAAAATCGCCTGCAAGTAGGAGATTTTCACCTCAGAAAGAATGTTGATACCCTCCCGCTTGAAATGGGGGTCGGGGGCGACGGAGAGAAAGACGTACAAATCTCCCGGCGGGCCACCGCGCTTTCCAGCATCGCCTTCGTTGGAAACCCGCAGGCGGGTGCCGTTATCCACCCCGGCGGGAATGGTAATTTTGAGCTTTTTCTTGACCTCTTTGAGGCCCTGTCCCCCGCAAGTCGCGCATTTGTCCTCGATCATCTGCCCCGTGCCGTTGCAGGTCGGACAGACGGAAACCTGGGTGAAACTGCCGAAGGGGGTGCGGGTGGCGCGGCGCACCTGACCGCTGCCCCCGCAGGTCGAGCAGGTTCTGGGGAGAGTTCCCGGTTTGGCCCCGCTACCGTTGCAGGTTTCGCAGCTTTCCAGGTGGCGGATGAGGATGTCTTTATCACCGCCGAAGATAGCCTCTTTGAAGTCCAACCGCAGGTCGAGGCGCAAATCGTCTCCCCGAGTCGGCCCGGTTCGTCGCCGTCCCGTCTGGGGACCACCCATTCCCCCGGCAAATCCGCTGAAAAAGCTTTCAAAGATATCGGCAAAACTGTCGCTGAAGTCCTGATTGAAGCCCGCCGCCCCGGCTCCCGACACGCCGGCTTCGCCGAAGCGGTCGTAGCGAGCGCGGATCTCGGGTTCGGAAAGCACTTCGTAGGCGCGGTTGATCTCCTTGAAGCGTTCTTCGGCACCCGGCTCTTTGTTGACATCGGGGTGGTACTTGCGAGCTAGGCGACGGTAAGCTCGTTTGATTTCTTCTTTGTCTGCGTCGCGGGAGACACCGAGTATTTCATAGTAATCGCCTGCCATAAAGCTATTTTTCTAGAATTTAATGACTAAAACTACACAAAAAAGGCGCGGTTGAGATTCTCGCCGTTACGGCCGGGGGCTCGACGGGAGATCAATTTAGCCCGTCAATGAATTGTCGGGACTTGGACTCGAAGACGGTTTTTTGGCTTCGGAGTCGGCCGCCTCACCATTGACGGTTTCGGGGTCGATGTCGCTGTCGGCGACTTCACCTTCCTCCGAGTCTAGCATCTGAGCGACTTCCGTCGCCGGGGTGGCTTCCTCTCGATTCTGGCCGGCTTGATCGTAAACGGCGGAACCGAGACTGTAGAGCAGATCTTGGAAAGCGTCAACTTGGCGTTGCATCTCCTCGAGGGTGATTTTTGGATTGTTGACCGCTTTCTTCAATGCCGCCACTTCCTCGCGGGTGCGCTGTTTGAGGTCGTCGCCGATGTATTGGGCGTTGTTCTTCAACGTCACCTTACAATTATAGAATAGGGTTTGCGCCTGGTTTTTGAGTTCGGCGACCTGTTTGTACGCCTCGTCTTCGTCGGCGTAAACCTCGGCTTCCTGTCGCATCCGCTCGATTTCGGCTTCGCTCAATCCGCCGGTGTTGGTGATTTGGATGCTCTGTTCCCGGCCGGTGCCGAGATCGATAGCCGAGACTTTCAGGATGCCGTTGGCGTCGATGTCGAAGGAGACTTCAATTTGGGGGACGCCGCGCTTGGCGGGGGGGATGCCGGTGAGGAGGAATTTCCCCAAGCTTTTGTTATCTTTGGCCATCGCCCGTTCCCCCTGGAGGACGTGAATTTCGACGGAGGTCTGTCCGTCAACGGCGGTGGAGAACATTTGGGAGCGGCTGGTGGGGATGGTGGTGTTGCGCTCGATAATTTTGGTGAGGACACCACCGAGGGTTTCCAAGCCCAGGGAGAGGGGGGTGACATCGAGGAGGAGGAGGTCTTTGACTTCCCCGCCGAGAACGCCGGCTTGGATGGCCGCGCCGAGGGCTACGGCTTCGTCGGGGTTCACAGAGCGGTCTGGGGCGCGATCGCCGAAATGCTTGCCGATCGCCTCCTGGACGGCGGGGATGCGGGTCGAACCGCCCACCAATATGATCCGGTTGATGTCGTTGGGTTGCAAGTTGGCATCTTTAAGGGCCTGGGACACCGGGTCGATGGTTCCCTGCACCAGGTCGGCCACCCGGGTTTCAAATTCCGGGCGGCTCAGTTCCAGTTCCAGATGTTTGGGTCCGGAGTCATCGGCGGTGATGAAGGGGAGGTTGATCGCCGTTTTGGTGCGAGAGGAGAGTTCGATCTTGGCTTTTTCGGCGGCTTCCCGCATCCGCTGCAGAGCCATCTTGTCGCCGGAGAGGTCGATGCCCTCCCGGTTTTTGAAGGTTTCGACCATCCACAGGACGAGGGCGTTGTCGAAGTCGTCCCCGCCGAGGTGGTTGTTTCCGGACGTCGCCTTGACTTCAAAAATGCCGTCGCCGAGTTGGAGGATGGAGACATCGAAGGTGCCGCCGCCCAAGTCGAAGACGAGGATGGTCTGGTCCTGGTCTTGTTTGTCCAGGCCGTAGGAGAGGGCGGCGGCGGTGGGTTCGTTGATGATGCGGAGGACGTTGAGTCCAGCGATGGTGCCGGCGTCTTTGGTGGCCTGTCGCTGGGCGTCGGTGAAGTAGGCGGGGACGGTGATCACGGCTTGATCGACCTCTTCTCCCAGGTAGGCTTCGGCGTCTTCTTTGAGTTTTTGCAA
This sequence comes from Limnospira sp., assembly GCA_050045915.1. Lineage (GTDB taxonomy): Bacteria > Cyanobacteriota > Cyanobacteriia > Cyanobacteriales > Microcoleaceae > Limnospira. The sequence goes on from JBNGCR010000049.1 coordinate 7,349, forward strand.
CACCATCGCCGAGATTTCTTGGGGGGTGTAGACCTGGTCACGAATTTTGACATCGACGGTGTTATCTTTGCCGGGGACGCAGTTGTAAGGAACGCGCGATCGCTCCACTTCCGTGTCTTCCCAGCGCCGGCCGATAAATCGTTTGATACTGAAAACCGTATTTTCGGCGTTCGTGACCGCCTGCCGTTTTCCCAGTTGGCCCACCAGGCGATCGCCGTACTTGCCAAATCCCACAATGCTGGGCGTGGTGCGCCCGCCCTCTGAATTGGAAATGACGACGGGTTTTCCGCCCTCCAAAACGGCGACACAACTGTTGGTCGTACCCAAGTCGATGCCAATGACTTTTCCCATAGCGCCTCGGCGATGAAGGTGTGCAGTAAACGGGTGGCGGAGCGCTCCGGGTTGGACGGAGCGCCCGACCGAGTTTGAAGATCGAGATGCGGTCGGCTTTGCCCGACCGGGGTGGCTTGCGGATCGGTATCACTCCCGTGCCCCGCGTCCCGACAGCCTCCGAGAGCGGGGTCGAACCTATTCTGGGGCTTCCTCCGCCGGGGGTTCCTCCTCCGTGGCCGTCCCGGTGAATTCCGGTTCGATCGACACTTTGACCATGGCGTGGCGCAATACGCGATCGCCGAGCATATAGCCCCGCATCAGCTCTTCGATCACCGTCCCTTCCGGATGGTCGGCGGTGGCCTCCCGCATCACCGCCTCGTGCAAGTTCGGGTCGAACGGTTCGCCCTCGGGACGCATCGGAGAAACTCCGAGTTGCTTGAGACAGTCCACCATCTGCTTGTAGACCCCCTGATAGCTTTTGTGGATGTTCATTTCGCCATCATTTTGGGGTTTGATCTGCGATCGCGCCCGCTCGAAGTTGTCGATCACCGGCAAAAGCTGCTGGATAGTGGCACATTTGACGTGCACATCCAGCTCTTCTTTTTCTTTCTGAGTCCGCTTGCGGAAATTCTCGAAATCGGCTGCGAGTCGCCGATATTGGCCGCTGATATCGTCGAGTTGAGCCTTGAGAGACTCGTTGATTTGGGTCATCGCCAGCAATTCCTCGTTGAGCTGTGCGCTCAAGTCTTCGGCCACTTCAGCCGTCGCAGCCCGGTCAGTCTCGCCAGCGGATGGCTCGGCGCTCGCGGCCGGCGGCTCCGCCGGAGACTCGGGTTCGGTGGGGGTGGATGCGGAATTCACGGGTTCTGGGTCGGATGGGGCTGCACCCGCAGATTCGGTGTTCTCCTCCGGTCTGTCAGTCATTGGATCGGATACCATATTTTGCTGCTTGTTCTCGTCCATCATAGAAAACTGAGCGACGGAATTCGTCCGCCAACGGCGTCGCGAAAAACCCCGCTCTCCCTAAAAGTGCATTCAGTATTCTTTAGAAATTTTAATCAAAATCCTATCTTAGATCACTGCTTCGGTGATTTGTAAAGAGTATCATCGAAAGAGAAGCGCACTCTCGGCCAGGTTCCCTCGAGTCGGGCGGTCGGCTCGGCCGGCGTCGGTTGGCCGGAACTCGAGAGGACGGTCGGCTTCCCAGAGACAGCCACCCTCAAAGCTCAAACCCTCCCGAAGACAGGATTTGGCTGGTTTGGAGCGCGATCGACCCCGGACTGTATTCTCTCATCCGAACTGCTCTTTCCAAATCACAATTGCAGCAAGTTCCGCTGTCAGACTCTCCCGGAATGATGTTTTTTAAAATTCTGACGCGCTTGTTGCCACTTTGGTACTCAACCCGGTTGACGATTTGGGGACGGGTCAGGATTCGACCTCATCCCCCCACGGGAATGGAAGCCCGAGAGAATCCGCTTAAAATGGAGCCATCACCCTTGGCACAATCCCGAGAAGCTCTGTGCCCTCAAACCGTCCATCGAAGCTAAGGCTTGATGCTCGCTCAAGAAACTTTCCCGACCCGTTTGGGAAGTCTAGACACAAGGATCTGATTCCAGCTATGACCAACACATCATCCCGGCGACGCACGGCTCTCGTTGCTCAAAGTACAACCCCTTTTGGCAACAAACTCATCCAATCCGGTTACATCGATCCCGAACGACTTCAACAGGCACTCCAGACCTCTCGAGGCGGCCAATCCCTGACCGAAGTTCTCGAATCGATCACCGGTCAGCCCCTCCCCCCCGAACTGGCGCGTCAATACAAAAAGCAACAGCTCTTCGAGTTAAAAATCGTTTACGGAGTCGAAGGGTTTGACCTCGAAATCGATCAAATTTCGGTCGAAGATCTCGATCGCATGGTAAAAACCCTGGAAACCTCCATCGAAACCTGCAAGCGACATCATTTTTTACCGTTGCAGTTGCAGCAGGCCGACGGTCAACCCACCTCGGTGTTGATTGCGATGGTCGATCCGGACAACCTCAATGCCTTAGAGGAGTTGAGAAACCAAATCCTGCGGCCGAAGGGGTGGGCGTTGCAACGGCGGGTGATCACCCAAGAGGATTACGACAAGCTGATCTCAGCCTACAGCGACGAGGAGGTGAAGCGCAAGCAGGTGGAGGCGGCCCGCAAGCAGCAGGAGAAACTCCAGTTCGGCGAGGGCGAATTTGAGGATGTCGAACTCGAAGAGGCCTCCGACGAGATGTCGGATATGAACCTCGACCAGCAGCTCGAGGAGGCCGAAACGGCACCGGTGATCAAGGCGGTGAACGTCATCCTCGCCAAGGCCCTTTCGGAGGGCGTCTCCGACATCCATGTGGAACCCCAGGAATACGATATGCGGATTCGGATGCGGAAAGACGGGGTGCTGCAGGAGTATTTCAAATTCCCGAGAAAGGTGATCCCCGCCATCACGTCCCGCTTCAAAATTATCGCCGACCTCGATATCGCCGAACGCCGCCAGGCCCAGGACGGCCGGATTCGCCGGGTGTTCCAGGGCCGGACGGTGGATTTCCGGGTCAACAGCCTCCCGAGCCGCTACGGGGAAAAAATCGTCCTGCGGATTCTCGACAGTTCTTCGACCCAGTTGGGGTTGGACAAGCTGATCACGGACCCGGAAACCCTGGCGATGGTGCGGGAGACGGCGGGCCGTCCGTTCGGGTTGATTTTGGTGACTGGACCGACGGGTTCGGGTAAGTCCACCTCCCTGTACTCCGTCCTCGCGGAGCGCAACGACCCGGCTATCAACATCAGCACGGCGGAAGACCCGATCGAATACGCTCTGCCCGGAATCACCCAATGTCAGGTGATCCGGGAGAAAAACCTGACCTTTGCCAATATCCTGCGGGCGTTCCTGCGACAGGACCCCGACGTGCTGCTGGTGGGGGAAACCCGGGACTTGGAGACGGCGAAAACCGCGATCGAGGCGGCGCTGACGGGACACTTGGTGCTGACGACCCTGCACACCAACGACGCGGCGGGGGCGATCGCCCGTCTGGATGAGATGGGGGTGGAGCCGTTCATGGTTTCCGCAGCCCTGTTGGGGATTCTCGCCCAGCGCTTGATGCGGCGGGTCTGCACCGACTGCCGCATCCCCTACACCCCGACGCCGGAAGAGTTGGGGCGCTACGGACTCTCGGCCTCCGGGGAGGTCGATGTCACGTTTTACAAGGCTAATACGATTCCCCCGGACGAACGGAAGCATCTCGCCGCCCAGGGTGAGCTGTGCAAGAAGTGCAGCGGCCTCGGCTATAAAGGCCGGGTGGGGGTTTACGAATTCCTGAAGGTGACGGAACGGATGCAAACCCTGATCACCAAGGGCGCCCCCACGGAGCAGATCAAGGAGGCGGCGGTGGAGGAAGGGATGAAAACCCTCCTCGCCTACAGCTTGCAGTTGGTGCGGGAAGGCCACACCACCTTCGATGAGGTGGAACGGGTCACGTTTACCGACTCCGGCTTGGAGGCTGAATTGAAGGCGAAGCGGAAGCAGGGTTTGACTTGCAAGGGCTGTGGCGCGGAGTTGAAGCCGGAATGGTTGGACTGTCCCTACTGTCTGACACCGCGTTTCACGGACTAGCTCGGGGGAAGATTCCCATTCAGAGGTGGCGGGAGATTTTCCCAAAATCGATCGCTTCCCCGATCGCTCGGACGATCATTTTTAATGAACAAGCGACAACTTTCTTGGAGGGTTATCTATGCGTGGTTTGATGATTGAGGATGTCCTGGAGTCTTTGGTTGAACAGGGCGGATCGGATATTCACATTCAAGCTGGGGCTCCGATCTTTTTCCGCCTGAGCGGGAAATTGACTTCGCAACCTCAATTTGGCGAAACGTTATCTCCTGAAGAGGTGCAGGTTCTGATTTTCCAGATGCTCAATAATATGCAGCGCAAGCAGTTGGAGCAGAACTGGGAATTGGATTGCGCCTACGGGGTGAAGGGGCTGGCCCGCTTCCGGGTCAACGTCTACCGGGAGCGGGGGTGCTGGGCGGCTTGTATGCGGGCGCTGGCGTCCAAAATTCCCAACGCTGACAAGTTGGGGGTTCCCCAAATTCTGCGGGATCTGACCGAGCGGCCCCGGGGTATGGTTCTGGTGACGGGACAGACGGGTTCGGGTAAGACGACGACGATGGCGGCGCTGCTGGACTTGATCAACCGGACGCGAGCGGAACACATCCTGACGGTGGAAGACCCGATCGAATATGTTTTCCCCAACATCAAGAGCCTGTTTCACCAGCGCCAGAAGGGAGAGGACACCAAGAGTTTCGCCAATGCCCTGAAAGCAGCACTGCGGGAAGATCCGGATATCATCCTGGTCGGGGAGATGCGGGACTTGGAAACCATCGGTCTGGCTATCTCGGCCGCTGAAACGGGTCACTTGGTGTTCGGAACCCTGCACACCAACTCGGCTTCGGCGACGGTAGACCGGATGCTGGACGTGTTCCCCCCCATCCAACAACCCCAGGTGCGGGCGCAGATGTCCGGCTCCCTGGTGGGGGTCTGCAGTCAAAACCTTGTCCCCAAAATCGGCGGGGGCCGCTGCGCGGCGATGGAGATCATGCTCAACACTCCGGCGATGGGGAACCTGATCCGGGAAGGAAAAACGTCTCAAATTTATTCCCAAATTCAAATGGGGGCGAAGTTGGGGATGCAGACGATGGAAATGTCGCTGGCCAAGCTGTTCCAAGAGGGGAAAGTCACTTGGGAAGATGCCATGAGCAAAAGCTCCAAGCCTGATGAACTCGAACGGCTGATTGGCCCCCAACCCAAGAAGGCGGGCAAGGCTAAAGCGAAAGCGTGATCGAGTTCCCGTCCAGCCCACGGCTGCCGGAAATGTGTTGAAGTTGGAGGATGGGAAAAAGTGAGGGGTGACAATTCACTATCCTTTTTCCCTTTTGTTTCAGACGGCTCGCTAATTTGGCGCCGCGCGGGGAGTGGGGGGAAGTGCTGATTGCCGAAAGCTAAGAGCTGATAGCTATCCATAGAGGTGGAATATGACGACCAATAAAATGGTTCGGAGTCACTCCCGAAAACAGGGATTTGATTTCAAACAATTAGAAGAAAACATTAATGTGGCGATGGCGTCAATTACGGTCAAGGATCTGGCGATCTTTGCCCGTCAATTTGCCGCCATGTTCAACGCCGGCATCTCGATGGCCCGCTGTTTGAGCGTGTTGAGCGATCAGTGCGACAATGCCAAACTCAAAAAGGCGATCAAAACGATGCGGGCCGATGTGGAGGAAGGGACGGAATTATCGGTGTCGATGAAGAAGTTCCCGGATGTTTTCGACCAGTTGTTTGTGAGTATGGTCGCGGCTGGAGAAACGGGGGGGGTTTTGGATGAATCTCTGGAACGTCTGGCGGTGATGATGGAGAAAAACCACAAAACCCAGAGTGAGATCAACTCGGCGACCTCTTATCCGAAAACGGTGTTGTTTATCGCGATCGCGGTATTTTTTGGGATGGCGACCTTTTTGCTGCCGACATTTGCGGGAATTTTTGAGCAAATCGGCACCGAGTTGCCGGCTTTTACCCTGATGATGTTGGCGGTGAGCGACTTCTGTACGACGTGGCCCCCCATTCCCCAGGTACTTGTCATCGGATTTTTGATCGCGACCTACATCACTTATACGATCGTTTACAAAACCCCGCAGGGGAGATTATTTTTCGATAAAATTTACTTGAAACTTCCCCTGTTCGGGCCGATCATCGAAAAGTCTGCGGTAGCTCGATTTTGCATCATTTTTGGAAGTCTGACCCGTTCCGGCGTGCCGATCATGAATGCGATGGAAATCGTGCGGGACGTGGCGGGAAATCAGGCGATCGCCAACGCGATCGAATACGCCCGGGTGGAGATCCAACAGGGCGGGCTGATCAGTATCGCTCTCCAGGAAGAAAATGTGTTCCCCGGCTTGGCGATTCAGATGATCGCGATCGGGGAAGAATCCGGGGAACTCGATAAAATGTTGATGAAGGTGGGGGCGTTCTACGAAACGGAAGTGGAGGAGGCGGTCAAATCCCTCACCAGCGCCCTGGAACCGTTGATGATCGTGGTCGTGGGTGGCATCGTGGCGTCGGTGTTGCTGTCGATGTACCTGCCCATGTTCAAGGTGTTTGAGAGTTTGTAAAAAATCGGATTTGGGAGTGCCAATTCAGATGGTTGACTCAATTTCGATTGGGAGCTGGGAGAGCGGAAAATTGAACGTGCGATCGTCACAATTCATCTCTTCTCTCCGTTTCCCATCCACCGACACTAAAACGGTTCGGGTCGAAAATAGAGAAAGTCTGATTCAACATTTAGAATCGAGAGCCATTTCTCTTGCCGACCCTATCTGATGTTCAAAAGGTTTTTAAAAATGCCAGTTCAACAATCCCATTACGAAACACTGCTGGCGGAGTACAGCGATTCGACGGCAGCGATCGCCCTGTTGCAGCAGCATCGCCCTTATTTTGAAATGATTCCGAGCCTGCGACGCCCGGAGGAAAGTCTGATCACCCTACCGCTGCCGATCGTCCGGTTGCGGGACGGGGTTTCCTACGCCGGACATCGGGAGATCGCGATCCGCGATAGCGCACCTATCGCCCCGGATCAGGCGGTTTGTCTCCCCTGCGATATCGCCGTCATTATGTGCGATCCGGAGTGGAAAGTCAAAGTGGGGGCGGAAATTTTCGTTTTCATTCACCGTCCCCAGGAAGATCTCTCCGATCTGCTGAGGCGGTGGAGACTCACCCAGGTTTATCTAGATGGCGGTTACGAGTGGGTGATGCCCCACCATTACGAGTACATTTATTCCCAAGAAGCGGAGAAGATTTATCCCCTCTTCGTGCTATTTTCAGAAACTCCGGAACGGATCAAACGGGGGTTGCGGGGGGCCCACCTTCCCTTCGTGATTCAACATCCGAATCTGATTTCTGAACCGGCGGCGGAGGACAGTTTGGATGATGTGAATGTGGAGGAATATCACCACTGGCAGGGATGGTCTGGAGAGGACAATTGATATCAAATCCGGTTGAATACCCGGAAAAAAACGGGTTGGATATCGAGACCGCTTGGGAATCAATTCCCAAGGGCGCAAGGCTTGCGCCCCTACGAGCAAAAATCCTCGCTTCGTGGATTGGGGAGGTTGAGGAGGGGATAACCGGATTTGATATGACATCAAGCCGGTTTCTGGACGCGATCGAGCAACTGCTGCAATTCCTCCCCTTCGATCACCTCCGTCGCCAACACTTTGAGGGCGATTTCATCGAGTAATTCCCGGTTGGTTTTCAGAATCTCGATCGCCTGTCGGTGGGCCGTTTCGACGATTTCTTTCACCTCCGAATCGATCGCCTCGGCGGTTTTTTCACTCATCGGACGCCGGAGGTTGCCGTCGCCGGTCCCCAAAAAGTTGGGTTTGCCGCCCTGTTCATAGGCTAACGGCCCCAAAACCTGGCTCATGCCGTAGGTGATCACCATCCGTTCCGCCAAATTAGTCGCCCGTCGCAGGTCATCGGAGGCCCCGTTGGTGACGCGATCGAAGATGATTTCTTCTGCGGCCCGCCCTCCCAAAAGGGTGGCGATTTGCTCCCGAAATTCCCCCTCATCCATCAAAAACCGATCCTCCGTCGGCATCCGCAGGGTGTAACCCAGCGCCCCGACTCCCCGGGGGACGATGGAAATTTTCGCCACCTTGCCGCCCCCCGGCATCAGCGCCCCGACCATGGCGTGGCCGACTTCGTGGTAGGCGACGACCTTTTTCTCCTTGTCACCGAGGACGCGGCTGCGCTTTTCCAACCCGGCGACTACCCGTTCGATCGCCTCGTAGAAGTCCTGTTGAGCCACCGTTTTGCGGTGGTTTCGCGCCGCCAACAACGCCGCCTCGTTGACCAAATTCGCCAAGTCCGCCCCGCCGAAACCGGGGGTTCGGGTCGCGATCGCCTCCAGGTCCACATCCTCACCCAACTTTACCCGCTTGGCGTAGATACCCAAAATCGCCCGCCGTCCAGCCAAATCGGGGCGATCGACCAAAACTTGGCGATCGAAGCGTCCCGGGCGCAACAGGGCCGCATCCAGGGCCTCCGGGCGGTTCGTCGCCGCCAACACGATCACCGTCTCGTCCCCGACACCGAACCCGTCCATCTCCGTCAACAACTGGTTCAACGTCTGTTCCCGTTCGTCGCTGCTGCCGCTTTGGAAGCCGCCGCCGCCGCTTCTCGACTTGCCGATCGCGTCCAATTCATCAATAAAGATGATACAGGGTGCCTTCTTTTTCGCCTGTTCAAATAAATCCCGCACCCGGGCGGCTCCCGTCCCCACGAATAACTCCACGAATTCCGAGGCGGAAATGCTGAAAAAGGGCACCCCCGCTTCCCCCGCCACGGCTTTCGCCATCAGGGTTTTTCCGGTTCCGGGGGGTCCCACCAACAGCAACCCCTTGGGAATGCGGGCGCCGATTTCCGTGAACCGCTGGGGATTCTTTAAAAAGTCCACCACTTCCGCCAGTTCCGCCTTCGCTTCCTCCACACCGGCGACATCGGCAAAGGTAATTTTTTCCGATTCTCCCTCGACGTAAACCTTCGCCTTACTTTTGTTGAGAGAAAGTGAACCTTGAGGGTCGCGCTTCATAAAAAATTGAAATGCGGCTACCAAAATTAATGGCGGAATCACCCAATTTAACAGCGTCCGAAACCAGGCATTTTTGGGCGGGGGCGGCGCGGCAAAATCCACGCCTTTTTCTTCCAAACGTTTGGGCAGTTCCAAGTCAAAAACGGGAGTGGTGGCCAAGACTTGGGGGGGGTTATCTCCCTGGGGTTTGAGTTGATAGCGAATTTCGTTATCTCCCACCAGGACGGCTTGCACCTGCCCGTCTTCCACCTGTTTGATAAAGAAACTGTAGGGAACCCGGGGGATTTTGGGTTTGGTGAGTTCGGGAATGACCCAGTTTCCGATCAAGATCGCCCCGGCGATCGCCAACAGGATATTGCCGATTTGATTGGATTTGGTAAATTTCGGTTTTTTCTTGATACTCATAATTAAGGATGAGGAAGTAGGAGATAATCAATAATTATCAATTATCAATTATCAATTATCAATTAAAAAAGCGGACAAGGAGCGATCACCCCCGGCCCGCTGTCATTAAAATTTGACCCGAGATTAAGAGGCGGGTGCCGGAGTCAGATCGCCCTCATATTTGACCCGATCTAAAAGTTCCTGGAGGGCCGCCCCTTCGATCACTTCGGTATCGAGGATCTGCTCGACAATGGTTTCCATCAGATCGCGGTTGTCCCGGAGGATGTTCAGGGCCGTTTCGTGAGCCGTCTCGACGATCTCCTTGACTTCCGCATCGATCGCCTTGGCGGTGTCGTCGCTGACGCTGCGGCG
>JBNGCR010000049.1:17197-31067 GCA_050045915.1 Limnospira sp.
TCGATGGCCTCGTTGAAGTCGGCTTGGGTGACGGTTTCTCGTTTATTGCGAGCCGCCAGCAGCGCGGCTTCGTTGACCAGGTTGGCCAGATCCGCTCCGGAAAAGCCGGGGGTGCGGGTGGCGATCAGTTTCAGGTCGGCTTCCGCGTCCAGTTTCACCTTTTGGGCGTAAATGTCCAAGATTTTCAGCCGTCCGGCCAGGTCGGGGCGATCGACTAAAACTTGGCGATCGAAGCGTCCGGGACGCAGCAAGGCCGGGTCGAGGGTTTCGGGGCGGTTGGTGGCTGCCAAAACGATCACCGTCGCGTCTCCGGCGGTGAACCCGTCCATTTCGGTCAACAATTGGTTGAGGGTTTGCTCCCGCTCGTCATTGCCGGAATAGAATCCCGCACCGCCCCGGGACTTGCCGATCGCGTCCAATTCGTCGATAAAGATGATGCAGGGGGCTTTCTTTTTCGCCTGTTCAAACAGGTCCCGCACCCGGGCCGCACCGGCACCGACGAACAATTCCACGAACTCGGAACCGGAGATGCTGAAAAAGGCGACCCCGGCTTCCCCGGCTACGGCTTTCGCCAGCAGGGTTTTACCCGTTCCGGGAGGACCCACCAACAGCACGCCTCGGGGGATTCGCGCCCCGATCAGCTTGTAACGCTGGGGTTCTTTGAGGAATTCGACGACCTCTTCCAATTCCGTTTTGGCTTCTTCGACTCCCGCCACGTCCTGAAAGCTGACTTTCGTGCCTTCGTCTTCGACGTAGACTTTGGCTTTGCTCTTGGTGATGGACAGGGCGCCTTGGGGACCGCCGAAACCACCGCCGCCGCCGCGGCTTTGTAGGAACCGGCCTACGCCGATCCAAATGCCCACGAAAATTAGGGGCGGGATCACCCAACTTAGCAGGGTGGCGACCCAGTTTTGCCGGGGCGGGGGGGCCGCCGCGAACTGCACGCCGTTGTTTTCCAGGCGTTTGGGCAGTTCCAGGTCAAAAATGGGGGTGGTGGTGAGGACTTGTCCCTGTTCCTCTCCGGCTTCGGGTTGGAGTTGGTAGCGGATTTCGTCCTGGCCGACGTAGGCTTGGGTGACTTGTCCGTCTTCGACTTGTTCGATGAATAGGCTGTAGGGGACTCGGGGGGTTTGCTGGCCGAAGAGTCCCGGCAGGAAGAGGTTAGCCAGCAGGAACAGACCCGCCACCCACAGCAAGATGGTGGGGATGGGCAGGTTCCCCGGAAATCTGGGCTTGTCTTTTACGCTCATGTGTGCTATTTGTATCGTTGATTAAATGGCAGATTTGGCAATTCGTGGGGCTGGTCAAGCTTCCGATTTTTGTAATTTAAGTTACAGCGTTCCCCGCGATGGTTTTTTTTAAATCTTGCCATAAACGGGAACGGCCGCGCCGCGCACGTCTCCGGCTACTTCGGAGGCTAGAAAGCAGATCACCTGTCCGAGGGATTCGGGTTTGACCCAGCGATCGGCGTTTTCGGCCCCCATCGCGTCCCGGTTGGTGGGGGTGTCGATGACGCTGGGCAGGACGCAGTTGGCGGTTACGTTGGTGTCTTTGGTTTCTTCGGCGATCGCGAGTGTAAGGGCGACGACGCCGGCTTTGGAGGCACAGTAGGCGGCTAGTTGTGCGGCTGGTTCCACGGCACCCCGACTGCCGACAGTGACGATGCGGCCGTAGTCCTGTTCGAGCATTTTGGCGAGGCTGTATTTGCAGGCTAGAAAGGTGGTGTGTAGGTTGAGGTCGAATTCTTTTTTCCAGTCCCCGAAGGCGTATTCGTGGGTTTTGCCCATCGAGAAGCCTCCGACGAGGTGGATGAGTACGTCTACCCGCCCCATGTCGTGGATGAGGTTTTTGACGGCGGTTTCGTCGGTGAGATCGACGGCGACGAACCGAATTTGCTCGAAGTCTGAAGGTGAGAGAATTTCCTTGAGGCGATCGACTTCCGCCGAGCTGCGGTAGGGGATGGTCACTTTTGCACCCCGGGCGAGGACGAGGGGCGTGACTCCCATGCCGAGTCCCCCGGTTCCTCCGGTGAGGAGTACCTGTTTGCCGTTCATCCGATTAAGTGTCCTTTAACGTCATACCGATCAACATAACGCGGCGGGGGAGTGGCTCCCAGGTGAGGTTGCCGCGATCGCGCGATCGCTTTCAAACACTTGACAAAGTTTGATTTTTGTGGTAATCAAAAACTGAGAGCGCTCATTTCTTCATGTTAAAAATTACGTCAATTCCTTGATTTTGGTAACTCAGGCGATAAAATTATAAAAAAGGACATAAAATGATATTTATAGCATTACGCCGGGAAACGAGGACGTTTAACGTGTGTTTTGTGCCGACCGACTTGATGCTTTCCGACCCGAGTGAATTGTCCGAACCCGTCAACGTAGTGCTATCCAGAGTCCACGCTGTATTTGATTGAGAGGAAAATTCAAATGCCGACCCTTAATTTGGCATGGGAAGAGTTGATGGTTCAAGGAGATGGGCGTTATTTAACCGACGCAGAACTCAAGCCCATCCATCAGTACGTTCAAACGCTCCCTGTCCGCACGAAAACCTACGAAATTCTCCGGGCAAAATCCGGGGATCTGGTCAAAATTGCCCTGAAAAAATTTATGCTCGTCCACCCGGAGGTGATGCAGCAGCACTCCAAACGCTGCATTTACGACATGAATATGGCAATTTGCCTGATGTCGGTCGCTCTCCTGCGGGACGACCCTCGCTATTTTCGCGAATCTTTGATGCTGTGGTTGGCGAACATCCTCTCGGCTTACCAGCGGAATACCGCCTGTCTGAAAGCCTATCACTGCCTGGAAGAAACCATGCAGGAAAAATTGCCGAGTGCCTGCAATCAACTCCTCAAACCTTACATGGATATCATCATGGAAGTGTTGGACATCCCTCCCAAGTTGATGGCGACGGTACAGCGGGGTGGAGTCATGCCCAAGGGCTAATTCACTCACGTTCGTCAGTCGAAAGACGGTTTATTCGGGTTCCATTTGGGAGGCTCGGGTTCAACGCAAACAGGAGGCTAAACCATGCCGTTACATGAAACCATCACCACCACCCACAACGCATCTGTCGAAGAGCGGACGTTTGTTTTGAGCAAAATTTACCAACAGGTGCTCGAACGTCAGCCCTACGATTCCGAGCGGAAGCATTTGGCGGATTTGGAAAAAGACTTTAAGAAAGGAAAACTCGGCATCCGACACTTTCTGAAAAGTTTGGCCGTGCGTCCGATTTATTTAGAACATTTCTACGAAAATAGTTCTAATCTCAAGTTTATTGAAAATGCCTGCAAGCATTTTTTGGGGCGGACTCCCCACGGCGACGAGGAAATTCACAAATGGGATGATATTTTATTGCGACATGGGGTTGGGGCGTTGGTGTCGGACATGGTGGACTCGGAGGAGTATCGCAAATGTTTCGGTTATTTTACCGTTCCTTTTTGGCGGGAACAGGCTTTATATGAATCGGCGACCGAATATTTGGAGAACGAACGCCTCGGACAGGAACACGCCGGACAGCGGGGGTGGGGGATTCCTACCCACTATCAGCAGAAACTGCACATGAATTTGGATGGCGGTGTCAATCATGAGGAAGAAGCTCATCAACCCGAGCGTCAGGAACCGCCCAAACCCTCCGAAGCGGAAAAATCGATCATCGGGACGATGACGGAAGCGGAGGCGGAACGGATTATGGAGTGTATCCATGAAATTTCGGGTATTTTATTCGAGCACCGCATCCCGGAACAGCGGCTGTCTCGCAAACGGACGGACAATCTGATCCGAGAGCGGGTTTTGGAGTTGATGACCCCGGAGGATGCCGTCTTACTCGGTGAAGTCTGACTCTCCGGTATCGATACATTATTTAACATTTGTGGAACATGAATTCCCCCAGTCAGTCATCGGACTGGGGGGGCTTGTTTTATGAGGTGACTAATGATGAATGATATCAAATCCGGTTGAATGCCCGAAAAAAACGGGTTGGATATCAAGACTGCTTCGGAATCAATTCCGGAGGGCGCAAGCTAGGGGTCCCTACCCGCTCTAATCCTATTCAGATGATTAGAGAGTTAGTGCGGCTAAATAACCGGACTTGATATCAATTAGATACCCCATTATCACCCTTAAAAAGGGGGTTTTAGAACTCGATTAGGGTGTTGAGTCGGGGTACAATTGGGTTTTGGAAAGTCCTGATATTTTTTTGCCGAGGTCAGGCACTTTTAGCTCTCAAGAGATTTCGCTTCCCGTCCAACGCGCGATCGCCAATCGTAATAGTGACAACCCGAACACGATCGCAAATAACACCAACCCAATCGTGCAGGCGTAACCGATATCTAAATTCTGAAACGCCCGTTCGTAGAGATAATAAACGATGGTTTTGGAACTGTTTAACGGCCCTCCTTGGGTCATGATATACACTTCTTCAAACACTTTAGTTGCGGAAATGGCGGAAATCACCGCCACCAAAATCAGGTAGGGCCGCATCAACGGCAGGGTGATATCCCAGTGACTCCGCCAGCCATCGGAACCGTCCAAACTGGCGGCTTCGTAGAGTTCCGCCGGAATCGACTGCAACCCGGCGAGATAAATGACCATATAATAACCCAACCCCTTCCAAATTGTCACCGCCATGACGGAGAATAACGCCAAATTGGGGTCTGTCAGCCAGGGGATACTCGGTGACACTGAGGGGGGCAGAAAAAAGGAACCGAAATATTTCAGGAATTGGTTTAAGAGTCCATTTTCTGCGTAAAGCCACTTCCAAGCCAGTCCGGCGACGACCATCGAAATGACCACCGGAACATAATAGGCCGTGCGAAACCCGTTAATTCCGCGCAATTTTCGATTGACTAAAATCGCCAAACACAGGGGCGCGATCGCCAAAATCGGGACGACAATAATAAGATAAAGTGCGGTATTTTTGAGGGTTGTCCAAAAAACGTCATCTTTCCAAAGTCGGCGAAAATTGGCGATACCGACCCACTGCGGATCGCCGATCAGATCGTGATTAAAAAAACTCAGATAAAAGGCCTGTATCGACGGCAAAAAGACCGTCAATCCCAAAATGAGCAACGCCGGGAGTAAGAATAAATAGGGGGTGGGGTTGAGTCGCGATCGCATATTTTCGGACAGGCGGAATAACCGGGCTAAGATATCGACGGGGAATCTCTCCAGATCCTAGCTTAAAACCGGAAAACCACAAAAAAAGGGTAGCCCTGATGGGCCACCCGATCATTTGTTACCTTGAAATCTATCTGCGCTTAACTGACCAAATCCGGCTGTTTTTCCGCCGGCTCTTTAAAGGCCAACCGCAGGAAAGGCGGTGCCAAGAACGTCGTCAGAATTACCATCACGATGATCGCCGCCTGTAGGGGTTTGTCCAACGCGCCGCTGGCTGCGCCAATGCCGGCGAACACCAGGCCAACTTCCCCCCGGGGGATCATACCCACGCCGATGGCGAACCGGTTGATAGAAGTCTGGCCGAACACCGTCCAACCCGTCACCAACTTGCCCAGAACGGCCACCACAATCAAAAATGCAGCGATAATCAAACCCTGTTGATTTTCGGGTACGACGGGGTTGAGAACGCTCAAATCCACCCGTGCCCCGACGGTGACAAAAAAGATGGGAACCAGGATGTCGGCGATGGGAACAACTTCGCGATCGAGTTCTTTGCGTTTGTCGGTTTCATCCAGTACCAACCCGGCGGCGAAGGCTCCTAAAATCGCTTCGAGTTGGATGACGTTAGCCAAAAATGCCATGAAGAAAGCGAAAGTGAAGGCGGGGATCACCAGTTTTCCTCGGGTTTGCAGGCGATCGGCGATCGCGACAAAACTCTTGTTGAAGAATTTACCGAGGAAAATCGAACCCAACAGAAATGCACTGGCCCCGATAATCAGATAGATGACGTTGAGGATATTCACTTCCCCAGTTTTCGCCAAACTCGCCACCACCGCCAACACGATGATACCGAGCACATCATCAATAACCGCCGCTCCGACGATAATTTGACCTTCTTTCGATTTTAAATGTCCCAATTCTGAGAGGACTTTGGACGTGATGCCGATACTGGTCGCCGTCAGCGCCGCACCGGCGAAAATTGCGGGGATGGCGGAGACATTAAAGAAGAACATCAGCCCCAGCGTTCCGGCGGCGAAGGGCGCCACCACACCCACCACGGCAACGATCGCAGCCTGGTAGCCGACTTTTTGCAACTCCCGCAAGTCCGACTCCAAACCGATTTCAAACAGCAAGACAATGACCCCGAGTTCTGCCAGGACGGAAATCACTTCACTCTGACTTTCAAACACGGAAGCCGCCGCCTGGGAATCGAGATTTGAGATCGCCTGCAGAACCGTCATCAGCAGGGAATCTGCCGCTTCCGCTCCCCCTTCGGGAAACACGATCAGATGCAGCGCAGATGCCCCAACGACGACACCACCCACCAGCTCGCCCAAAACTGGCGGTAAGTCTACAGCC
This sequence comes from Limnospira sp., assembly GCA_050045915.1. Classification (GTDB taxonomy): domain Bacteria; phylum Cyanobacteriota; class Cyanobacteriia; order Cyanobacteriales; family Microcoleaceae; genus Limnospira. Next base: position 23,677 of record JBNGCR010000049.1, read on the forward strand.
TTCGATAATTCTCCCCCCAATTTGCTGGCTAAATAAATAACGATCAACGTCAGCAAAACCCCAGCCAAAACGATGGGGCCTTGGTCAGCTTCTGTCGCCGTTGCCAGCAAACTATGGTTTGAAAAGTCGAGAAATATTTTGGGGTAAATTTCCAAAAATTCAGTTGGGATGATTGACAACATTAATTAAACCTCGAAAGATTCGGTATCTCCGATGGAACTTCATTCAAATTGGATTCAGATGACCCGTTTGGTGCGAAATCGTCGCTTTGGGGAATGGATAGGGAGACACCCTGAAAAATAAAGGGGATAAAGCCAGATTTCCATGTCGTTTTCCGCTTTATCCCCGCCGTTCCGTCAATTAGGAAAAGGGTGAAAATCACCCTTGAGGGATGTCAATCACCTAACTCATTTGCCCCCAAGCCTCATCAATTGGGGAGGAGCCACCCCAATTCGAGAGAGTTGAGCGATTCCTTAAGGGGCACCTGGTATACTCTAATTGTATACACAAATTTCTAGTTTTATCGATAAAATTAAATTAGGATAATTTATCATATACAGCATTTAATATTATTCAATAAGCCCCCAAATTTAGCGACCATATGACCGGAAAATTGTCGCCTTTTTGGGAGGGTTTTTGGTCGCCATATCGACAACCCAGATGCCGATCCCTCTCCCCCATAAAACCGAGACGGCGGACGTTTTCCACGCCCGCCACCCGTACCCATAAAACGCCAAAAGCGAACAGCCGTTCGCTGTCCGCTTCTGACTGAGAATATGGGTTAATTCAACGCATTATTGAGGCAGGGTAGCATCATCAGAGCGGGTCGAGTAGTCGTTAGACCCAGCTTGGGGATAATCGTGTCCGGGAACCGCCTGCACGCCCATCGTGGAAGGATTCACCAGGGACACCGCCACTTGCAGCGCTTGAGTCCGATCCATCATCAGATGGTGGGGGGGCAGAATTTGGAAGACTCCCAACTTCTGCAAGCGTTGCTTACACTGTCCGGAGGCACCGACGATGAACACCTGACGTCCGAGATCCACCGCTTCGATGATGGCATTTTCCAAAGCCAGGGAGGAAGTCACACCCAACAGGGGTACATCGCTCAGGTCGAGAATCAGGACATCATAGCTGTCGATGACCGCGTGTTCGCGGGAGATGGCTTTCGAGACTCCGAAGATCATCGGACCGCTGAGATGGAACAGGAGGACGCGGTTATTGGCTTGCTTGAGCAGTTCTTTCTCTTCGGGATTCAGGACGATCGCATCATCCGCATCCGTAATCGCCCGGACATCTTTAGATCGCAAATCGCTCAGACGTTGGATGGTGAGGATGTTGGCGACGAAGACGCCGAGTCCAACCGCCGCGATCAGGTCTACAAAAACCGTCAGGGCAATCACACCATACATAATCAAGGCACCCTTAATGGAAACCTGGTGTGCCCGCTTCAAGAAACCCCAGTCGATAATATCAATACCAACCTTGAGGGCAATACCAGCCAGAACTGCCATTGGAATGCTCTCCGTCAGAGGAGCGGCCCAGAGGACGACCACCAACAGGATGATGGCGCGGGTCAGACCCGATAAAGCCGTGCGGCCCCCCGCTTGAATATTAACAACCGTTCCCATCGTCGCCCCGGCACCCGCGATACCGCCGAACAGACCGGAGGCGAGGTTTCCGAGTCCTTGACCGATCAACTCTTTATCGGAGTCGTGTTGGTAGCGGGTCAGACTGTCGGATATGACGGAGGTCAGCAGTGCGTCGATACATCCGAGCATCCCCAGCACCAGGGCATCGATGACCATCGTCTGCAATTGGGTGGCGCTGAAGGTGGGAATTTGAATGGAAGGCAGGCCGGTGGGGATTTCACCGATCCGACGAATATCGACGCCGGGGAACAGAATCAGCGAGAGAATCGTAACGCCGACCAAAGCGACCAGTTGGGGGGGGAGCAAGCGCTTCAGCTTTCCGGGCATCAACACCAGAATCGCGACAGTGATGAGGCCGAGGGCCGTTTCGGAAGGATTGATATTTACGATCAAATCGGGAATGCTCGTCAGGGTACCGAGTACGCCACCTTTGGGGCTGGCTTGCCCGAGGAACGGCCCAATTTGCAGGATGACGAGGATGATCCCGATCCCGGACATGAACCCGGAGATCACGGTGTAGGGCATCTGGGTGACGTATTTACCCAGGCGCAGGACTCCAAACAGAATTTGGAAGACACCCGCCATCATCACCACGGTGAAAGCCATTGCCATCCCGTTCTCGGGGTTGGTGGCGGTGAGATTTGCAATGATGGCGGTCATGACGACGGTCATGGGACCGGTGGGCTCGGAAATCAGGGTTGGGGTGCCCCCGAACAGAGCCGCGAAGAAACCGACGAGGACGGCTCCGTACAGACCCGCGGCGGGGCCGGCACCGGAAGCCACACCGAAGGCCAGAGCCATCGGCAGTGCGATGATGGCGGCGGTGATGCCACCAAATATGTCTCCTTTGAGATTTCTAAAGTGAATGTAGTTGGTGATTTGCATGAGGTGGCGGTTGACGACCAGGTTTTTATCGCTCTCAGTCTATGGTCTGGTTTTTTGCCATTGACTTGAGCCAATTCTACAGGCAAATCTGGATTTTGTCTGAATATTTTCTTAATTTTTTCTGATCGGACTCCCCAATTTTGCTGATTTGATACTCCTCGCCCTAAAGGGACGGGGATTCTGGGTTCAATGACTGACCCCGTAACTCCAGCTCGGCTAGAGGGCTTGTCTCCCCAAGCTTGTCCGTTTCTGTGTCCCCTACTTCAGAAAATTGACGGCTTGGGCGATCGCATTCCTTCCCTCGGGAAAAATCTTGGCCATCGTTACGAAGCCGTGGATGGTTCCGTCGTAGCGGGTGACGGTGGCGGGAAAGGGATGTTCGGGGGCGAGTCGGTAATCGACCGATACGACAATCTGTCGAGCCCCCATTGATAATGTGTGGCAGAGGCGATCGACGCGATCGAGGTGGCCCAAAACCCAGCCCCCGCCGTGGAAGTAGATCAGTATGGGATGGGGGGGATGGCCGGGGGGGTGTAAATGCGGAGCGGAATCGGAATTAAACCCCCCGTTCCGGGAAGGGTGCGATTTTCCACCCCGGCGAGGGCGGGGGGTTCGGCGCACAGATCCTCGGCGTTGGAGAGCAGTTTTCGGGCGAGAACCGGCCCCAATTCTGGCAAAGTCGGCAAATTTAAGGCGGCGATGCGATCGAGGTAAGCTCGGGCTTCCGGGTTGAGTGGCATGGGAACACAGGGAAATGAATTGATAATTGTCAATTATCAATTATCAATTATCAATTCTTCCCTACACCCCAATTAGCGGAACATACTGCTGACCGAACTATCTTCGTGAATCCGCCAGATGGTTTCTCCGAGTAGGTTCGCCACCGACAGGATGGTGAGTTGATCGAATTGCTTATCCGAAGCCGTCGGAATGGTGTTGGTAACGATCACCTCTTCAAACACCCCGGTGGACAGGCGCTCGATCGCCGGACCGGAGAAAACCGCATGGGTGGCGCAGGCGTAAACCTGTCGGGCTCCCTCTTCTCGCAGGAGTCGCGCCCCTTCGGTAATCGTCCCGGCCGTGTCGATCATGTCATCCACCAGCACTGCCGTCTTGCCTTTGACATCGCCGATGACGTTGAGCACTTCCGCCACGTTGTGGGCTTGGCGACGTTTATCAATAATTGCGAGGGGGGCGTCGTCGAGTTTTTTCGCGAACGCTCTGGCCCGGGCGACACCGCCCACGTCCGGAGAAACCACCACGAGATCCGAAAGCTGTTTGCTGGCGAGATAGTCCAAAATCACCGGGGAGCCATAAACGTGGTCGAAGGGAATGTCGAAATAGCCTTGAATTTGAGCGGAATGCAGGTCCATCGCCAGGATTCGGCTGGCTCCCGCCTCTGTAATCAGGTTGGCGGTCAATTTGGCTGTGATGGATTCCCGGCCGGCGGTTTTGCGATCGGCTCTGGCGTACCCATAATAAGGAATTACGGCCGTAATTTGTCTGGCCGAAGCCCGACGGCAGGCATCGATCATGATCAGAAGTTCCATCAGGTTGTCGTTGACCGGATAGCAACAGGGTTGGATCAAGTACACGTCGCAGCCCCGAATCGATTCCTGAATCTGAATGTAAAGTTCTCCATCCGCAAACTGCTTGCGAACCATCGGCCCCAGGTCGATGCCAAGATAGCGGCTCACTTCCGTAGCCAGAGCGATGTTGGCGGAACCTGAAAACAATCGCAATCGGCTATGATCGGCCATTAATGGCTCGGAGTTGGGAAGGGGTAAAGTAGCAGAACGGATCACGGTATTCCCTCGCAGTTCATTCATGGCAATTTTATCATTTCAGATGGATGAGAATTTAAGAGAAGACAAGGGACAAAAATTGGAGCTGGCCGTGATCTCCGATCGCCCCCGCTCCCGACCCGGATTCTCAGAAATCCTGCCGGCAAACAGACTGTATATCGTTTGAGATCGCCAAGGAACCTAAAATAATAGAAAGATTGGTTTTGATCTTAAAGCAATGACGGTCATTCAGCAATAAGATACGAGGAAATAGCCCGAGTCTCTTAATACTGCTTAAATTTTGTTGGCGCGAGTTTGTAGATTAGGACATCAACTATGAGTTTAATAGATCGCATCGGTGAAGACATCAAGGCTGCTATGAAATCTAAGGACAAGGTTCGCCTGGAAACCGTCCGCAGCATCAAGAAGGTATTGCTGGAAAAGAAGACCAGCGGTGAGGTGGGGGCGGATGGCACCTTGTCGGAGTCCCAGGAACTGGAAGTTTTGATGCAGCAAGCCAAACAGCGACGGGAGGCGATCGCACAGTACCGCCAAGCCGGTCGGGAGGATCTCGCCGCCCAGGAAACTGCCGAACTGGGGATTATCGAAGAATACCTCCCCCGCCAGCTTTCGGAGGCGGAGATCGGGGCGGTGGTGGACGACATCATCGGCCGGGTGGGGGCGAGTTCTCCTCAAGATATGGGCAAGGTGATGGGAGCGGCGATGCAACAACTCAAAGGACGGGCCGACGGGAAGTTCGTCCAGAAGATCGTCAAAGAAAAGTTGAACGGGTAGCGATCGCGCCGGCCTTCTCCTGACTTCCGTTTCGGGGGCCCTCGCCCCGTTTCCGTCCCTTGGCAGAATTGGAAACGAGAGGTACAAATGCCCCCGACGGGGGGCGATTTTGGCGCGTTCTTCTCTACCGAATGACTCCCATTGTGGCTCGACAGTCACGACTTTGGGGGGCATCCGACCGGGGCGGGTATCAGGAAAAATGCCGAGATTTTTACCGGTCTTGAATCGCCTCTTCTTTCCCTATTTTCACCCGAAGGGGGGTTGACAAAAATCGTTTTTTATGCGTATTATATCACCTCGTTCTCTCCGAAACCCTCGCGATCGCTCCGGCTGTTCCCATCCCCCTCTGACAGCCGCGATCGCCCGGAGAAGTTCCGTCGTCCGAGATCTGTCGGGGAAGCCAAGGCGATCAATTCCCACACCCGAGACAAAAAATTTCGGGCGATTTCAGTTTTTCGAGTCAAATCCCCTGTAGTCGATCTCGGGAAAGCCGTCAATTTCGACCGTCGGCCCTCCCTGTCCTTTTCATTCACCTCTCAACAAATCGTCATATTTATGCAACCCGCCATTGCACTTGGAACTGTCTTGCAAAATCGCTACCGCTTGATCGGCATTCTGGGTCAGGGTGGTTTCGGTTTGACCTATCTAGCCGAAGATTTGGGTCGGTTTAACGAACGTTGCGCCCTTAAGGAATTTATTCCTAACGGGACGGGAACCTACGCCCGGGAAAAGTCCAAGGAACTGTTTCGGCGGGAAGCTCAGGTCCTCTATCAAATCAAACACCCGCAAATTCCGCAATTTGGAGCCGTTTTTGAGGACAATCAACGGCTATTTTTGGTTCAAGACTATGTGGAAGGGCAAACCTATCACAACCTCCTCAAAGAGCGAAAAGAAGCCCCGCCCGGTCAGCCCCGCACCTTTTCGGAGGCGGAGGTGCGGACATTTCTTGGCCAGATGTTGCCCGTTTTAGACCACCTGCACCGTTTGGGCATCATCCACCGGGATATTTCCCCGGACAATATCATTTTGCGGAATCGCGATCGCCTCCCCGTCCTGATCGATTTCGGCGTGGTGCTCGAACAGGCCACCCACATTCAATCCCCCGGCCAGACTTACCCGGCGGTGACGCGGGTGGGCAAACTCGGCTACGCCCCCAGCGAACAGATCCAAATGGGGAAAGTGTCCCCCAGCAGCGACCTCTACGCCCTCGCCGTCACCGCGATCGTTTTGCTGACGGGACTCGAACCCCAGGAGTTGATGGACCAGCAGACCTTAACCTGGATGTGGCAACCCCGGGCCGTCGTCTCCTCCGAACTGGCGATGATTTTAAATCGGATGCTCTCCCGCCATCCCGGCGATCGCTATCAATCCGCCTCCGAAGTTCAAAACGCCCTCGACGACTCGTCCCGAACCTTCTCCACACCGCCCGCTCCCGACCCCAACCTGTCCGAAATCAAAACCCTGGCCGTGGGATCTGCCGGCGTCGTTCGAGTCGGTTCCCATCACCCTACCCATCCCGTCATTCCCACCCCCGGCAACCGATCGTTTTGGGACAATCCCGCCGCCGTCGTGACCGCCGGAATTGCCATCGCCCTCCTGACCGGTTTGGGCTCTTGGAGCCTGGTGAGCAACCTCCTTAACTCCACCGTCGGAGAACCCGATTCTCCCCCGAGCATTACTCTGGAACCCTCCCCCGCCGAAACTCCCACACCGGACGTGAGGGCGACGCCGACACCGCGATTGGGCGAAGCTCAACGGCAAAGCCGATCGCCTCGCCGTCCCAGACCCGCCCCCGAACCGACTCCGATTCCGACTCCCACGCCGCAAGTCTCCGCCCGCCGGTTGGATGTCGCCGTCCGGGAACCCGCCGTCATCGAAGGGGATTTAAAAGCCGACCAAATCGTTCAGTATTTAATTTCTGCCCGGGCCGGAGAGCAACTGTATCTGGCCGTCAGTGGCGACGGCGTGCTGTTGACCCTCCTCGGACCCAATAAAAAGCCCGTCGATTCCCGCGCCGAAGGGGTTTCCGTCTGGCAAGGGACTTTGCAGGCCGACGGAGATTATGCGATCGTTTTGGAACCTCTGGCGGGACTACCGGGAACGAACTACACCTTGGAAATGGAATTGATCGATTCCCTGCCGCCCATTCTACAACCCGAAACGGAACCCGAACCCACATCGGAACCCGAACCCACACCGGAACCCATAGACGAACCCACACCGGAACCCGAACCCGCGCCGGAACCCGAACCCGCGCCGGAACCCGAACCCGCGC
>JBNGCR010000050.1:0-30503 GCA_050045915.1 Limnospira sp.
GTGAATTCTTTAAATCGTGGCTTAGACGAAATTAATTGGTGATCGATAGTGCGAGGAGGTTAAACGAAATTAATCGGGTACGACGAAATTAATTTGATACTGAAGCCGGAAATCAGCCCTTCAACGAAATTAATCCGGTACTGACGAAGAATCATCTAATATTCGACAAAGGGCGAACGATGGGATTCGAACCCACGAGTGGAGGAACCACAATCCTCTGCCTTAACCACTTGGCTACGCTCGCCATCCGATTTACAATCTTAACACGGGTTCCCCCGCAGATGCAACCCCCCCGATCAAAAACTTTCGAGACGGCCCGGACGAGGGGATTGAAGGGGTTGGGGGGACGGGAACATCATTTTTCCCCATCCCCCCGGATTCTGATGTCCCCGGCATCTTCTCCGGGCTCGGGAGTCCCGGGTGTCGCCTAACTTCCGTTCATTCCCAAACCCACTGGCAATACAGTCTGGATTGGTTGTCGGTGAGCCAATGGGCAACCAATTTGCCTTTTTCTGTCAAGGTTTTCTGGCGGCTGCGTTCGGGTCTATCTTGGCTGGATGTCCGAGTTGGGCGGGTAGTTTGAACTTCAAATTTATGAAGAGTTTGCAACATTTTCTTGACCTCTCTTGACGGCAATTTTTTTATTTCTATACTTTCATTATAGCCTACGCATTTAAAACGACAAGTGTGGGCGTATCCCTCACTGCGCGAGAACAAATCCGACTGTTTTACTTTGTAAAAAAATGCCGTTTTTGCGTTCTTCAGAGGTTTCGATTCAGAATGGGATTCAAAAAAAAAGCGAACCGATTCGGTGTAGGACAGCAAATCATCCGTAATTTCCCGGAGGCTACCCCAAAAAAGGATACAACTGCGATCGCCAAAATTTCCGTAATCGTACCATTGATTATATTAGGTGTTATACCGTAACGTTAAGTTATTCCATCACTCGGGACACGATCTACCATGATGTCAGTCAGGACCACTTCTGATATACCGACTCTGATCCGAAACCTCCGCCAGCATCTGGGATTATCTCAGGAGAAATTCGCAGCCAAGCTTGGCGTTTCCTTCCAAACCGTCAACCGCTGGGAGCGGGGTCGGGCCAGACCTTCACAATTGGCGATGAATGCAATTCAACAGAAATTGGCGGAGATAGAACGGACGGAAAAAGAGTGGTTTGACCCGTACCTCAAATATTGAGCGGGACTCGAGGTATCGTATCTGTCGGACGATCGCCGTTTTTTTCCCTCCTCTCCAAAACGCTCCATTTCCCTTCAATACTGCTACGATTGTCAACCTCTCACTTCTGCAAGACTGGGCCCGCACCTTCCCAGTCTTTTCAATTAAAGAAACGAGCGATCGCCATTGTTGCGGGCGGATTTGTCGCCCCCCTCAATTGTGAGTTAAACTCAACAAGATTGAGCCCCTATCCACGATCTGAACTATGACCGCAGCAACAGCATCCCCGTTCCTCAGCACGGATGAAGCGCTATCGCTGATCGAGACAACCATCAAACAATCCGAAGCCGAGGAAGTGGCCGTCTCTGTGAGCAACAGCGAAGACACCCTCACCCGCTACTCGGAAAACCAAATCACCCAAAACGTCAGCGGGAATCAGTTCAAACTCGCTATCACCAGCTATTTCGGGAAGCGCAGCGCCACCGTCACCACCACAGAATTCGACCCGGGGGCGATCGCCGATACCCTGCGCCGCTCCGAAGATCTGGCCCGCATTGCCCCGGAAGATCCCGAGTGGGTGCCGTTGGTGGGGCCACAGACCTACTCCGATCGCCCCGTCGCCTTTGACGAAGCCACGGCGACGTTCTCACCCCTCGCCCGGGGGGAAAAGGTGGGGGCCATCTGCGATCAGGGAACCCGGGCGGGGGTGGAAATGTCCGGCACCCTGAGCACCGAAGTGAAATTGGTCGCGATCGGCAATTCCCGGGGCGTCCGAGTCTGCGATCGCCACACCGCCGCGGAATTCAGCGTCACGGCCCGCCTCGACACCGGTTCCGGCTGGACTCAGCGCAGCGCCTGGAACATGGATGGACTCCCCCTCGAACCCCTCACCGAAACGGTCATCCAGCGGGCGCTGGATTCCCGCAACCCCCGCGAAATCGAGCCGGGGGTCTATCCGGTCATTTTTGACGGGGCGGCCTTCGGTAGCCTGCTAATGTGGGTGGTGTGGAACCTGGACGCCCGGGCCGCCGACGAGGGGCGATCGTTCATGTCCCGCACCGACTCGGAGGGCAAACCCGCCGGAAACTTGCTGGGCGAATCCCTATTCAGTCCCCTGGTCAATGTCAGCCGCGATCCGGCCCATCCCCTGATGCGAGGTTATCGATTCTCAATGGACGGGTTGTCCAAGGAGCATCTGACATTCGTGGAAAATGGGATTCCCAAAAACTTGATTTACAGCCACTATTGGGCATCCCAGCACGGCGGAACCCCCACCGGAAGCCCCTGGCCGATCGTCATGACCGGGACGGATCGAAGCGTGGCGGATCTGATCGCCCAAACCGAACGGGGAATTTTGGTCAACCGCGCCTGGTACGTCCGCTACATCAATCCCAAAACGTTGGAAGTGACGGGAATGACGCGGGACGGCACGTTTTGGATCGAGGATGGCAAAATCGCCTATCCGATCAAAAATATGCGCTTCAACCAAAGTTTGCCCCACCTGATGCGGGATGTGGATGCCTTGAGTTCGGCGGCGCGTTACGATTTGGGCGTGGTTCCGGGCGTCCGGGTCAAGGCGTTTAATTTCAGCAGCATCACCGATAGTGTTTAGGGAATTGGGGTGTGGGGTGTGGGGTGTGGGGAGTAGGGAGTAGGGAGTAGGGAATAGGCAATGGGGGGATGGTTTCCCTTCCGCTTCCTCCGCCCCTGGAGCCCCTGGAGCCCCTGGAGCCCCTGGAGCCCCCCTGCCTCCCGACTCCCACCTGATTTGGAGTGAAGTTTAAAATGACGATTTCTTTGGACGAATTGCGACAGCGACGGGCGTTTATTTGCGATATGGACGGCGTGATCTATCACGGCAATCATTTGTTGCCGGGGGTGACGGAATTTTTGGATTGGCTGCACCGAGAGGACAAGCAATTTTTATTTTTGACGAATAGCAGCGAGCGATCGCCCCGAGAATTGAAGGAGAAGCTGCGGCGGCTGGGGGTGGAGGTGGAGGAAAGTCACTTTTATTCGAGTGCTTTGGCGACGGCTGCATTTTTAGCCCAGCAGTGTCCGGGGGGAAGCGTTTTTGCGATCGGTGAAGCGGGGTTAATTACGGCCCTTTACGATGCTGGATTTTCCATCAATGACATCAATCCGGACTATGTGGTGATCGGAGAAACCCACAGTTACAGTTACGAAAAAATCGCTAAGGCGGTGCAGTTGGTGCGGAGTGGGGCGAAGCTGATCGGCACGAACCCGGATTTGACAGCCCCCTCCGAAAAGGGTATCATTCCGGCGACGGGGGCGCTGACGGCCCCCATCGAATTGGCGACGGAATCGAAGGCTTATTTTTTGGGAAAACCGAACCCGTTGATGATGCGCCACGCCCTGAAAAAGTTGGGCTGTCAGCGGGAAGAGACGGCGATTGTAGGCGATCGCATGGATACGGATATTATCGCCGGAATCGAGTCGGAAATCGACACCGTTTTGGTTCTCTCCGGCGTCACTTCCGAGGCTGATTTGAACCGGTTCGCCTATCGACCCCACTACGTCCTCAGCGGCATCGGCGAATTGGTTCCCTAAAGCCCACAAGTTCCCAAAATTCCCGATCCTATTGCCTATTGCCTATTGCCTATTGCCTATTGCCTACTGCCTCTAAAAACAATCAAGATTCCCTCAATTCTCCTTCCTCTTCCTCGTCTTGGAAACTCTGCCAAATCAGGCGAATTCCCATCACGGCAAATCCGATCGCGGCGGCGGTTTTCACCCAATTCGTGGGCAACACTTCCGCCACGCCCTGGCCGACGATAACGCCGATAAAGCTGGCGAGTACCAGGGCGGAAGCCGTGCCGAAAAAGATGGCGCGGGGGGATTTGGTACTGCCGCTGAGGGCGATCGCGGCGACTTGGCTTTTGTCGCCCAACTCGGATAAAAACACCGTAATAAAACTCAAACCTAATAGTTGGAAATCCATTGGACAATGATACTCTCAATAAAAACTTCGGGAGGGCGAATGCCATTCACCCCTACAAATTTCGGGGGTCGAATGCCGTCGGAGCTGATATTTTAAATTAATGTAATATCTCCCAAAACAGCAGGACAGAAATAAATAAGAGTGTGATTCCCGCCGCCCGTTCCAGGGTTTTGGGTTGGATGTGACTCGCCAGCCAGCGCCCGACCAAAACGCCGAGCAAACTGGTAGTGATCAAAGCACTTCCCGCCCCCAAAAAGACGACCCAAGGGTTGTGAGATTCCGCTGTCATCAATAATGTGGTAACTTGGGTTTTGTCGCCCATTTCCGCCAGAAAAATGGTCACGAATGTGGAGCCGAAGATCGCCCAGATTTTGAGAGGTTTGGGCGCTGAGGTGGCAGCGATCGCAGATTCGGAATAGTCGATGTCGAGTTGGGGCTGCGGCTCGGTGAGGGGTGAGTCGGACGGTTGCCCCTCCAGTGCGGGATTCGGAGGACGGCGCTCGGGCTGAGTTTTAGAAGAATCCACAGAATCAGAAATCAGTGTCACGGGTTCGCGGATGAAAGGATTATGAAAATTAACTTAACTTAATCTTTGCCGAGATGCAAGGGGGAAAAGGGAGCCGGCGCGAAGTCGTCCACCCGGAGATGGAAATTTTCCCTCCCGTAGCCTGGGGCAGCGCCAAGATTTTGGGTGAGGCGGCTTGTCTCGAAACTTCATGCGACAAGATTGATAAATTAATAAAGTGTCGCGATCGCAATTTTTGTCCATGTCTTCAATCCCATCTCCCCTAGATCTTCCATTTCAACGCCTCCGTCAGTTTCGGACAGCTTTGCTGCATCTGCACAAAGCCCTGCTGGAGTCCGAACGAGTCACCTATGAGAAGCAGCACGGGCGCATTCAGTCCAAAGGCGAGTTTTTCCGCCTGGTGGTGGGCGACGAGTGGTTTAGCTGGCTGCGCCCTTATTCCAAATTTATCGTGAAAATTGATGAAACCCTGGATTCAAAAGAACCCGTCACCCTCGACGAAGTGAACCGACTGTTGGAAGAGGCGAGTTTTCTGCTGCGGGCGGACGAAACGGGAAGCGATCGCGAAAAGCGCTACTATCAAGCCATTCAACGCGATCCGAATATCGCCCTGATGCACGCCCAAGCCGCCCAACTGCTCGATTAAAGCAACGTGGGGGCAAGCCTCTGTGCTTGCCCATTGATTCTCGGGCAACCCGAGACGGTTGCCTTCACCGAAAATCAAATACCTATAAAATCATCAAGAGGGCGCAAGCCAGGGGCCCCTACAGTGTTTGATAATGTTAAACTTGGTTGAGGCTGCGGCGCAATGCCACGGCATACATGACCGTCCAAATTCCGCTGACGAATAAACTGATCCCCACCAATAACCCGAGTAACCAGGCGGCATTGAACGGCCACTGAGACCAGATCAGAATCCCCAAAATAACCGTCACAATTCCGCTAAAGAGCGTCCATCCCCACCCATTCCGGGGGCGCAGTTGGAAGGCGACAACCACCTCAAAAACACCCTCGACAAAGATAAAAATTCCCAGCAAGAGTGTCAGCGTCACGATCCCCTCCAATAGATTGGTGAGGAGCAAAATGCCGAGAATAATATAGAGAATGGAAACCAAAAGTTTGAGTCCAAAACCGCCCGTTTTTCGGGATTGGATGGCATAAACCAGGCGAATCACGCCGCCGATAATAAAAACCCAAGCCAACACGATCGCGATCGCCATTGTCGCCACGAAGGGCAGGGCGATCGTCACCAGTCCCAGTATAATTAATAAAACCCCGAGGGCGATCGTCAATCCCACACTTTTTTTTAAGTCTTCAGCAATATCGGCGTTCATAATTTTTTCTCCGGTAAACGACTTAAATTTAATTTGGCTTTCTTCTACCCCGACTCGCCTCCCCTGTCATCTATCCGAGGTCAGAGTACCCGATCGCAAGCCAAAACCAATATACTTCATTCAAGTATAAGATATTAAAAATAAATCAAACTGTAGGGGCGCAAGCCTTGCGCCCCCCTTCACATTGCGCCCGCCGCACCTCGACGCTCAATCTCCCTCCATCACGGACAACATATAATCGAACTGATTGACGCTTTGATTCCGCGCCACGTCGAACACCAACCCGGCTGCTTCGGCGAATCCCGCAATGAGTTCCGATTTTAGCTCAGATTTATCAAAAGATAAAATATCATAAATTTTCTGATTTTTATCGATATAGTTTCCGGGCAGAATGTCGGTTTTAAACATTCCGCTTTGGGGGGCATAGTATTTTTTTATCTTGCTTTTTGGTGTGAGTTTTATCGGATAGATCTCAGTTTCCTGGCGGGGCAAATTTTCCACATTCAACATCCCCTTACTGGCGAGATAATTTTGAACACCGAGAAAACCGCGATCGACGGATTCCGGGTTCATTTCCATTCCCGAACCCAACTCCAGCGTCCAGGATTCGATGTCGAACTGAATCGGTTTTCCCAAATTTGACAATTCTCTTTCCAAGGCTAACCACGGTTTTAGAAAGGCTTCGTCGAAGGCATCGCCGTCATATTCATTCATCAAAATGCCGTAGTCGAGGAGGAACGGCCGGGCGCTGTTTTCGCGGCTGTGGAAACAGTACAGGTAATCGATCGCGCGGTTGGTGGAACTGTGCAAGTCGATGACATAATCGGCATCTAGACAGAGGGACTGAAGTTGGTAGCGATAATATTCCCCGTAAGGGACGCGGCTGGGGGCTTCAATTTCCGCCCGTAAAGACCGGAATTTTTGCAGGATTTTTTGTCTGTAATTGGTTTTAATTTCTTCCGAATCGAGGTCGAGTTGCGATCGCGCGAAAGCCGCGATATCTTCCCCGGTTTTTTCATAGTCCCAAAAAATGCGATTCCAGTCCTTGCCGTCGTAAACATGATATCGACCGGACGAAAAATGGTGCGATCGCTGGTTGACGCCGAGGGGATTGCAAACCGGGACCAGCCAAATTTCCCCCGCCAGTTGAGACGCATCCAATTCGCGCAAAAATGCGATCAGGCGGTGGATCACCTCATTGCCGCTAATTTCCGCCCCGTGCAAATTCGACTGCAAATAGGCCTTTTTCCCCGGTTTTGCGCCCCGAAACCGATAAACCTGCAACGAGAGGCGATCGCCGGAAGCCAACTGCAATAAAGGAATGGTCGAGATGGTCGGTATCATAGAAATCAACAGAACGCCCCATTCAAAATCCCAGTAGAGATGAATACTCACCGAGTCGCCGACGCCGACGGCCCGCCGACAGCATACCTCAGCCAGGGTTTACAATTTATGTATTCAGCAGTCGGGCGAACCGAAAGCGCCACACTTCTGAACCCGAGCCTATCAATTTAAACGCCATCCTTTGGTCATTTCAACATCATCCTTGTGTCGAACTCCACCCAAAACCATCAAACCATCAATCTCGAAAATCTGTTCCCCTTCAGTCTGGATCAGTTTCAACTCGATGCGATCGCGGCCCTGAACGCGGGAAAATCCGTCGTGGTCTGCGCCCCCACCGGATCGGGAAAAACCCTGATCGGCGAATACGCCATCCACCGCGCCCTAGCCAACGGCCACCGCGTCTTTTATACCACCCCCCTCAAAGCCCTGTCCAACCAGAAATTGAGGGATTTTCGGGAACAGTTCGGCGGCGAGATGGTGGGGTTACTGACGGGGGATCTGTCCTTCAACCGGGACGCCCCGATTTTGGTGATGACGACGGAAATTTTCCGAAATATGCTCTACGGCACCCCCATCGGCCAGGTGGGTACCTCCCTAGAAGGAGTGGAAGCGGTGGTACTCGACGAATGCCACTACATGAACGATCGCCAGCGGGGGACGGTTTGGGAAGAGTCGATCATCTACTGCCCCCCGGACGTGCAACTGTTAGCCCTGTCCGCCACCGTGGCCAACAGCGACCAACTCACCGACTGGATCGGCAAAGTCCACGGCCCCACGGAGTTGATCTACTCCGACTTCCGGCCGGTCCCCCTGCAATTTCACTTCTGCAACAATAAGGGGATGTTCCCCCTCCTGGACAATACCGGGCGCAAGATCAGCCCCAAACTCAAGGAACGGGGGCGATCGCGGCAGCGCGGCCGCAACAACCGCCGGGAGAACGTCCCCAAACTCACCGACATCCTGTCCACCCTGGAGCAGCGGGATATGTTGCCGGCGATTTACTTCATTTTCAGCCGTCGGGGTTGCGAGCGCTCTGTAGCCGACGTCAGCCACCTCTCCTTGGTCAACCCCGAAGAAGCCCAACTGTTGCGCGATCGCATCGACCGCTTCATCGCCGAAACCCCCGGTGCCGCCCGACCCGAACAACTCGAACCCCTCTCCCGCGGCATCGCCTCCCACCACGCCGGATTGCTCCCCGCCTGGAAAGCCTTGGTCGAGGAACTGTTCCAGTTGGGGTTAATTAAAGTCGTCTTCGCCACGGAAACCCTAGCCGCCGGGATCAATATGCCCGCCCGCACCACCGTGATTTCCAGCCTCTCCAAACGCACCGACGACGGACACCGCCTCCTGAAGCCCTCCGAATTCCTGCAAATGGCGGGGCGGGCCGGACGGCGGGGGATGGACGAACTCGGTCACGTCGTCACGGTGCAGACCCCCTTCGAGGGGTCAAAAGAAGCCGCCTATCTGGCCACTTCCAGCGCCGATCCCCTGGTGAGTCAATTTACCCCCAGCTACGGGATGGTATTGAACCTGCTGCAAACCCACACCCTGGAAGAGGCGAAAAATCTCGTCGAGCGCAGTTTCGGCCAATATCTCTCTACGTTATCTCTGGTTCCGGCGGAGTTGGAGATCGGCGATCTGGAAAATGAATTGGTTCAAATTGAAGCCCAACTGGGGTTGGGAGATGAGTTGGATCTCAACACCCTGGAAGACACGCTGGCGAATTATGAGAAACAGCAAGAGCGCCTGCGAGAAGAAAAGCGACTGTTGAAAACCCTGCAAAAACAGGCGGGTGTCGCCCGGACGCAGTACATGGCCGAAGCGATGGCCTTTGCGGTGTTGGGCAGTATCGTCAGCCTGCGGGGGAAACACGTCCCCACCGCCCGACAGTCCGACTCCAAACCCCTGCCGGCGGTGTTGGTGGCGAAAACGCCGAGTCCCGGACAGGCGCCCTATTTCCTCTGTCTGGGCCGGGACAACCGCTGGTACGTGGTGGCGGCGGCGGACGTGGTGGCGTTGCACGCCGAACTCCCGAGGTTGAAGGCGGTGGATTATCTGGATTTGCCGGAGCATATGTCGTTCAAGTTGGGGGAATCGCGGCGCGGCGACGAGGTTTCGGCGAGTTTGGCGATGCAGGTTCCGCAGGTTTCTACCCCCGACATCGCGCCGGAGGTGGAGGAACAGAAGGCCCGGATTCAGGAAGTCGAGGACATTTTGCGGGATCACCCCGTCCAAAGGTGGGGCAAACCCCAAAAGCTGCTGAAGCGGTGGCGGCGGTGGCACTCGATTCAGGAGGAAATTAGCGATCGCCGCCAGGAATTGAAGCAATATATGGAGCAAAATTGGCAGGAATTCCTCAATTTGATCTCCATCCTGCAACATTTTGAAGCCCTCGACGATTTGGAGCCGACCCGCCTCGGACAGGCGACGGCGGCCCTGCGGGGGGACAACGAATTATGGTTGGGGTTGGCGTTGATGTCGGGGGAATTCGACGAATTGGAACCCCAAAATTTGGCGGGGGGATGCGCGGCTTTGGTGACGGAGGTTTCGCGGTCCGACAGTTGGACGAATTATCAGTTGTCGGAGGTGGTGCAGGAGGCCCTGGCCCGTCTGTGGTCCTTGCGGCGATCGCTCATCAAGGTCCAGGGCCGGCACCGGGTCGAGTTTTTGGTGCTGCCGGAACGCCGGGAACACCAGCGGTTGAGCGCGATCGTCGAGCAGTGGGCCTCGGGGGTGGAGTGGACGGAGTTGGTGGAAAATACCACCTTGGACGAGGGGGACATCGTGCGGATGCTGCGGCGCACCCTGGATTTTCTCTCCCAAATTCCCCACGTCCCCCATTTGAGCGGGGTTCTGAAACAAAATGCGATCGCGGCTAAGGGGTTGATCGATCGCTTCCCGGTGAATGAGGATGTGGGGTAGGGTGCGATCGGCGCTTTTCGGGAAAAGCGCCGTCCCGCAAGAATTACAGCGATTTCAGACATCATCTCTCGGGGATATGACGCATTGTGCTCAAACGAGTCCAAAGTCAAGTTAAGATAGATCTGAGTGAGAGGACTGGGATCGCTAATGAAACTTCCCAACTACGAGCGAGTTATCTATAAACGTAACCCCTTAGTGGAGGTTGTGTGTCAGATTCGCTTTCCTACAATTCTGAAGATTAGCAATCAAGAGCCGGCTGAGTTTCAAGACAAAGTACGTTTTCAGTATCCTTTATATGAAGTAAAAAAATCTGTCAGCATTCCCGGCAGCCAGAATGAAATCTTTCAATTGGCTCAAAAAATGGGTTTATCTTTAAACTTTCAAGATGTCACTTATTGTTTGAGATCGGAAGATTTGAAATGGCAAGTGTTATTAAACAAAGATTTCATTGCTTTGGCAACAACCCAATATGAAAGATATGAATCATTTAAAGCAAGATTAAAAGAAATTTTAGAGATTTTCGATCAAATTTATGAACCTTCCTTCTATTCAAGAATTGATTTAAAGTATCAAGACTTGATTATTCGTTCTAACCTTGATCTCGACCAACAAACAACTTGGGCGGATTTAATACCAGAACACATTGCCTCTGAACTGCATACACCAGAAATCGCCGAGTCACTCAAATTATTGATTAAAAACTTGGAGATAGATTTTGAAGGAGGTAAATTGCAGTTTAAACATGGTCTGGTGATGGCACAAGATCCGGATCAAGGAAAGAGGGAACCCGGATATTTGCTAGATGCGGATTTTTTTGTGGAACAGAGAACAAGGAGGGAAGATGTTTGGAATGTCCTCGATCAATTTAAAGAATCAGCCGGAAAGTTGTTTAGATGGAGTATTACCGACAAACTTCATGAAGCACTGGAACCCGAACGAATCCACTCTGAGATTTGAGAGTTCAAAACAGAATCCCAGTGATATTTCATTTACAGTGAGGCGTTCATATGGTATGCCAGAACAGCAAACATTGTCTCCTGGGTTCGAGAATTTCAATGTGTCCAATTTTTCTGTTGAAGTTGAGTTTTCTCATGAAGACTCAGCAAAATATTTTAATTTTCTAAAAGCCTTTCTTCTTCTCATTGCTATCAGCAAACTTCCCATAGAAGGCCTTCAAGAGTCTGTAGAAACTTTGGAACAGATCAAAGAGTTTTATGGAGAATCTCCTTCTGAGATTGCACAATCAACTCCGACTCCAGAAATCGTATCAGGTGACATTGTTTTTACAGAAACCAGATCTCCTTTGAGTTTAAGTTGGGATTAATTTGTTCATGCCAGTAGATTTGATGTATAGAGTCTCCGCCGATGAGGCACTAAGACAGGGAGAAATTTTAACAGGAGTCGTTCAATATAAACCCCAAATTAATGGCTCCACTAATCCTGAGCCTGACTCTATACCTTTTCAAAAGGTAGTCCATCCTTATGCAATTATTGTCAGTCAAGATTGCGATTTGGATTGGGATTATAAAGCCAGAAACAATGTAAAAAACGATCCAAAAAATTCCAACAAACTTTTAAATTCAATTCTTTTGTGTGAAGTCGATACGGCTCGATCTATCAGAGATAACCCAAACAACAATATTAATAGCAGAGAGTGGAATTATGTTAATTCAAATCGCCATGAGCGATATCATTTTTTTCAAGCCGTCACTCCAGAACTCGACCTTGGGCAAGAAGGATTGCCGGAACTGACGTCAGATTTTAAACGAGTTTTCGGAATCGATGCTGAAAATTTATACTTTCAAATCGACAATGGTACTGCCAAACGACGGAGCATCCTTGCAAGTCCTTATTTAGAACATTTTTCAGTCCGCTATCATTTTTTTCATCAGAGAGTAGCTTTGCCGTCACCCATTATAAGTAATAAAGAAAATTGAAATAACAGTAATTATCACCCGACTTCGGGATTATTAAATCTTCTAAATATCGCAGAAAGACACCATTCCGACGTTTCTCCGCTTCCGATCGCACCCAAAATCGCCCGTCCGGGTCACTGTAACCGAGAATACCAAACCCAAAAGCGGATAAAGCTAGGATAATCCCCAAATTTACCCCCCAAACGGCTCTGCTGTCGAGTTTGGGTGCGATCGCGCCAGTTTGGGGTGGATATCGCGTGAGGAGAAAAGATGGTGAAACTTCGCAACCGCCGATGGCTGCTGGGTCTGGTACTTCTGGGAAATGGTATACTCGCGTCTCCGGGTGTTGCGGAAACCGAACCAATCGCCCCGCCCCAACTCTCCCCGACAGACCCGACGACCTTAGACCAACTGCAACGCTACGGCAACGAAGGACACCACAAAAAACGCGATCAAGTCACCTCCGTTTCCCAACTCTCCGACGTCCAACCCACGGACTGGGCCTTTCAAGCTCTGCAATCCCTCGTCGAACGCTACGGTTGCATCGCCGGATATCCCGACGGGACCTATAAAGGAAATCGCGCCCTCACCCGCTACGAATTCGCCGCCGGAGTCAACGCCTGTCTGGAACGGATCAACGAACTGATCGCCGCATCCACCGAAAATCTGGTGACGCGGGAAGATCTGGCCAAATTGCAGCGACTGATGGAGGAATTTGCGGCGGAATTGGCGAGTCTGCGGGGTCGGGTGACGGCTTTGGAGGCCCGAACCGGGGAGTTGGAAGCCAACCCATTCTCCACCACCACCAAACTCCAATCCGAAATTATCTTTTCCATCGCCGACTTTTCCGGCGACGGCGGCGACCTCGAACAGGACCAAACCACCCTGGGCTATCGGGTGCGGATGAATTTTCTGACCAGTTTTTCCGGTCGCGATCGCCTCCGAACCCGCCTCCAGTCGGGAAATATCCCCTTTGAACAGGGGGAAACGGCCATGAGCGATCTGGGTTGGGCCGCCGGGGACAGCACCGATGTCACCATCAACAAACTCGAATATCGCTTTCCCGTCGGGGACGACCTGGCCTTCTGGGTGACGGCGGTGAATATGAATATGGACGATATCGCCGATCCCCTCAACCCCACCGCCGTCAGTGCCTCCACCGGCGCCCTCTCCTATTTTGGAGAATACGCCGCCATCTACAAAACCAGCGAAGGACCCGGGGTGGCGTTCTCCTACAACATCGCCGACACCCTGAATTGGACGGGGGGTTATGTCGCCAATGAAGGATCGAGTGCCGGGGAGGGGTCGGGATTCTTTAACGGCGGCAACAATATTTTCACCCAACTGACCTACTATCCGAGCGATCGCACCGCCCTCGCTTTCGCCTACGGTTACAATTATTTTGCCCCCGATAATGTCTTCGTTTCGGGCCGCAACGGTTCGCGCCTCGCGGAAGCGCCCTTCGGGCCGGGAACGCCGACGATCGCCCACCACTTTTTAATTAACGGGACGGTTTATCTCAGCGATTTCTTCAACTTCTCCGCCTGGGGACAGTACACCTACGCCGAAGCAAAAGGCGGCTTCCGGGATGGGGACTCTGCCGATATCTGGAGTTGGGCGGCGATTTTCAGTTTCCTGGATTTACTCAAAGAAGGGGACGTTCTCGGTTTGGTCGTCGCAGCCCCCCCCAACGCTTTGCAGGTCGAAAATGGGCCGGAAGATGAGGAGATGTCGCTGTTATTTGAACTCTTTTATAATTTCCAGTTCAACGAATACATTTCCCTCACCCCCGGCGGCTACGTCGTCACTAACCCGACCGACGATTTAGATGCGGTTTGGGTGGGAGTTGTGCGGATGGGTTTTCAATTCTGAGGTGAAGAAACCGGGTTTCTAGGAATATCTTTCGTTGACTATCAAGATTTAAGTAGAAACCGGGTTTCTAGACAATAGCCCCATCACGAATTAGAATTGTTGATGCGACTGAGGAAGTTTTTCAGACGATCGCTTTTCGGTTGATTGAAGAGTTCCGCAGGGGGGCCGGACTCTTCGATAATTCCCTGATTGAAAAAGAGGACCCGGTTGGACACTTCCCGGGCGAATTGCATTTCGTGGGTGACGACGACCATCGTCATGCCGTCTTCGGCCAACTGGCGCATCACTCCCAACACTTCCCCCACCAATTCCGGGTCGAGGGCGCTGGTGGGTTCGTCGAATAAAATCACCTCCGGTTTCATGCACAAACTCCGGGCGATCGCCACCCGCTGTTTCTGCCCCCCGGAGAGTTGGTCGGGGTAAACGTTCGCTTTATCGCCCAAACCGACTTTTTCCAAGTAATGAATGGCGCGATCGCGGCAGTCCGATTCGGAAGTTTTCATCACTTTTTGGGGTGCGATCATCAAATTTTTTAAAACCGTTAAATGGGGAAATAAATTAAAATGTTGAAACACCATGCTCACCTTACTTCGCAGTTGGCGCAGCACTTTTTGATTTAATTGGGGATGAGAAATATCGATCCCCATCACTTCCAACTTTCCCCCATTGATGGTTTCTAAACGATTCAAGCAGCGCAAAAACGTGCTTTTTCCACAACCGGACGGGCCGATCACAGAAACGACATCTCCTTGGTGCAAGGTTCCGGTCACACCCTTAAGCACTTCCAGGGGACCGTAGCTTTTTTTGAGTTCGTCACAGACGATAACGGGCGCGAGATCTGACATGAGGCTAACCCAGATAATGGCAAACAGGAAATAAAAGCATCTCAAACATTGAAAGTATTGCCATTAAATGCGCCCGAAGTTGTAGCGCACAATACATTATGATGTCCCATTTAGAGTTAGAACGAACACGAGCTTTGATTTGGAAACCAAAATATAACCAGATAATGAAAAAATTGCAGCGCCGGGGTTGGTTCAGATACTTGACCTTGGGTTCGATCGCTTGTTTGATGGCGATCGCCTTCGCGTTCGGAGCGGTTACGGCCCAGGAAACGCCCCGAGTCTTTAAAGTAGCGACGGAACCCACCTTTCCCCCGTTTGAAATGCAGGCTCAAGGGGGGCAAGGTTTGGAAGGATTTGATATCGATTTGATGGAGGCGATCGCGGCGGAAGCGGGGTTGGAGGTGGAATTTGTCAGCCTTCCGTTCGACGGGATCATCCCGGCCCTGCAATCCCAAACGGTGGACGCGGCGATCAGCGGCATCACCATCACCGCAGAGCGGGCCCAATCCCTGTCTTTTTCCCGCCCCTATTTTAAAGCCGGTCTGGCGATCGCGGTTCAAGAAAACGAAAATAATATCCGCAGTTTCGACGATTTGAAAGGCAAAAAAATCGCCGTCCAAATTGGCACCACCGGAGCCCGGGAAGCGGCAAAAATTGAAGGGGCAAAAATCGTCACCTTCGACAGCGCGGCGATCGCCCTCCAAGAATTGATCAACGGCAAAGTCGATGCCGTGGTCAATGACGGCCCCGTGACGCTGTACGCCATCAAAAATGCCGGACTCAAAGGGGTCAAAGTCGTCGGGGAACTGGTGACGGAAGAATTTTACGGTATCGCCCTCCCGAAGGATTCTCCCGACCTGGAAAAAATCAACGGCGCCTTGGAAAACTTGTTGGCGACCGGGGAATATAATGCCATCTATCAAAACTGGTTCGCCGGCGAACCGCCCCCCCTGCCTCCCGTCGCCCCCGCTCTGGAATCCGATGCAGTGAATGCTTTGAATTGGGGACGGCTTTTCCAGAATTTATTCAAAGGAGCTGGGGTGACGTTGATGTTGACTTTCTTCTCCTTTATTTTCGGTTTACTGGGCGGGACGCTGGTCGCCCTGGCGCTGATTTCTCCCTACAAACCCCTGCGGTTGATCTGCCGCGTTTATGTGGAGTTTTTCCGGGGGACTCCCATGCTGGTGCAGCTTTTTATGATTTATTTCGGCCTGCCAGCCCTGTTCCGGGAACTGGGATTGGACTTCAGTTTTGAACGACTGCCCGCCGCGATCGCAGCCCTGAGTTTGAACGTCGCCGCCTACCTCGCCGAAATCATGCGGGGCGGGATTCAATCCATCGAAAAGGGACAGTGGGAAGCCTGCGAATCCTTGGGGATGAACCCCATCGAAACCATGCGTTACATTATTTTTCCCCAGGCGTTTCGGCGGATGCTGCCACCCCTGGGCAACGAATTTATTACCCTGATCAAAGATACCAGTTTGGTGGCGGTGATCGGGTTCGAGGAGTTGTTCCGTCAGGGACAGTTGATGGTGGCGACGACTTACAAAGCCTTTGAAATTTACCTGGCTGTCGCCCTCGTTTACCTGCTTTTGACCACTGCTTCTTCCTTTATTTTCAAATGGTTGGAACGGCGGATGGACCCCCTCAAGAAAAAAACCAAAGCCGTCGCACCTCCGAAAAATATCACCCGGCCTCAAGTCGCGTCTCAGTGAGATCGGGGGTGGGGAATTTTAAGAGGATGTGGGTTAGCGTTTAGATTTCCCGAGGATGCGTTCGACGATGCCGCTGGTGGAACTGGGGATCTCGACGGTTACGAACTGGATGCGGCCCCCGCAGGCTTGCACGGCCGGGGTTTCGGGCAGGGTTGACCGGGTGTAGTCGCCCCCCTTGACGTAGATATCGGGTTTGAGGGTTTCGATCAGATGGGAGGCGGTACGATCGTCGAAAATCACCACCCCGTCCACGGGTTTGAGGGCCCCCAACACCTCGGCCCGCTGCCATTCCGGCACGATGGGGCGGGGGGGATATCCCGGTCGGGGGGGTTTGATGGCGCGGACGGAGCGATCGCTGTTGAGGCCCACCACCAGCGACCGCCCCAGGGATTTGGCTCGGGTGAGATAGCGGACGTGTCCGGCGTGGATGAGGTCGAAACAGCCGTTGGTGAAGACCAGCGGCCTCCACCGTTCCGGGTTTCGGGCGATCGCTTCTGTGATTGAGGCTAGGGAATAGAGATCGTTGGGCATTGTCATGGATCTGGCGGTATGGGGGCGGGGGTTTTCGGGGGTTGCGCCCCGTCTTGTTGTAACGTTTGTTGATCTGATGGTCGAGAATGGCATCCGGTGGAATACCTTGGAGGAAGGAAGCGATCGCGATCGCGATCGACCGGAAGACCGACACTCAAAAGTTACGCCGGGGAAACCCACCCACCCGCCTTCAATCGACTCAAAATTAACCTATGTTAGTGTAGCCGTAGGTCGGTCGCCACTCAAAGTCAAAGGTCAAATGTCCAAACTCGCCCGGTTTCTGGGTCTTTTTTGCGGTGCTTCCTCGAAGTTGGACGGTGTGCGAACGGCTGGCTGTCAACCGGCTGATCCGATTGCAGCTCGAACTCATCTCGCCCCTGTTGCGAACACACACTTAGATCACCGAAAGTCCCATGACATCAACAACAAACCGTCAGTTTTCCTTTCAAGCCTCTTGGAGCCTCAAGGTCGTCGGGGCCGTTTTGATTATTTCTGCCCTGGTCGATTATTTGGTGTTGGTATTTCCTCCCAATTTAACCGATCGCAACTGGCTGATCCAGACGGCCAGCAGTCTGGTCGATCGGGGTGTGGTTCCCCTGGTGGGAATGGCGCTGATTTTGACTGGGTATTGGATGGATAGCGTCCTGGCCAGCGCCGGAAAATCCGGGAAATCTCCCATCGCGGATTTGCGATTTTGGGTCGCCATCCTCGCCAGCTTGTTGGGGTTGATGTACCTGTTGCTGTTTCCGCTGCACCTCAACAACACCCGTCTGGCGCGGCGGGATGCCCTGAGCCAAATTAACCAACAGGCAACCCAAGCCGAAACTGAGTTGGAAACCCAGTTGGGTAGCGTCCAATTTCAACAGCAGGTGGAACAGCGCAAAACCCAACTCCGAAGCCAACTCGGCACTCTCCTGCAAAATGAAGACCAGTTGAATCAGGCGATCGAAGAAGGGAACGTTCCCCCGGCGATTCAAGAAATTCTGGAACAGGCGAAAACCGACCCCGCCGTTCTCGACGAGTTTTTGGAACAGCAGGCCGACTCCCTGCCCACCCAGTTGCTCACTCAAATTCGCGAACGTAAGGAACAACTCGAACAGCAGGCAAGAACGCAATCCCTCAAATCCAGCCTTCAGACCGGTATCAGCAGTTTACTTTTGGCGATCGGTTATATCGTCCTGGGTTGGACGGGTTTGAAAGGGTTGGGTCTGACGAACAAGAGTCGTCGCAAGCCGTCATCTCCACCGTCGGCTAGTTAACCCCGGAGGCAGTGCGACTCCCCGGTGATCGGTTCGGAGGGATTTCTACTCCTTGGCGACCGGGTGTCGGCCGCCGACGCGATCGCGAAGCGAACCGTCCGGCACCCCGGAAGTCCCCATTTCCAGCTCTCCTATCCCCGGCCGCCTCCCTCCCGAAACACTGCCTTTTTCCCTCTCACTTGCATCATTAAGGTCGCGATACGATGTTTTCAATTTATATCCTCACTTACAACGACGAGATCGACATCGGAGCCTGCATCGAGTCGGCGCAACCATCGGACGACATCATTGTTATAGACTCCTTCAGCAGCGATCGCACCGTCGAGATCGCCAAACGCTACCCCGTGCGGGTGCTGCAACACGAGTTTGAAAGCCACGGCCGCCAGCGGACTTGGATGCTGCGGAACGTCCCCACCCAACACGAGTGGGTCTACATCCTCGAATCTGACGAGCGCATGACCCCGGAACTGTTCGCCGAGTGCGATCGCGCCAAGGACAACACCGACGGCAACATCGGTTTCTACGTCGCCGAACGGGTCATGTTCATGGGGCGCTGGATTCGCCACAGCACCCAATACCCCCGCTACCAGATGCGCTTATTTCACAAAGAAAACGTCTGGTTCACCGACTACGGCCACACCGAGCGGGAGGTCTGCGAAGGTCCCACCGGTTTTCTCAAAGAAACCTACCCCCACTACACTTCCAGCAAGGGCATGAGCCGCTGGCTGGACAAACACAACCGCTACTCCACTGACGAAGCCCGCGAAACCGTCCGACAGTTGCGATCGGGGACGGTGAACTGGAAAGATCTGTTTTTCGGGAAGACGGAAGTCGAACGGCGGCACGCCCTCAAAGATCTGTCCCTGCGGATGCCGTTTCGCCCCCTGATCCGGTTTTTGTATATGTACGTCCTGCTCGGCGGCTTCCTCGACGGCTCTGCCGGCTTCGCCTGGTGTACCCTGCAAGCCTTTTACGAGTACCTGATCTTGATCAAAGTTTGGGAGCTCGAAAATCTGCCCGTCCCGCAACTCGATCCGCCAGTCGAACCCGAGGGGGCGATCGCAAAGACGACCCCGGCCGATCTCCCCCAATCTTAAAGACCGATCCCACTATTGGGGTGCATTGTAACAAATTTAATCAAGAAACACTACGAAATATATCGGATTGCAAAGAATTGATCGATTCCCTTTACCCTGATGTCTCTTCATTTCCGGGTCATTTAATGCCGGAGCTCACCTCGCCCCGGGATGTTTGAACACCCCATCCCCTGCTACCATGTCATCTGTGTGATGCTCGGACCGTTCGACAGCTCCGTTTGATGGTCTTAATTGTCAATTATGGTTAGCGCGGGTATTTGAAGTATGCATCTGAGTGAAATTACTCATCCAAATCAACTCCACGGTTTGTCTGTCCACGAACTGCAAGAAATTGCCCGACAAATCCGCGAGAAACATTTAGAAACGGTCGCCGCCACGGGGGGACACCTGGGGCCGGGACTGGGCGTGGTGGAACTCACCCTGGGACTCTACCAGACCCTCGACCTGGATCGGGACAAGGTGATTTGGGACGTGGGACACCAAGCCTACCCCCACAAAATGGTGACAGGACGTTACAACAATTTTCAATCCCTGCGCCAGAAAGAGGGCGTGGCGGGCTACCTGAAACGCTGCGAAAGCCGTTTCGACCATTTCGGCGCCGGACACGCCTCCACGAGCATCTCGGCCGCTCTGGGAATGGCGATGGCCCGGGATCTGCGGGGGGAGAACTTCAAAGTCGTGGCCGTGATCGGTGACGGTGCCCTGACCGGGGGAATGGCTCTGGAGGCCATCAACCACGCTGGACACCTGCCCCACACCAATTTGATGGTCGTCCTCAACGACAACGAGATGTCGATCTCCCCCAACGTCGGCGCCATCCCCCGCTACCTCAACAAAATGCGTCTGAGCCCCCCCGTGCAGTTCTTGAAAGATAACCTGCGGGAACAGTTCAAACAAATTCCCTTCGTCGGCGAGACGTTCAGCCCTGAGATGGAGCGCCTTAAAGAGGGCATGAAGCGTCTGGCGGTGCCGAAAGTCGGGGCGGTGATCGAAGAGTTGGGCTTCACCTACCTCGGCCCGGTGGACGGCCACAATTTGGAAGAGTTGATCGACACCTTCCAACAGGCCCACGAAATTAAAGGCCCGGTGATGGTCCACGTCTCCACCACCAAGGGTAAGGGTTACGCGATCGCGGAAAAAGATCAAGTCGGCTACCACGCCCAGTCCCCCTTCAATCTCGCCACCGGAAAGGCGATCCCCTCCAGCAAACCCAAGCCCCCGAGTTACTCCAAAGTCTTCGCCCAAACCCTGATCAAACTCGCCGAAGACAACCCCAAAATTTTGGGCATCACCGCCGCCATGGCGACGGGGACGGGTCTGGACAAACTCCAAGCCCAACTCCCCCAACAGTACATCGACGTCGGCATCGCCGAGCAGCACGCCGTCACCCTCGCGGCGGGACTCGCCTGCGAAGGGATGCGCCCCGTGGTGGCGATCTACTCCACCTTTTTGCAGCGGGCCTACGACCAAATTATCCACGATGTCTGTATCCAAAATCTGCCCGTGTTCTTCTGTCTGGACCGGGCGGGGATCGTGGGTGCCGACGGCCCCACCCACCAGGGGATGTACGATATCGCCTACCTGCGCTGTCTCCCCAACATGACGATCATGGCGCCCAAGGACGAGGCGGAATTGCAGCAGATGCTGGTGACGGGCATCAACCACACCGATGGCCCGATCGCCATGCGCTATCCCCGGGGTTCCGGGTTGGGTGTCCAGCTCATGGAAGAGGGCTGGGAACCCCTGTCCGTCGGCAAGGGTGAAATCCTCCGCCAAGGAGACGACCTGCTGCTGTTGGGTTACGGTTCCATGGTGGCCTCGGCGATGCAGGTGGCCGCCATTCTCGGCGAACACGGCATCGAATCCACGGTGGTCAACGCCCGGTTCGTCAAGCCCCTGGATACGGAGCTGATCCTGCCCCTGGCGCGACAGATCGGCAAGGTCGTCACCCTTGAAGAAGGCTGCGTGATGGGCGGCTTCGGGTCGGCGGTGGCCGAAGCTCTGATGGATAATCAAGTTCGGGTCCCCCTGAAGCGGTTTGGCGTCCCCGACAAACTGGTGGACCATGCCAAGCCGGACGAGTCGAAGGCGGATCTGGGTCTGACCAGTTCCCAAATTTCCGAGCAAATCCGGGAGGCGTTCTTCAGCAAGCAACCCTCTTCCGTGAGCTGATCGGGGGTATGGAAAGGGGGCGCGATCGCACCTCCTTTCGAGTTCCCGTCACCCCATTAAAATAGAATTGGACGCACTCAGGTTCCGACCCCGAACATTCGCTGAGGCGAAGACTACGAATTGATTTGTAGTTGTCGCTTTGGCGATCGTTCGTCGTGCGGGCACTTTTCGATTTCGCGCCCCGGCACTACGCTATTGTGAATTGCGATCGCGATCGCATCGACCGTTAGCCCAACACAGAAGTCAACCTTGTCCATGAATTCAGACGACATCCCAACCCCAGACCGAGACGAACCATTGAATCCCCAACCCGAATCGCCACCTGTCGAGTCCGGCGACAATCTCAGCCGCCAAGCCGACGAACTGCGACAGGAGATCGCCCGACTCCAGGCGACCAAAGCCAAACTTCAGCAAGAACAGAGCGCCCTCTCTCAATCCATCGGCAATTTGGTTTCCGAAACCCTCACCGAGTTGGAACGGCGACGCCAAGCCCTGCAAGTGGAAGTGGAAAAGCTCGAACGCCGCCGCGATCGCATTCAAAAGGAGATGCGGACCACCTTCGCCGGCGTCTCCCAGGATTTGGCGATCCGGGTGCAGGGTTTCAAAGATTACCTCGTCGGCAGCCTCCAAGATTTGGCCGCCACGGCCGAACAGCTCGATTTGATCCCGGAAACCCAGGATGCCCCGGCTCCATCGAGTCCCGCCACGTCCCCGTCGCCGCCGGAGGAGTCCCCGGACGGGTCCGCCACCCCCCAATTTACCCAGTCTGCCTTTCAGGAACAGACCCGACAGATCCGCAGCATTATCGACCAGTACCGGACGATGCCGGACTATTACGGCCCCCCCTGGCAGTTGCGGCGCACCTTTGAACCCATCCACGCCAAACAGGTTTCCCATTGGTTTTTCACCCAAGGGGGGCGGGGGGCGATGCGGACGATGGGTTCCCGCCTGCAAAATATTCTGGTGGCTTCGGCTACTGTCTCGGTGCTGAGAACGCTGTACGACGATCGCTTGCGGACGTTGGTGTTGGCGAACAGTCCCGAGCGGCTCGGAGAGTGGCGGCGGGGACTGCAAGATTGTTTGGGCATCGACCGCCGCGACTTCGGCCCGGAGCGGGGGGTGGGATTGTTTGAGGACCCGGAATTGTTGGCTCAAAAGGCGGAGCGGCTGACCGGTGGCGGCTGGCTCCCGTTCATTATCATCGACGACACGGAGGAAAGAATTAGCCTTTCGTTACTTCAGTTTCCCCTGTGGCTGGCTTTCGCTCCCGACCCCCAGGCGGCCCAATCCGCGGCGGACAAATTTTAGCTTTTTCCAACCGATGACGGTCGCGACCGAACCCGATCTCCCCCCTCCGATTCATCCGAGTCCGGGGGAGATGGTCTAAACTGGG
Organism: Limnospira sp.; assembly: GCA_050045915.1. Taxonomy (GTDB): domain Bacteria; phylum Cyanobacteriota; class Cyanobacteriia; order Cyanobacteriales; family Microcoleaceae; genus Limnospira. The sequence goes on from JBNGCR010000050.1 coordinate 23,068, forward strand.
ATCGGTGTGGGATTTTCGAGATCGGCGCGGGGATCAAGGAGTTGCGAGAGAACGGCCAGAATTCCCCCACGCTCTCAATCTCCGACGGGCGATCGCATCTGGCCCGGGTCGGACTGGAAAATTATCTTTCAAAAAACGACTTGACAATCGACTGAATGAAGCTCGATGTTGGATTTAGGATGCAAATCCAATTATCGAACTGTTAAAGGAAATGGGTTAAATATGATTGAGTGGTTCGTCTTGAATGGAGGGCTGTTGGCGGCTGCCTACCTGCTGGGATCGATCCCCACGGGGTACGCGATCGGGCGCTGGTTTTACGGGATCGATATTCGGCAACAGGGATCGGGTTCGACGGGGGCGACCAATGTCCTGAGAACCTGTGGCAAGGGGCCGGCCCTCGCCGTTCTGTTGGTGGATATTTTAAAAGGGTCTGCGGCGATCGCGTTGATTTTCGCCACCTACTCCCTCCCCGGAACCCGCCAGATCGCCCTCGAAGTCGGGGTTCAAAATCCCGATGCCCTCGCTTACTGGGTGGCGACTCTCTCCGGGTTGGCCGCGGTGGTCGGCCACACGACTTCCCTGTGGATCGGCTTCAAAGGGGGAAAGTCCGTCGCCACCAGTTTGGGGATTCTGTTCGCCTTCAATTGGGTGCTGGCTTTGGCGACGTTGACCGTTTTTGCGGTGGTTTTGGCGGGTTCCCGAATCGTTTCTTTGGGTTCGATCGCGGGGGCGGTGGCTATTTCGGCTTTGATGATCGTCACCGGACAACCCCTCCCCTACCAGTTGTTCGCTGTGGCGGCGGGAGCCTACGTTATCTGGCGTCACCGCACCAATATCGAGCGGTTGGTGCAGGGGAAAGAACCCCGGATCGGTCAAAAATTGTCGGTGGAAACGCAGTAAAGGCGCGATCGCACTTTGAGGAGAAATCGGGACATCGACTGGTTCTCCTCGAAGTCTTTTAGCAGTGAGCGATCGTATAGTTACAAAACCGATAAAAGGGAGTCGGGAGTCGGTCGTCGGTCGTAGAGAGATTGATCATTCCCGGCGTGGTTACACGCCAGCGCTCGTTGCTATTCAACCGAACTCGGCAGGACTCGACACCGTCCATTTTCAGTCTCCGATCAGTTCCAAAAGCGCCGCTTCCGATAGTTTTGGAATTCCCAATTTCTCGGCTTTATCCAGTTTGGAACCCGGATCGTCTCCCACCACCAAATAGTCCGTTTTGGAACTGACGGAACCGGTGACTTTACCCCCGGCATCTTGAATTTTGGCTTTCGCTTCGTCCCGCTTCAGGTTCGGCAGCGATCCGGTAATCACGAAGGTTTGACCCGCCAGGGGTCGGTGTTGTGCGTCGGCGGGTTTGGGTTTTTGGGGGGCGCCCGACAACTGCAAACCCGCGTCTTTGAGGCGATCGCACAGTTCGATATTGGCATCCCGGCGGAACCACTCGAAGACGGAGGCGGCAATTTCCGGGCCGATGCCGGAGACGCTTTCGATCGCTTCGGGATCGGCGGCGGCGAGGCGATCGCAACTGGGGAAGGTTTCGGCCAGCAATTCGGCGTTGACACTGCCGACGTGGCGGATACCCAAACCGTACAGCACCCGGTGCCAGGGCTGTTGTTTGGAGGAGGCGATCGCATCCACGATGTTGCGGGCGGATTTTTCCCCCATCCGTTCCAATTTTGTCAGATCTTCGACGTTCAATTCGTACAAATCGGCGACCGATCGCACCAATTCCCGTTCCACCAACTGCCGTACCAATTTTTCCCCCACGCCGTCGATATCCAACGCTTTGCGATCGCACCAGTGTTCCAGGGAACCCCGCAAAATCGCCGGACAGGAAATATTGATACAGCGGGTTACGGCTTCCCCGGGGGGCTGCACCACCGTTTCCCCGCAGGCGGGACAGTGGGTCGGCATTTTAAACGGTTTGGCGTCGGGGGGGCGAAGATCGGGCAGAATTCGTACCACTTCGGGGATGATTTCCCCGGCTTTGCGGACGATCGCGGTATCGCCGATGTGCAGGTCTAATTCGGCGATGCGATCCTTATTGTGGAGGGTGGCCCGTTTTACCGTCGTCCCCGCCAACTGGACGGGTTCGAGTTCGGCTACCGGAGTCAGGGCCCCCGTGCGTCCCACCTGCACCGTCACGGATAAAATCCGGGTGGGGACTTCTTCGGCGGGGTATTTGAGCGCGATCGCCCAGCGGGGGGCTTTTTGGGTGAAGCCGAGGCGTTCGTGCAACTCCAGGGAATTGAGTTTCACCACTACGCCGTCCGTCATGTAGGGCAGATCCCGCCGCCGGGTTTCCCAGTCGCCGAAATAGTCCTCGACTTCTTGCAAAGATTGACAGCATTTGCGGTTGGGGTTGACTTTGAATCCCATCTCCCGCAATAACTCCAGAGCGTCCCACTGGGAACTCAACTCGGCCGATTCCCGGTGCAGGGTGTAGGCGAAAAAGTCGAGTTGGCGATCGGCGACGATGCGGGAGTCGAGTTGTCGCAGGGTTCCCGCCGCCGCATTTCGGGGGTTGGCGAAGGGGGGATTTCCGGCTTCTTCCCGTTCCCGGTTAATTTTTTCAAAGACGTCCAGGGACAAAAAGGCTTCGCCGCGCACTTCCACCACGGGGGGCGGATCGTCGAGTTTGAGTTTCAAAGGGATGGAACGGATGGTTTTGATATTTTGGGTGATCTCTTCCCCCGTCACGCCGTCGCCCCGGGTCGCGCCCCGCACCAGGACGCCGTTTTCGTAGGTGAGGGCGATCGCGGAACCGTCGATTTTCAGTTCGCAGATATAAGCCAAATTTTCGGGTTCTTCCCCCAGGTGGCGGCGCCAGCGGGCGTCCCAGGCTTCGAGTTCCCGGGTATCGAAGGCGTTTTCGAGGCTGTAGAGGGGGATGTTGTGTTGGACGGATTGAAAGCGATCGGCGGGTTTTTCGCCGACCCGTTGGGTGGGACTGTCGGGGGAAATCAGTTCCGGATGTTCGGTTTCGAGTTGTTCGAGTTCCCGGTAGAGGCGATCGTAAACCGCATCCTCCATAATTGGATTGTCGAGGACGTAGTAGGCGTGGCTGGCTTCCTGAAGTTGTCGCCTCAGTTGTTCGGCCCGCTGTTGGAGTTCGGAGTTGGGTGGTTCCGCCATCTGAATTTCCCGTATCTTCGCCGATTTCATTGTGCCAGCGATCGCCCGCCGGTCGGGGGAAATGACTCGTCCCAGAATTCCCCCCAGGCCGAGAGCGCCGGTTTTCAAAGATTCAAGTTGGACATTTCGCTGAATTTGCGCTGCTCCGAAGCGACTTTGCCATCTCCGTTGTAGCCGTTGGTGTCCGGAGTGGGCACCGCGTCCGGCAGGTACTTTTCGCTTTCGCTGAGGATGCGCCGTTCGTTTTCGACTTGGAAGACGTTGGCGTACAGGTTGGCGACGACCTGTTTCCCTTCCTGGGTGAGTTCCAGGTATCGGAGGGCGGCGGGAATGTAGGGGAAGACTCCATTCCAGTAGAATTTGGCGTAATTCTTCCGCAGGTCTCCGGGGGTTTTGTAGCCGAGGACCTTGTTGGTGCCGACTTCTTCAAATTCGTAGAACAGGGAGCTGATCTTTTTGAGGTAGCGGGGGTCGCTCAGTTGGCCGATCAGGTCGGCGGCTCGGGCGAGTCCGGAGTAGTTGTGCCGGTCTTGGTGGGTTTCGTCGGCCGGGACCGGGAAGCGGGTCAGTTCGATATTGCGCTTGATCTGTTCCGCGTCGATGAGCTTGTGACCCCCGAAGCGCTCGTCGATGACCAATTTGCCGCGATCGACGTGGTAGGGGGTGAGGCTGGCCGAGGTGGCGCCGATGGGGAGGGAAATCATGCCGTCGTCGATTCCCGTGGCGTACCAACCGTTTACTTCCTGATCGCGCCGGCAGACGCCTTTGACGTAGCCGATATCGTGGCAGAGGAGGGAGATGGTGAAGTGCAGCCAGTCTTCCGGGGTGACGCCCCCTTCCCGGATGTGTTTTCCGCGCAAGATCTCCTGTCCGACGAGGGTGACGAGCATCGTGTGCTCGACGTTGTGGTAGAGCGCGTCACAGTTGGCGATGTTTTCCAGGGCCATCGTGCCGGCCCAGGCGATGATTTCCGGGTAGTCGGGCTTGAAGCCACCGTAGGTGCGACGGTAGCCTGCCTGTAGGCGCTGTACGAAGGCATCAATTAGGATTGCGGTGGCATTAAACATACTCATGATGAACTCACAGGAATGGTAGGTGAATTTTGAGCATCGGGAAAAAGAACGCAAGTTTTATGGGTTTTGACTCGGCAGTTCCCAAGGGTCGGACAGAATTTTCACGTAGCCAGTTAAGGCTTAAGCTGGTCAGCTACCTGAAGGGGAGGGCACGAAGCCCCCGTGCTTCAGCCGGGGGTGCTGACAAGGGTTCTGAACTGACCACCATTATATTCAACTTTGAAAGTGAGTTAGGACGGTGAGGGATCTCAGTTTTTTCTGACAAACTCTTACAATTGTAGGCATTTGGAGAATCTGGGGTGAAGGTGGCGATCGCCCCCTGGGATGGACAAACCCTGACGGGCGGACGGTATCTCGCAGGGATGGGGAGATCCGATCGCGTCCGACACCATCAGACCTCCGTTTCATCCGAAAAACGGTAAAATTCGAGAAAAATCTGCGATATTTTGAGAAGATTATGACATCAGTAGTGATCGATTCCAACGTTCTGGAAGAGTTGTTGAACGGAGGTGACACCCTGCCGGCTAATATCATCATTTCCAGAGAGGACGATTCCTCTAATGGGAATGGCGGTTCGGGGGGAAACGGTTCGGACTCGGGGGGAGGCTCGGACTCCGGGGGGGTTTCGGCTAACGAGATCGAAGTCACCGACCCGGCGGGGGACACGGTGACGGGCACCGGAAGCCCCGATCGCATCATCGGGTTTGAGGGGCCGGACTCGCTGTTGGGGGGGGGCGGCAACGATACCCTCTACGGGGCGGACAATGTGGATACCCTGAACGGGGAAACTGGGGACGACTGGCTGTTCGGCAACCGGAGCCGGGATTCTCTGCTCGGAGGTGACGGGGATGATACCCTGTTCGGGGGACAGGAGGGGGATACCCTGGATGGCGGGGCGGGGGCGGATGCCCTGTTCGGTAATTTCGCCAATGACTCGCTATTGGGCGGCGATGACGACGACGTGATATTCGGCGGCCAAAATGACGACATCCTGGATGGGGGAGCCGGAAATGATATCCTGTCGGGCGATCGGGGCATTGACGATCTGATCGGCGGAGAGGGGCAAGATTCCTTCGCGCTGAGTTCCGTGACGGGGGGGATCTCGCTCGATTTTGCGGATTTGATTGTCGATTACAACCCGAACGAGGATGAAATTTTGCTGACGGGTGGCTTGCAATTTTCCGACCTGGAAATCGTTCCGGGGAGTTCGGTGGGTTTGAACCAGGAGTTTGCCAACAGCGCCGTGATCCGTTTGGATCGCAATTTTGATGATAACGAAAGTTTCTTGGCGATCGTGCTGGGGGTTGATAATTTGGGTGCGGGAGATTTTACTGAAATTGATGCGATCGTTATTTAAAAATGTCTGACGTGCAGGGGTTTCTCAATCTGGACAAGCCGAAGGGCTGGACTTCCCACGACTGCGTGGCACGGGTGCGGCGGCTGTTGCACCTGAAGCGGGTGGGACACGCGGGGACCCTCGACCCGGCGGCGACGGGGGTGCTGCCTGTGGCTTTGGGGCGGGCGACGCGGCTGTTGCAGTTTTTGTCTTCGGAGAAGGCTTACCGGGCGGTGATTCGGTTCGGGGTGACGACGGCGACGGACGATTTGGAGGGGGAGGTCCTGACGGAGCGATCGCCGTCGGATTTGACGCGGGAACGGGTGGAGGCGGTGCTGCCGGAGTTTTTGGGCAAAATCGAACAAAAGCCCCCCCGCTACAGCGCCATTCACGTCGGGGGCAAGCGACTTTACGAACGGGCGCGACGGGGCGAGGTGGTGGAGGTGCCCACCCGCACGGTGGAGGTGTTCGGTTTGGAGGTGCTGGGGTGGCGTCCAGGAGAGTTTCCGGAGTTGGAGGTCGCGATCGCCTGCGGTACGGGGACTTACATCCGCTCCATCGCCCGGGATTGGGGGGAGAAGGTGGAAACGGGGGCGACGCTGGCGGGGTTGGTTCGCACGCGCAGCAGCGGTTTCTCGTTGGAAGATAGTGTGGCGACCGCGGATTTGGAAACCCAGGTGAAGGCGGGTTCGTTCGTGCCCTGCGATCCGTCGGCGGCGTTGATGCATTTGGATGCGATCGGGCTTCCGGGGGAGGAGGGGAAACGCTGGTGTCAGGGACAGCGAATTCCGGTTTCTGGAACTGTGGATACTGTGTTGCGGGTTTACGATGAGGAGGGGCAGTTTTTGGGAATCGGACGGATAATGGAGGGGGAGAAAACGGTGTTGGCTCCCCAGGTCGTTTTGCACGGTTTTTGAGATGAAACGGATATTAATTGCTGTAATTAAGGGTTACAAATTATTGATTTCGCCGTTGCTGCCGCCGGCGTGCCGGTTCCAGCCGACTTGCTCGGAATATGCGATGGAGGCGATCGGCCGGTTCGGTGTTTTTCGGGGGGGATGGATGGCGATCGGCCGGATTTTGCGCTGCCATCCCCTGCATCCGGGGGGTTACGATCCGGTGCCGCCGAAGGATGGGTGATGGGGGGCGATCGTTAATCGTTTTTCGCCCCCAAACCCCCAATTGTGGGGGCTTTGATTTTGATTCTCGCCCCCAACCCCCAATTCTGGGGGCTTCACCCAAACCCCCAATTCTGGGGGCTTCCCCCAACCCCCAATTCTGGAGGCTTCCCCCAACCCCCAATTCTGGGGGCTTTACCCAACCCCCAATTCTGGGAGCTTCCCCCAACCCCCAATTCTGGGGGCTTCACCCAACCCCCAAATCCCCAATTATGGGGGCTTTTAATGGAGCGAGTTTTGTCAATTATTTCGCCCCCCAACCCCCAATTCTGGGGGCTTCACCCAACCCCCAAATCCCCAATTATGGGGGCTTTTAATGGAGCGAGTTTTGTCAATTATCGCAAGTATCGCGCTCGTGTGTTTACAAATCGAGGAGACCAAAAAAACTTCAAAACCTCGATTTAGAGGGGCTTTGAGTTTTCAAGGGCTCCCGACTCTCGATTCTCGAGGACCGCGCGCAGCGCTATATTTCACGTTGCTATTCTAATTAAATACCCGGAAAAAGCCGGTTGGATATCCAAACCGCTTGGGAATGAATTCCCAAGCTAATAGCTCAAATCATCTAAAGATGATTGGGGAGGTTTAGGAGGGGATAACCGAAGCTGATAGAATTCCTTTCCGGAGGGGCTAGAAGCGGAACTGACGCGATATTTAGATGTATAGCAACCGCCAAGGTGGTTAGGATACTCTATGTCCAACCGAGTCCAC